>DATJVT010000304.1:0-12221 GCA_035501695.1 Terriglobia bacterium | reverse complement strand
ATCCGAATGGTCTGCGGGCCCGCAGGTGACAGAGGGTGGGGGAGCAGCGTGACTTCCTTGCCGCGCTGGAAACACCAGCAGCATTCATAGCTATAACGGAGTTCCAGGAAATAGATGGGGCGATCGTACTCGGTCAGCCATCCGGAGTTCACAATCCGGCGCCGCGAGTCATCCACCTGCACAATCGACCCCGGCCGCAGCAACGGAACCATCATCTGATCTTCCAGGCCAATGAAGCCGTAACGGTATTTTTTGAAATCGAGCTGGCTCAGCAGTCCGGCGGGAATCTCACCCCACGACTCCACCAGGCGGGAGAGAAAAGCGGTTTTCTCGGGGCGGAATCCCGGGTCGAACCGCACCGGGAAGCGGATGGGGCGCGCCGGGTCTCCGACCTCTACAGTGAAGAGATGCGTGGAGGATTGCAGCGTGGCGTGGCGGTGGTGGTCCATTTTCCCCAGGCTGATTCCGTATATCGCCATCATCTCTTCGACGCTGAGCCGATAGATAACCGCCAAGCTGTACAACTTGTACACACTAGGGAGCGACCCGTCATTCTCAATCTGATTGAGACGCGCGGTGGAAACCACATACTCCGAACTGCGCTCGGCATCGGCGATTTCCAGGCTGGCTTCTTCCACTTGGCGCAGAGTCAAGCCCAAGCGCTCGCGAATTTGCTTCAGCCTGAATCCAGCCTGCTCGCTGAGGGTAACCGTTGTGGGCGGCGGTGCAACAGGAAATGATTGGGACATGTTCAAATCGCGAAGGAAGACTTCACCTTTCTCCGGCCCCAACAGCCTGTAA
Source organism: Terriglobia bacterium (assembly GCA_035501695.1). GTDB lineage: Bacteria > Acidobacteriota > Terriglobia > UBA7540 > UBA7540 > Bog-366. Next base: position 11,420 of record DATJVT010000304.1, on the reverse strand, counting down.
GTCCTGAGCAGGGCATCAAAGCGGAGCGGAAGGGACACGGGGCGCGCCCGCCAGTTTGTATTTTACTATACTGCGGGATCGGTGGTGGAAATCGTTGTCCCCCGTCACTTGACAGGCTATTCGCCGATACCGATAATCGCAAAGTTGCTGCCGGCAGCAAACCTGCCACCTCCGTGCGGTCTTGGAAGGCGCCCTGGCGTTTGGCGGCAAGCGGTGGTGGAAAGTGCCAGGATTATCGGGCGCCACAGCCCAGCAGCAAGTTCTTCATCTGCCGCAAGCGAGGCTTCTCTTTATGACATGTTTGGAAAAGGTTGGATACTGGCTTGGGTTCGCTATCCTGTTGCCCTGCGCCTCTCTGATGGCCGCGGATGCGACGGTGCAATTGCAGAAGCAAGCGGACTCCGTCGAAGTGTTCATCGGCGGAAAGTCTTTCACTACTTTCTACTATGGTCCCAAATCTCCCAAGCCCTATTTGTCGCCCTTGCGCTCGGCGCAAGGCACGGTAGTGACACGGGGATTCCCCATGCGCACGGACATTCCCGGGGAGCGCCATGACCACCCGCACCATCGCGCCTTGTTCTTTGCGCACGGCAACATCAACGGGATCGATTTCTGGGGGGAGGCCCCGCCCACCAAGGCGTCCCAGACGGCCGGTGGGGTTTACTATCCCACCAGCGGGGAATTGCCGACCGGACGAACTGTGTTTCGCAAGCTTGATGAGGTCAAAAGCGATGGTCAAACTGGAACTCTCAAGGCGGAGTTTGACCTGGTGGGTCCGGACGGCAAGGCCATCGGAAGTGAAACCCAGGAGTACTCCTTCAGTGGCGACGAGACGGAACGCGTCATCGACTGCACAATTACCTTGATGGCGGATAAAGCCGGGCCCCTTAAAATGGGTGACACCAAAGAGGGCACTTTCGCCATCCGGGTGGTTAACGGGCTCACCCAGCCGGGACTGAAGATGACGAATTCCGAGGGCAAGGTGGGAGAGGCCGAAATCTGGGGGAAGCGCGCCAATTGGGTGGATTATTCCGGCGAAGTGGATGGCGAATCGCTGGGCATCGCGATTTTTGATAATCCCGCCAACATTAAGCATCCGACCTACTGGCACGCGCGCGATTATGGGCTATTCGCGGTCAACCCCTTCGGGGAACATGACTTCTACAAAGACCCCAAACGCGACGGGAGCGTGACAATCCCAATCGGTAAATCGCTTACGCTGCGCTACCGGGTGCTGATCCATCACGGCGACGCGGCAGGGGCCAAGATCGCCGAGGCTTACCGGGACTATGCGGGAGGGAAGTAGCACCGGCTCCCAACCGCCCAGGAAATCTAGCGCTGAACTTCTCTAGTCAGCCATCCGGCCGAAGGGGGCCGCCCTGCGGCCGGGAGGTCGCCGATCCCGCGCCGTCGCGGGGGCGGCACTGCGAGGTTAAGATGGACCGTCATATCAAAGCTCGGAAGGATGGCAAGTTTCAGCAGATTGTGGCGCCCGGCGCCATGCGCTACCTCGACTTTGCCACCCTGCATTTGGACAAGGGTGAGCGGCACTCGCTTCACACCGGCGCGCGCGAATACGTACTGGATATCTTCTCCGGCACCGTAACCCTTTCCATTGCCACGGTGGGCCGCAGCAAAGAAATTTACCGCGCCATCGGGAAGCGGCCTGACGTTTTTTCCGGGCCGCCGGTGATGTGCTATGTCCCTCCAAATTCGCAACTGGATATCAAAGCGGACGCAGCGGCAGAATTGGGAATATTCTCTGCGCCCTCGGATGCCCACGCACCGGCCGCACTCCTGGAAGGGTCCACGGTCATAAGCAATACCGTGGGACGCGACAATTGGCGGCGCACCGTTTACTCGGCCTTGGGCGCGAATGTCCCGGCGGGTCGCCTTCTGGCCGGGGAGACCCTGAATCCGCCCGGTAACTGGTCGAGTTTTCCCCCCCACAAGCATGACCAATCAAATCCACCGCAGGAAGCCGTGATGGAAGAGGTTTACTACTTTCGCGTTAAGCCCGCCCAGGGTTTCGGATTCATCTGGACCTACACCGCTCCCGGCGATCCCGAAGGGTTTTCCAGCGTATTCGTAGTCGAAGATGGCGACACGGTCCTGCTACCCAAAGGCTACCACCCCGTGGTGGGCGCCCCCGGCTACGAACTTCATTACACGTGGGTCCTGGCCGGAGAGGAGCGGCGCTACGGCGCTTGGGCGGATGACGCACGGCATGCCTGGGTGAAGAATGCGTAATTATCGATGGGTTATCTGTGCCCTGCTCTTCTTCGCCACCACCATCAACTACATTGACCGGCAGGTATTGGGCTTGCTCGCCCCCCTGCTCCAGACCCGCATTGGCTTCAACGAGGTGCAATACGGCTATATCGTCACGGCCTTTCAAGCTGCCTACGCGGTGGGGTTGCTCACGATGGGGCCGATCATTGACCGCATCGGTACGCGACTGGGTTATGCCCTGGCCATCAGCATCTGGAGCCTTTCCGCCATGGGTCACGCGTTGGTGCGATCGGCGCTGGGCTTTGGAGTTGCGCGCTTTGCCCTGGGCTTTGGGGAGTCCGGCAGCTTTCCGGCGGCGATCAAGACCGTGGCCGAATGGTTCCCGAAGAAAGAACGGGCGTTGGCCACGGGTCTCCTGAACTGTGGCACCAACGTGGGCGCCACCCTGGCTCCTCTGACCGTGCCCTGGGTGGCGGTTCACTTCGGCTGGCGTTACGCCTTCCTCTTGACTGGGACCTTCAGTGCCATCTGGTTGGTCATTTGGCTGTTGGTGTACCGCCCGCCCCAGGACAATCCGCGTGTCTCCAAGGAGGAGTTGAGCTATATCCTGAGTGATCCTCCTGAGCCAAATACCCGAGTCTCGTGGTCACATCTGCTGGGTTACCGGCAGACGTGGGCATTCGTCATGGGCAAAACGCTCACGGATCCCATCTGGTGGTTCTACCTGTTTTGGCTCGCCAAGTTCCTCGTCAGCGAGCACCATCTCCCACTGACGGGAGTGGCGCTACCCATCATCGTGATTTACAACTGCGCCACAGTCGGGAGCATCGTAGGGGGTTGGTTGCCGGCGAGGTTTCTGGAGAGGGGGTGGACGGTCAATCGCGCCCGCAAGACCTCCATGCTGATCTGCTCCCTTTGCGTGATCCCGGTCATGATTACCACGCGGGTGCACAGCTTGTGGACTGCTGTCGCTATCATCAGCCTGGCTTGCGCTGCCCATCAAGGATTCTCTGCCAATATCTTCACCGTCGCCTCCGACCTGTTCCCGCGACGCGCGGTGGCTTCGGTGGTGGGCATCGGTGGATGTGGAGGCGCCGTGGGAGGCATGTTTATTGCGACTTTTACGGGCTGGCTGTTGCAGCTCACCGGGTCTTACCTACCCGTGTTCATCATCGCCGGTTCCGTGTACCTGGTGGCTCTGGGTCTGGTTCAGGCGCTCGCGCCAGACCTCCAGCCGGCCGCAATTGATTAACACCATAACGGATAGGCCTTTGGAAATCCGGTTCACTGCCGGCTTGGCGGCCGCACCCCACAACAATACATAAGCCGGGCAGTTGGCGGCATGGAGGTCGTCTACCTGAAGCATCATAGCGGGCGACAATTCCTATGCCGCGCCTGCCCGCATCTTGAACGGCTCGAAGCTGGCGTGGGCGCGCACAAAGCCCACCAAATCGGCGGGCGGGACAGGCTTCTCCAGGTAATCGATAGCGCCCATTTGCATGGCTTCAAGATAGCAATGCATGTCGATGCAACGAGTCACCACCAGAACGGGAAGCTGGCGATCCAACTGCGCCGCTCTATCCAGGACCTTTCGCCCCTCAAAGGCCTGGCTGCCTTGGCTCACCACCACAAAGTCAAATGGCTCCGCCTCCAAGCAGCGGACGCCTTCTTCATGCGTCGAGTGCGTGCGGACTTCATATCCCTGGCCTTCCAAAACCAGGCGCAGAGTCCTCAGGTCGGCTGGGTCCTCATCGACGAGGAGGACTCTACGACCCAGGCTGGCTCGATCGATCCCCAGCGGCGTGAATGTCTCGTTAACCATGGGAAACCTCCAAGCTGGAATGCATCGGCCCCTTTCAGAGCCGGATTGGAGTGTTATTTGCTTCCGAAATGAGAAGGTTATCCCTCCCAGCCTCGGAGCCGAGAAACCTGAGCCGTCGACGTTACTCCCTGAACTTTACTGACGGTGAACGAGTCATAACCAACCTCGGATGTGGAAGGAGGTCTCCCCCTACGCAAAGGGAGAAGGTGTGGCAGGCAGAATGAGCAGCATAGGAAGACCCCGGGGTTCCCCTCCTCCGAATCAAAACCGTTCCCTGATCTGCCTAGGAAGGGTAATTGATGAATAACTCAGTGTCAAGGGGTTTTTCTGCTAACAACTCCGTATATACACAAAAGTATAAATAGCATAAATAATTGATTCTAAGGGGATGGCGATTCGGATTGGCCATCTGGGCGCCTCCGGCTTGCATTCACGCGTAATCCCAAGCGTCAACCAAATGCCCCGTTAATTGAATAGTAATCTCAGGGGCTTATCCCCCCTCAATCCCCAAGCGCGAAACCGCTGAATTCAACACATGCAGGCGCTCGGGAGAATGGAATAACGCCCACAGATCCCCCGGCCATGCCCCGCTGAGGATTTGCCAGCCTCCTAAGGCCGGGCAGTCGTCCGAGCTTTCAACGCCCTTGGCTGCAAATGTGTCGTCACCAGATGCTCCACTTCCGCAGGGGTCAGTGGTACTTCCACGTAGTCCGCCGCGCCCAGTTGCATGGCTTCAAGGTAACAACCCATGTTGAGACTGCGCGTTAGCACTACGACAGGAGTACGGTGACTGCGGGCCAAGGCGCCCATCAACACTTCTCGGGCTTCGAACGCCGCAGTACCCTGATTCACAAAGACGAAATCCGGGGATTCTTCCTCCAGGCGGCGTGACGCCTCCTGGTAATTCGTGAAGGGCTCTACGTCGAAACCCAGATGGCGCAACACGCCTGCGTAACCCTGAACGTCCTGCCAGTCCTGATCGACAACCCATGCGCTTCCACGCGTCTCGCAGACTTCCGGGCGGCTTTCGCGTCGATCGTTATATTTTTCCATGACGAAATCCCTCCTTGGTAGGTTTTTTCGGGCTTGGCGGCGCGGGTGCGTAGCACCCCAACGGTGTCAACCCAAATCAAAGAACTGGTGCGCCCCAGTGCACCGGATTGCGGATCTCCCACTTTGAGTAGCGGTGGAGCAATTGCCCCTCCGGTGGTTTTGCACCTGCTACATGAAGTACAAATGCAGGGTGGCGCTATTCGCGACGTGTTTGTGTCAAGGCCAGAAGGTCCTTCACTGGTCCGGGAAGAGCCAATGGAGGTGAGATGGTGAGGACTGGCGAGTTGGAAAGGGCTCGCGCTGCCGGGAGCTTTATCGAGAAATGGAGCCGGCCGTCTTCGGCGATGGGACAGGAGGAACGGGCCGAATTTGGGGTGTGGACGGCATAAACTTGATGGAGACTGCCGGGCGGATGGGGGTTACCCAGGCATGGCTGACTGGAGACGATCCTCCCGGCCAGGCCACAACCGGCGAGGAAAGTCAATAAACAAAACAGGGTTTGTGCGGGAAACCGTTTCACCGCGTCATCCCCGATCCCTCCAAGTATTCGAAAACCCTCTTCGGACTTTTGGATGCACGGTTCTTAGGGTCCGTTGCCAACTGTCGTGCGCCTGGTTTTCCCCATGGTGAGTGCGGGCAATCGATTGGGCCGGAACCGGCTCCAGTTGACTTGCGGCGGTGGCAAATCAGCTCAACAGTCTCTTCGCGGAGTTGCCCTCGTGGAGTGGCATTTTCTTTTCTTGACCTTCCCGTAGATTACGATATTCTGCGCACTCCTGACACGCAGGGACTGGGAGATGGCCCACCTCGACAACCCGGCTCCAGGAGAAGGACCCGATAGCGCCGGTCTGCTGATGACTGCAACCTCGCGCCGTTGGGCAATCGTCGGGCTGCTCTTTGTAGCTTCCTTCATCAACTACCTTGATCGCGCCACCATTTCCGTTGCCTTGCCTTTCATATCATTAGACCTGCACCTCGGCCCTGAAACCAAAGGGATCGTCCTCTCATCTTTTTTCTGGTCATACGCGCTGATGCAGGTTCCCATCGGCTGGTGTGTGGACCGGTGGAATCTGCGTTGGCTTTATGCTGGGCTTTTTGCCATATGGTCGCTCGCCTGCGGATTGACGGGCGTTGCGGGCAGCTTGCTGGTCTTGATCCTGCTGCGAATCCTGCTGGGGATTGGAGAGTCAATCTATTTGCCCGGCGGGACCAAGATCGTGAGCCTGCTCTTTCCCTCCCAGGAACGTGCCTTCCCCTCCGGACTTTTCGATAGTGGGACGCGCCTGGGACTGGCCGTGGGCGCTCCGTTGATCGCGGCCCTCATCGTGCTCTATGGCTGGCGCAAAATGTTCGCCCTGGTGGGGTTCACGGCGCTGGTTTGGGTATTGCCCTGGCTTCTTGCCGCGCCCAACAGTCTGCGAGGTGCGCGCAGTGCAGGTTCAGGTCGCGTCTTACGTACGGCGTGGCGGATTCATTTCAATCGAAATCTGCTGGGCATTTGCCTGGGTTTCTTTTGCTTTGATTATTACTGGTACCTGCTTGTTACCTGGCTTCCCGACTATCTCGTCACGGTTCGCCAGCTTCCCCTGGTGCGGGCCGGCTTCTATGCCGGGTTGCCCTTTCTGGTTTTTGGGGTGTGCCAACCTCTGGGAGGATGGGTGGCCGACTGGTTCATTCGCTGGGGATGGGATGAGACCCGGACGCGCAAGACCGTGCTAACTGCGGCGTTTCTGTCCGGCCTTTTGCTGATTCCCGCCGCGCGCGCGGAAACTCCGCAGGGGGCTCTCATCTTCCTGATGGGTTGCTCCTTCGTGGGGCTGGCAACCGGCAACATTTTCGCCATCCTCCAGTCGTGCGCGCCGCCCGACGAAGTGGGCACGTGGACAGGCTTTGAGAACTTCGCCGGGAATATCGGAGGCATATTGGCCCCACTTATTACCGGATTCCTGATCGCCCACACGCACACCTACCTTCCGGGGTTTGCCCTCGCGGCCGGCGTCCTGGTGGCCGGCCTGATTGCCTATTGGTTCATCGTGGGGGAGCTCAAACCCCTCCCGCATGCACGCCCATCATCCCCAAAGGAGAGAGGTTGATCCATCGCCTTCTCTTCAGATCGTGGACCCCAATACGGAGATAAACCATGGTTAAAGATCATCTTTCACGCCGCGATTTCATCCTTACCTCGACGTCTGCGGCCGGCCTCGTAATGTCGGGAGCAGGCTCCGGTGCCGGGCAGAGTTCCAACCCCACTCAAGCCTCGAAGGCGCCGCCAGCGAAAACGCGGGAAGGCGGCCAGGTTATTCCCTCCTGCGCCTGGAAGCATTCCCTGGGTGACATCCCCAGACTTGAATTGTTGTCCGACCCTGAAAACGGCTTGAATACCCCAACCAGAACCAAGAAGGGCATCCCCCTGGGAGGCATCGGCGCCGGGAACTTCATGTATAACCTCTGCGGCTCGTTCGGCCCGTGGCAAATGAAAGCGGGACGTTACGAAGAGAGATTCCTGCCGCAGGCAGCATTTCACATCCGGGAGAAAGTGGAGGGACAGGAGGCCACGGCGCGGACGCTCGCCACCGATGACGTGCTCCCCGCCTGGCCGCGCTTGCAACCGGGCGAGGCGGACTATTACGCCTTGTTCCCCCGCGGCTGGTGTGCCTATAAGCCTTTCAAGACCAGCATTACTCTGCAATTTTTCAGCCCCGTGATTAAGGACAATTATCGCGAAACGTCTTTCCCGGCAGCACTGTTCCTGTTCCACGTCCATAATCCCTTGCCGCACGCGGCGAAAATCTCAGTGATGTTCACCTTCCCCAATGCTCCCTATACGGGGCCCAGAAACACCCCGGTTCTGGAAAAGATGATCGGGGAGTCCGACGCCAAGACTTCCGCCCGGCCGAGGAAGGGGCTTTCCAATGAACTCGCGCGGGATTCAGGCAACAGTATTACTGCCATCGTGATGAAAGCGCACGACGCCGCCCACTCACCCGAGACGGAGGACACGGAATGGTGCATCGCCACCAGCGGCTCAGCCACTTATGCCGTGGCGTGGGATGGCAATGGCGACGGTTCCGATATTTGGCGGGACTTTTCCAGCGAGGGCAAACTCGCCAACAGGGAATTGAGTGCCGGCAGCAAACAGCCGGCGGGAGCACTTTGCGTGGAAGTGGACGTTGCCCCCAACTCTGAAGCCACAGTGCCGTTCGCGCTGACCTGGTTCTTTCCTCAGATTGAGTTTGACCCCGGAACACGCTGGTGGCGACGCTACACCGAATACTTCCCCCCATCGAAGCCAGGGCATGCGCTCGCCATCGCCCGCGAGGCGCTGCTGCAGGGGGAACATTGGCTGGAGATGGTGGAGGCGTGGCAGAACCCGATCATCCGAAGCCGCGCCCATCCTGAATGGCTCAAGCAAAGCGTCCTGAACGAGCTTTATTACGCCACCTTCGGGGGATCCTTCTGGGAGAACGGTTGCATTACCAAGCCCAAGAAGTTCGGCAACCGGCCGGGCCAGCATCTCTCCTTCGTGATGGAGTGCCAGGAGTACCGGTTTGCCGAGTCGTTCGACGTGCGCCATCATCCTTGCCGCAGCAATCGGGACCTTTGGCCGAGGAACGAGCGCGATTTGCTCCTGATGTTCTCGGATTTCATCATGGATACAGCGGACGGCAGTTGCCCGCATGATGCCGGCGGCGTGGATAACGATCCGCTCTTTCTGTACGACGGCTACGGCCGTGACTACAACAAGAGCCCCAAGGGAATCCCGGGACGCATCACCACGCCATGGTCCGAGCTCTCGCCCAAATTCATCCTGCAATCGCACGCCTACTGGTATAAGACCCGGGACGACGACTTCATCAACCAGGTCTGGCCGGCCCTGATGCGAAGCTATAACTACCAGAAGACCACTGACACCGATGGCGACGGCCTCTCGGAAATGAAGAGCTCCGAGTACCTGGATAATAAGATGTTTAACGCCATCCTGTGGCTCGCCGCGCTGGAGGCGCTACAGTCGCTGGCGGAACACCGGCGGGATAACCCCTTCCGGGATCAGGTCAGCGCCGAATTAAAGAAGGCGCGCGAAAGCACCGAGCGCGAATTCTGGAACGAACAACTCGGCTACTACCAGTACAACGAGCACAACCCGGACATCATGGGTGACGCCATGATCGGCGAGCGCTATGTCGACGTCACGGGCCTTCCACCGGTGGTCGATGCTGACCGGCTCACCTCCCATTACCGCCAGCTTTTCAAGCGGGCCGTGCTGCCCCTCAAGGACCTGAACGGCGACGGGATCGGCGATATGGGTGTGGCCAACGCGCTCCATCCCGACTCCACTCCGGGAGTGGGCGACAGCGAGTACACGCACCAATTCGAAGTCTGGACGGGTGTCAGCTATTGCGCCGCCGCCAACCTCTATCGCTGGGGTAAGCGCATCGGAGACGGCGCCCTTCAGGCCAACGGCTTGCTGGCGGGCTGGGGTGTCTATTATGAAACCTGGGTCAACCAGCGCAATGCCTATTGGTTCAGCACCCCGGAAGCATGGCGTCTCGAAGACCCGGGAAGGTTCCGGGCAGCCATGTACCAGCGCGCGCGCGGAATCTGGGAACTGGCCATGGAAGTCGGGAATCCATTTTCCCTGTAAGGTCGATGAAGAATTCGGGCGCGAGGCGTCGAGATTAAGCCTCTGCCTCCCTCGCCCCTGGGGGAGTCTGTGTGGCGACTGGGGCGCGGGGCGCGAGTATTTATGAGCGAGCAGCTTAAGTATGCGACTTCGGTGGTATGACCCCAGGAGGGCGCCCCCCCGCCCCGCTCCCTTAGCCCTTCCTCTGGCTTCGCCACGGGCGGGTGAGGCTATGCGCCAAAGCCTTCGTCTCATGATGCTCGGTGCGATCACTCTCGCGGCGGGGACGGTGATCGCTTTTGTCCCCCGTGTGGCGCAGTCACCCGATTATCATCACTTCGCGGACCAGCGAATGGTTCTGGGAATTCCCAACTTCCTCAATGTGATCTCCAATGTTCCTTTCCTGATCGTTGGGATCTGGGGATTGGTCGTGGTGTTGGGCGTGCGCGGAGCGAACACACGATCGTTTGTAACATGGGGCGAACGCTGGCCCTACATCGTCCTGTGTGTGGGCGTCGCTTTGACTTGCCTGGGTTCCGCGTACTATCACCTTGTTCCGAATAATGCCCGACTGGTATGGGACCGCCTGCCCATGACGTTAGGGTTCATGTCGCTGCTTTGCGCCATGTTGATGGAGCGAGTAAATCCACGCATCGGCCTACTCGCTCTGGTACCCCTCGTGCTTCTCGGCGTGACCAGTGTGGTTTACTGGTATCTCACGGAATTACGCGGAGCCGGCGATTTGCGCCCCTACATCGTGGTCCAATTTTATACACTGGCATTGATTCTTCTCATGCTCTGGCTTTTCCCCGCGCGCTATACCCGCGGGCCAGACCTGTTGGTAGCCCTTGGCTTCTATGTCCTCGCTAAGATTTTCGAATCGCTGGATCGCCCCATCTACAACCTTGGCCACATCATCAGCGGCCATACGCTGAAGCATATTGCCGCAGCAGTGGGCATCTACTGGATATTCCGGATGCTAGCCCTTCGCAATGTGATCCCTGCGCGACCTTGCCGCAGAAGTGAAACAACACGGACGTAACCGCCTTGCGGCAGAGCCCCCGCGATAATGGCCCATCGTAATTCCCTCGTGTCCTGTGCGGGAGCCGTGGTATTGAAGCCTTGTTTAGAGATTGATGATTAGTGGATCGCGGGTTAGCACAAACCCCTGACTCCTCATTCCCGCCCCCGTGAATCGCGAATCCCGTGTCCCGAATCCCGTACCCCGTAGTCTGTTTCTCCCGCCGCCCGGCCGTGAAAAGTGCCCACGGACGGAAAAGCGCTGTGCGTGGCTTCCCCCTTTGATTCACAGTTTTTCCCCGGCTCTCTGGCCCGTGTCCTGACTCTGGGCGTATTATGATCGCATGACGCAGGACGCCACTGAACTGCTGAAGCGTGCCCTCACCCTTAGCGCGGAAGAACGTGCCGAATTAGCGGGCTCTCTGCTAGAGAGCCTGGATGGCGCCGACGACGATCCCGAAGCCGTCGAAGCCGCCTGGAACGAATGTGCGGCACCATAACGAGGATTGGGCCTGCCCGCCTTGAGAGCGGGTCGAGTGTCCTTGACAAACCCAACGGGTGCGCTTATCGTTTGAAAGGTGGGTGGGACAGTGCACATTACGGTGTTCATAGTAAGGACTTGTAAAAATGGCAACAGCGACCAAGACCAAATACGAAGAGACCATCGATGAG
>DATJVT010000303.1:0-8970 GCA_035501695.1 Terriglobia bacterium | reverse complement strand
GTTTCATGAGTACCGGCCCGGCGAACGTGCGACTCCTGCGGGGCGCCAGCCTGGCCGCGCTGATGACGCTTCAAAGCGGCAGCCCGTACACAATCTATGCCGGCAACGACCTGAACAATGACGGGAACCCCCTGAACGATCGCCCGGGCTACCCGGCCGGGTCATCGCAGTGCCCTGAGGGCTGCGCTCTCGGGAGAAATAGCTACATTGGCCCGGGGCTGAGCAACGTGGATCTCCGATTGGGTTGGAACTTCAAACTTCGGGAAGGCTGGACGCTGGATTTAACCGTCGATGGCTTCAATACTTTTAATCGGGTCAATATTAAGGATATAAATACGACATGTGGCAGTGGTAACATGTTAGCGTGCCCGAACGCGGCGCCCCAACCATTGGAAGGGGGATTCACTCTCCCCACGCTTTACCTCACTCCGCGGGACGTGTTTAATGCCCGGGAGATCCAATATGGGGCCAAGTTGCGGTTTTGAGCGGATTACAACCGCAAGACCGGGTTGACCCGGCACCCGCAACGGCAAGCCGGATTCGGCGAGGTGGGAAAGGAGCGGTGGTGGCCACAACGCGAAGCTCGGCCAAGTACCCCCTAACGACTCAGTTGGCTTTTCGTTGGCTCGACCGTCAGGCGCAACTCTACAAGAACTTCACTCAGCAAGCCTTGAAAGAAGCCGGTCTCCAGCCGGGAATGCGCGTCCTGGATGTTGGTACCGGGCCTGGCGCAGTGGCTTTTCTTGCCGCCGAAATTGTGGGTCCGGAGGGCCGTGTGATTGGAGTTGACCGTCTCCCGGCGGTTCTGGAGATCGCGAGGGAACGAGCGGAGGAGACATCCAACGTGTCATTCCTGGAGGGCGATCCGGCGGAGATGGACTTTGCGGAACCCTTCGACGCGGTCGTGGGTCGATTTATCCTGGTCTATTACCCCGATCCCGTCGATACCCTGCGAAAGCTTACCCGCAAGCTACGCCCGGGCGGACTCTTGATGTTTCAAGAACCGGACTGCACGGGAGTGCGGTCTCTCCATAAACTGCCCGTGTTCAGACGAAACGATCGCTGGATAGTGGAAACGATCGAGGCAGCCGGCGGGGATACTTCCATCGGGCTCCGGCTCTATGAATACTTCATCTCCGCAGGATTGCCCGCGCCCCAGATGCGTCTCGATGCGAGGATTGGGGGCGGGCCTGAATTTGAGGGGTATGCAGTGGCGGCGGGCTTCACTGCCGCCCTGCTGGATTCAATGGGTGAGCGTGGTCAAGCACTCGCGGCGGAAATGGACCTCCGCACGTTAGAGCAGCGGATACGCAGCGAAGTGGTCGAGAGTGGCGGAGTCGTGGTCTTCCCATCTCTTATCGCGGCGTGGTCACAAAAACCGGACTGAAAACCTGGCTTTACCTGCTGCAGTGGTTCGCCCCTGTGTGACGGCTAGCCGCGGCACGTTTTTTTCATCCGCGAGCGTTTCTGAATCGCTATACCCTATCAGCAGTGGGACCCCGTCGTCCCGAATCGATTCCGCTGCAACCGCGTGCTTGTTCAATAGGAAAGAGTTCTCCGGTTCAAATGCGGGCGCCCCGACCAGTCAACTTATAATCCGCCAACTACTCACCGGCACACTTTATTGCAGTCCATTCTGGGTCCGCTTGACCAGGCAGGTAGAGGAATCGTTGACCGGTTCGGTGGTGCAACCGCCCGCCCCCGGGCTGCTCAGCGTCGTGAAGTACGCGCTGGAGGCCTGAAGGGATGTGCTCACGTTGTCGACGATAATCCCGCTGGTCCCGCCGTTTTCCGGTGCCGTTGCGGATGCCGTGGCGGGGAATGTTCCGCTGGTTACGTTGAATGACATAATGCAGCCCGTCGCCGAACCGCCAAAGGCGCAGTTGGCCGGAACTCCCAGGAATAACCAATCCGTGCCGCCGTTCACATTGGGGTTATAAATTTCCGAGAGGGGTGAACACTCCTGGGCGGTGGTAGTGGTAGAAAGGTCCAGCGGCCCGTTGACTGGCGTCGTCATAACACCGCTGGTGTTGAAGGGAATACTGTAGAGCGCGGGGGCAGCATTGCCGGTCTGTTTGCCGCATACGTAGAGGTGCCCCGTGCTCACGCTGGTGAAATACAAGTTGTCAAAGGTGCCCGCATGGACGTGGGTGCCGGAAGAGTTGTTCCCAATATTCACGGATGTAGGGCTGCCCAACGCCGCCGTGCCGGCCTCCTCCACAATCGCGCTGGTTCCGTTTCCCCCCGAAAATACGAAAACGTGCCCGGTGGAAGAATCGACGATGGGTGCATCGGTAATGGCGCCCAAGCCCGAAAGATTGGTGCCACTCAGGACTCCCGTCGAGTCCGGTACGAAACTGAGGCGCCCGTTGCTGTCCGCCACGAAGATGTTCCCCGTGCCGAAGTCATAGACGGGGCCAGTCAGGACAAATCCGCTGTCCACGAGGACGCCCGCATTCCAAGGTGAAGCGGCGATCGTTGGTGTCCCGTTGAAAACCCCCGTGACCTTCCAGAGTTTTCCCCCATTGTCGCCCACGTACAGAACATCAGTGGCGTAGTTGTAGAAGGGGGGGGAATTCGTATTGTTGTTGCTGCCCAGGGTGAGGTTGAACATGCAGGAGGTTGTCCCTGCGAGGCAGGTGGTGTAGGTGGCCCCCGTGCTCGTTGAGGTCGAGGGAGCCACCGGCGTGGCGCCCAGCTTGGTCCCCCCATCGCCGGACTTCCATCGCAGCACGTGCAGGATGGCTCCCGTGGCGGCGCTTTCAATGTAAGCCACTTTGGTCCCATCGAATGAAAGGACCGGCGAGCCCAACATCGGCGAAAGCGTGGCGGCAGTGCTGGCCTTATAGGCCCACATCACGGTGGGTTGCCCGGTTCCGCAGAGACCCGCGGCCGTGCCGCCCGCCAGGGTTGAGCCGCCCCAGGCAAAGCCCGCCAGAGTGTCTCCCACGGCGATGCTGTTTCCGGATGTCCCGCCCGTGGTCGCTGTGACGGTGATGACATTGGCGGCGGAGGTGGCAGTAACGCCAGCGGTAGAGCTGTTGTTATTGATGGCGGTCACGATATTGGCAGCCAATTGCGTGGTCGTGAGACCTGAGTAGGCGAACTGCGTGGCGGTTAACGTGCCTGAGCCTCCCGTCAGGGTCGCGCCGCTGACCGTCACATTCCCTCCTGTCGTATTGTTGGCGGATAACGGGATGCTGTTGCCTGACGTACCCGTGACGATGGCCGTCACTGTGGTCACGTTACCGCTGCTTGTTGCTGTGACCAGGGTGCTGGGTACGCAAGTATTCAAGCAACTCCCGTTGATGGCCGCTGCCAGGTTGGCGGCGGTGGCAGTCGTGGTGGCCCCGATGAGAACGCAGTTGGAAGCCGTCCCGCAGTCCCCCACTTTGTCGTGAAAGGCATAGATGTCCGATTCATTGGCAGTGCCGGTGGTGCCGATATCGATATACACGTCCTGAGCGTTCGTGGGATTGGTGTTTATGGTTATGGTGCCGGCGGCCGAGGTGCCGGCGCTGGCCGTCAAGGTCAGAGAACCGATGGTTACGGTTTGGCCGGCTGCGGCGCTGTTGGTGGTTACGGTTCCGGTCTGGGTGGCGGCGGCCCCGCCGCCCGAGTACAAACTATTGAATGCGATGATCGAGGCTTGCCCATCCTTACCGCCCGTGAGGTTGGAAGGCGACGTGGTGCCCCCATTGAGGTGTACGGCGGCCGTATTGGTGGTCGTCATGGCGATGTTTCCGGTTGAACCAGCGTAAGCGGCCGTGGGGGTCAGGGTAACGGTAGCGCTTGAGGAAGATGCCGTCACGGCCGGGTCCGCCGTGCACGTCCCGTTAAGGCATGTGCCATTGATGGCATTGGCCAGATCGGTGGCGCTGGTGGTGGTATTCGCAACACGAGCGACGCATTTCAAAGGAGCAGCGGGGCAGTTGTTGGTGGCAGCATGCCAGACATAGACGGTGCTGCCAATTGACGACGAATCGCCTTCGGCAGGCTCGGAATTGATGACAATCGTGCCCGTGGCGTTGGTTTGGTTGGCGGGGGCCTGGTTGACTGTCACCACCAGAAAGTCGTTGGTGCAGTCGGGAGCGGCATTGACGTCCCAGGTGTATTTGGCGGGATACATGGTGGCGGTGATCCCGGCACTGGCGGTGCCACCCAGGAAATTGTTCCAGTCGCCTTTCGGCTTCTCCTTATTGGGCGAGGGCATCCGTGGGCGACCGTGGCCTTGGAAGGCAAAATCGAGGTGTTCCTCGGTGTCGGCCACAGGCTCGACGATCTCTTCCTCTCCTCCGGATGCGGGCCGCGCGGCCGCCATCCGCCGGAGTTGGTCAAACCGGTAGCGCGGGTCGCTCAGGGCTCTGTACCACTCGAGGAACGGGCGGTTCTGGGTCCCCTGCCCGAAAGTACCCGGGGTGGAAAAAACCAAATGGTGGGTGGACCAATCTTGAGTCATGGGGACCCTTTGGGGGGAATTCTGTTGCCCCCAAATTGTACCGCACTGACCTACGGCTACCGCGAAGCACGCAACCCGAAGGGCGCGCCGGGAGATTGGATAATTACAACGCTTCACAGCTTTCTCCTTAATACGGGGCTGGTGCGACAGCGTCAAACCTCCGCTAGACCCCTGAGCACTCATATCCTATGCGTATGTGGCTGTATACAGTCGGCATACGCTTTTCATGCTAAGGTGGGATCCACGGGACGACAACAGTACGATGGTACCGGCTCGCGAGGCAGTCAGGATGCCCCCCCGTGGCCTCCCCTGGCTGTAACATGGCAAAATTCCACCACCCTTGGTTCTATTCGGCCAACCGACAGCTCTCGATTTGATCCCTCTCAGCTTGAGAACTATCCTATTATCATTTCACTGCCCGTATAGCGCAGTTTGGTAAACCAGTTGCTGCTGCTATCACGGGTACGGAGAAGGAAAGTATCACCGATTGGGACAAGGGTGACTGACCCGCGGCCACTAATTCCACCCTTTCCTTGAGGTTAACAACATTGGGAGGAATACGTTGGGATGACGTAAGAATGGGATCGAGGCCCTGACTTGGTGCCAGCGTGATGCAGTTTCTACATCCAACCATGTAAACGCAGATTTACATCTAAGAATTTATCGTTGGGGCTTTCTATCGCGGTTCGACGAGCCGCTCAAACAGGTCTTGCGATGCGACATGACGGCGGCAAACCGCGACCGTCGAGGACTGCAAAAATGTCACGAATAACCATACTCAAATGACCAAGAAGAAGATTGCACTTCGCATCCTCATTCTCCTCGTGATGTCAGGAGCAGGATTGCACATGGGCTGTGGCGGAGGTGGGTCGGGAACCGTACCGGGCTCTTCTTCCCAAGCGGGAGGGGGCAGTGGAGGGGGAACCGGGGGAGGGAATGGCGGTGGGGGAAGCGGGGGAGCCTGCACTACGCAAACACCGCTCAACGATTTGCTGACCGGGTGCTATGAGATCTCGGCGTATCAGGGGGGGCTCTATGCGGGTGGAACCAATCTCCCCCCCACGCAAACCGACGCCGACGCGGTGGCTCTTATGAATCAGATTCAGCCGCTCGACATAAATGGGAATCCGGCGAGTTCCGGACTGATCCTCTTCGTGGGGACGGGAATGTCCGTGGCATTGGCCGAGTTCGGTGCTTTGGCGACGGCGTCCACGGACAATGGCCACCAACCCGCCAACCTGATTTTGGCCGATGAGGCGTTCTCCAGCAACGACGCGGACCGATGGATCGTGGGAACCCCGCTTGTGCCGCCTCCGGCCTGCCTGACGTCCTCAGGGGTCATGCAGTGTGCCCAGAACGGGCCCTACTCCCCCGCCAATAGCAACCAAAACGGGTACGTCGGCAATGAGTTCGACTACATTTGCGGGCCAGTTCGTTTGCAATCGAATGGATATAGCTGCAATCAGGTGCAGGTCGGCTGGATGGATATATCCAACGGGCGCGTGCATGTGGACGAACGCGGTTGCGGCACGGACCTCTTGACGACCTGGACGGGCGCCACCTGGAACCCTCTGGCAAACTACGTCTACTGTAATCCCCTCGATACCTCCAATGCTTCCAATAACACTGTGGCGGCCACGGATGCTACGAATGTGGAGTGGGAGGGCGGCCTCTTCGTGCGCGCGGCCAAGTCCCGTATGCCCAACCTGAAGCTGATGTTTTTCAGCAGCCGCGTGTACGGCCAATACTGCACCATGGGGAATGACTGCGCCGATCCCGGGCCCTATGACTACGAGAAGGCCTTCGGCCTTAAGGCCTTGATGACCGCGCAACAGACCCAATGCCCTACTTCCATGACCTGCAACGGGCCGGTCGATCCCGTCGCCGGCGACCTGAACTACGTGAACGGGACGGCCCCGCTGGTCCTTTGGGCGCACGCGGAGCCCAGCCAATCCGCCGATGGCCAGGTGCACTCCGCCTATTTCTGGGCCAACGGCGCCACACCGCGCAAAGAGGACGGCCTATATTGGTGCAACGGTCAAGCCCAGGCGCCCTGCAGCGGTGAGACCGACTTCAGCTCCGATGGAATCCACCTGACCGACACGGGAGCGGCGAAAGCTGGTTCGCTGCTCTTTAATTTCTTTTCGCAGTCGAAGTACACGCGTTCCTGGTTTTATCAGTAAAGCTTCGTGGCTGCAGGAAAAACAGAGGGGTGATCCCTCATTTTCTTTGGGCGGGAATATACACCAACTGAACTTCATAGGGAAAGAGGATTGGGCAATGTTCAGGCCTTCTCAAGAGGCATTTCTCGCAACCATGATTGCCCTAAGCGTAGGAACTCCCCTCTTGGGCTTGAATGGCTGTGGGGGAAACATGGGGTCCCCGGCACCGCCATCTACCTCCACCCCGACGTCGGCCACCTATGCGGAGAAGTTCCAACATGTAGTGGTGATCGTTCAGGAGAACCGCTCGGTCGACAATCTCTTTCGCGGTTTGCCGAATGCCGACGTCGCCACTAGCGGAATGACTTCTCAGGGCCAAACCATCCCCCTGACCGCGATCCCCCTGGAAACTAACTTCGACCTCGACCACAGTCACAATGCATTCGAAGCAATGTATGACGGGGGGACGATGGATGGCGCCGACCAGATTACAATCTTCTGTTCGAAGGGCGCCACCAACTGCCCGCCTCCCAACGCCCCGTTCAGCTACGTCGACCCGTCGGATGTGCAGCCTTACTTCCAACTTGCAGAAACGTACACCTTTGCAGACCGCATGTTTCAAACCAACCAGGGCCCGAGTTTCCCCGCCCATCAATTCATCATTGCCGGCACCTCCGCCCCGGCCGCCACCAGTAACTTGTTCGCGGCGGAGAATCCGGACGGCAGCGCGACGGCGGGGGCTGGGTGCGCCGCCCCCCCTGCGTCCTTCGTGGCCTTGATCGACCCCCTCGGCAACGAATCCTCGACAATATATCCCTGCTTCGAGCATTCCACGTTGATGGACCTTCTGGACGCGAAAATGATCGATTGGCGGTATTACGCCCCCAGCGCGACCTCGATTTGGACCGGGCCCGATGCCATTCAACACATCCGCAACGGTCCGGATTGGGGCTCAGTAGTCCTCAACCAGAAGCAAGTCCTGACGGACATTGCCAACAATCAATTAGCCCAGGTGACGTGGGTGATTCCCGACGGCGCGGACTCCGATCACCCGACTCAGAACCTTGGGACGGGTCCGTCCTGGGTGTCGTCGATTGTAAATGCCCTCGGCGGCAGCGCCTATTGGCCAAATACGGTCGTTTTCATCACCTGGGACGATTGGGGCGGATGGTATGACCACGTGCCACCACAGATTTATGACTACGGGTATGGCTTCCGCGTGCCGCTTATCGTGGCATCCCCCTATGCCAAAGCGGGATACGTATCGCATGTGACCCACGATTTCGGAAGCATCCTCAAGTTTATCGAGGAGACCTCTGGTCCGCCCTCCCTCGGATATGCAGATGCCCGGGCGGATGATTTGGCCGAATGCTTCGATTTGAATCAAACGCCCATCAACTTTACGGAGGTGGGCGCTAAATACGACGCGAAATACCTTTTGGCGCGTATTAAAGCTCCCACGCCGCCGGACACGGACTGAAATTAGTTCTCGGAATTTGGTAATGCGCCTGATAAAATAGAGTATCCCCTTCGAACTAAAAAGGCCCACCCAACGCGCATCAAGGCCGGGGCCCGGCTCAGGGAGATTCGCCGCAATCAGGTTACGCCAGGCTGTAAGAAGTAATAGCGATTTACAGCAACTTTTGATTTCACATCGGGGAGGGTTTATGATTACGAGGCTAGGGTTGTGCGTTCTTCTGTTTGCGGGATTGCTCCAGGCACAGGGAATACCGTTACCCAACAACACGGACATTCCTGACCTGGGAACGCGGTCCTACTGTGTGGGAAAACCCAAGGTCTGCTTTCAGGGAGGGCTTTACCAATCGGGCTCCAATGTCATGCCCAGCGATCACAGCGCCGTTGGGACTGGCCTCGCTGCTAAGGTTGTCCCGATCAACCGCAAGATCGGGATGATTTCCATTGGAATGTCCAATGCCTCTTTGGAGTTTGGCAATTTCATTCAGACCTATATCAGTGGGAATCGCTCCGTGAACAGGGATCTCGTCGTCGTCAACGCCGCCTCGGGCGGTCCGGGTCCCTGCGATTTCACCGTTGCCCGCGGCCTCGCCGGCCCCGTTTGCAATGACACTTTCAACCAAAACGCCTACGACTATATTCGCGACAACTTTCTGACGCCAGGTGGGCTCTCAGAGAGCCAGGTCGAAGTCATCTGGTACAAGTTCGCCGTCCCTATCCCCGTCGGAGGTTGGATTCAGCCACCTCCTCCTCTTCCTGCCCCAAATTCCAATGCCTACATCTATGAGGGATTTATCGGCGGAACTATGCGCGCAATCAAAGCGCGTTATAAGAACATCAAGATGGTGTTTCTGAGCTCCAGGATTTACGGAG
>DATJVT010000302.1:0-18374 GCA_035501695.1 Terriglobia bacterium | reverse complement strand
TAGAGCGGCGCGCGATGCACGTTCTCGCGAATCAGGCGGTGCGTTTCCGCATTGGTGTATGCGATCCAGCAGACGGTCTGGGGCTGGGTGATAGCCTTGGTGCGAAAGCTGAATGGTGTGGGGACCGGATCCCCGGCCTGCACCTGAAACCTGGAGAAGTCGATGGTCCGGGCATCCAGCCGGGGTGGCGTGCCGGTCTTGAGCCTGCCCATCTCGAAGCCCAGGCGGCGCAGCGCCTCGCCCAAGAGTAGCGAGGGCGGTTCGCCAGAGCGTCCGGCGGGATACTGGTTCTCGCCGCAGTGAATCAAGCCGTTGAGAAAGGTTCCGGTGGTAACGATGACCGCGCCCGCCTCGACCGTACGTCCGTCGAGAAGACGGACTCCGCGCAGGCGTAACGCCGGCACCCTGCCGGTATATTGGAATGGGGCGGGTACTGCCTCAGCCGGCGCCGGCAAGTTACCGGCGCTACGCTCCTCAAGCACCAGGTCAACGACCTCCGCCTGCTTGATGCGCAGGTTAGGCTCCGATTCCAGCACCTGCCGCATCTTTGCCCGGTATAGCTTCTTGTCGGCTTGCGCCCGAGGCGACCATACCGCCGGCCCGCGACTGGTGTTGAGCAGGCGGAACTGGATCCCCACGGCGTCGATGACCTCGCCCATTACTCCCCCCAGAGCGTCTATTTCACGCACCAGGTGGCCCTTGGCGATACCCCCCACCGCGGGATTGCAGGACATCTGCGCGATCAAGTCGAGGTTGATGGTGTAAAGGGCAGTCTTCAACCCCATGCGCGCCGCCGCCATCGCCGCTTCGCAGCCCGCGTGCCCTGCGCCCACCACCACCACATCGTACTTTTCCGAAAAGCTCATCATGCTTATTTATTCGCCCGCCCCGAATAGGCTCCTTTCATTTTACCAAGGGCATTCGCTTGAGGCCAAGCCGGTTCACGCGTCAGGAGTCGTTCCTGTTTGAACTTGCACCGCTACCGGATGGTTTTCATGCGCAAGTGGAGCAGCCGTTTGCTAATATCTGATTCCGCCTAAAGGAGTATAGAGGGTACTAGGAGGAGCGAAGTGCTGCACCGGCAAATGCGTCCCGTAGTAACGATAGCATTTCTTGTGGCAACCGCGACAGTTCGAGCTGGAGCGGCCGAATCCGATTTTGTCCTTAGGTTCGACAAACCCGCCACAAAATGGACGGAGGCTTTGCCGCTCGGCAACGGCCGCATCGGGGCGATGGTTTTCGGTGGGACCGAGGATGAGCGCCTCCAAATCAACGAGGGCACTCTGTGGGGCGGAGGGCCTCACGACTATACCAATCCCGAGGCCTACTCTCATCTCGCGGAGATTCGAAAGCTCATCTTCGAGGGGAAGGTGGACGAAGCTGAAGAGCTTTCGCGAGACGTGATGGGCAAACCGCCGGTGCTCATGCCTTATCAACCCTTTTGTGATGTCCGACTGCATTTCCCCGGACATGCACAGGCCACAGAATACCGCCGCGAACTCCATCTGGCCGATGCCATTGCCGAGACGACCTACACCGTTGGCTCGGTGAAGTTCCGGCGGGAAGTTTTCGTCTCCTACCCGGACCAGGTTCTCGTCGTGCGAATCACGGCCAACGAACCGCGCCAGCTAACCTTCGGTGTACGTCTGGATTCGCCCCAAACCGGAACGCGCATCGAAAGCACCGCGAACGATACCTTGCAGTTAACCGGTCAAATCCAACCGCGCCAGAATCCGGCGAGGTCTTGGACCGGCTCCTGGGATCAGCCCGGCATGAAGTTCGCGGCAGTGATGAAGGTCCTGGCCGAGGGCGGTTCCGTTCGCAATGCGCCGCAGGGCCTGGAAATCA
The DNA here is from genome assembly GCA_035501695.1 of Terriglobia bacterium. Taxonomy (GTDB): domain Bacteria; phylum Acidobacteriota; class Terriglobia; order UBA7540; family UBA7540; genus Bog-366. Next base: position 16,526 of record DATJVT010000302.1, on the reverse strand, counting down.
CCGGCGCAAACTCGGTGACGATCCTGCTCAGCAACGCAACCAGTTTCAGGAATTATCGAGACATCGGCGGAGACGCTCCCGCCGCCGTCCAGGGGTATCTGCAACCCGCGTTGAAACAGCCGTACGATCGCTTGCGGCAGAGGCACGTTGATGATTTTCGCCGATTGTTTTCGCGCGTCCAGTTGCACCTTGCAGACCTCCATTCCGATAAGCCCACTGACCAGCGCATCAACAGCTTTGCCGAAGACGAGGATCCGGGGCTGCTCGCTCTCTATTTTGAGTTTGGCCGCTATCTTTTGATCTCCTCTTCGCGGCCGGGAGGTCAACCCGCGAACCTCCAGGGGATTTGGAATGAGGACCTGCTTCCCCCCTGGGCCAGCAAATGGACGACGAATATCAACCTGGAAATGAACTACTGGCAGGCGGATGCCGGCGATCTTTGGGAAACGGAAGAGCCGCTGTGGAGTTTGATCCGCGATTTGCGCGTCACCGGGGCCGAAACCGCCCAGGTTCACTACCGCAGCAGGGGTTGGGTTTTGCATCACAACACCGACCTTTGGCGGGCAACGACACCGGTGGATGGGCCGTGGGGGCTCTGGCCCAGCGGCGCGATGTGGCTCGCGAACCAGATGTGGGACCACTACCAGTTCAGTGGAGATCGTGAATTCCTGCGGCAACAGGCATACCCCGCCATGAAGGAGGCGGCGGAGTTCGCGCTCGGCGCCCTGGTGGAGGCTCCGGCGGGAACACCCTTTGCCGGGCGTCTGGTCACGAATCCTTCGACCTCGCCCGAGAACGCATATCTTCTGAACGGCAAGCCCCACAATCTGACGTACTCGCCCACCATGGACGTTGAACTGATCCGTGAGCTCTTTGCGAGTTGCCGGCGTGCCGCCGAAATACTGGGAACCGACGCTGGGTTCCGGTCCGAACTGGACGAGGCCTACAAGCGCTTGCCACCCCTGCAAATTGGCAAGCGGGGACAGCTTCAGGAATGGATCGAGGACTATGACGAATTCGAGCCGCATCACCGGCATGTCTCGCATTTGTATTCGCTTTATCCGGGGCAGGACATCTCTCTCAGAACGGCTCCTGAACTGGCGGCAGCCGCCAGGAAAAGCCTCGAATTGCGCGGGGACGGCGGCACGGGGTGGTCGTCGGTATGGAGGACCGCTCTTTGGGCGCGGCTGCGAAACCCGGAACACGCTTTCGCCAACCTCAAGTTCTTGATCACCACGAGTACATTGCCGAACATGTTCGACCTCTGCCCACCTTTTCAGATTGATGGCAATCTGGGTGGTCCAGCCGCGATCACCGAAATGCTGGTGCAGAGCACTCCCGGCGAAATCAGTCTGTTGCCGGCCCTACCGCGTCAATGGTCGAGTGGAAGCCTGAAGGGCGTGCGTGTGCGAGGCGGCGGCAAGGTGGACATGGCGTGGAAAGAGGGCCGGCTCACTCAGCTCCGGCTGGAATCCGATCATGCCGTAACATACCGGGTGAACTACGGCGACGCGCTCGCCGAGGCTCAAATTGAACCTGGCAAGCCCGTCGTGCTGGACGGGGCACTGCATAGAATGGGCCCTTGACGCCGCTCAGGAGTGTTGCGCCCGGTTACGCTCGCACACATAACTCCGTCTTGCCGGCGGCATCTTCCGAAGTTTCTGTCGTTAACTCTTATTGTAATATCTTTAACTTAATATTGCGAAACTCGATCTTATAGCCTTCTGCTTCCAGCCCCCAATAGCCTTTCAGCGCCTCGGGCGCGGCGGTCTCCCCGGTCAACTCGCCGTTGACCCAGAGCGTGATCTTGGGGCCGGCACAGCGAATCTCGTAGGTATTCCAATCGCCGATGGGGTGGAGAGGGTCGACCGCCGGGGCCGGAGTCTTGAAGGACGAGGGTTGCCCGTGGATCGGGGTCTTGCCGAACAGGTAGGCCGCGGGCCCCACTTGCGCCTGGTGCCAGATATCCCCGGTCAGGTCATTGCGTACGAAAACCCCGCTGTTATACCCCTTCAAACCCTCGCGCTTTTCAAACCGCCATTCCACGTGGAGAAGGAAATCGGCGAGTTCGCGGTCGTAGCGCAGCCATTCGTGACCGTGATTGCCCTCGCAGAGGATGGTCCCATGCTCTTCGTCCACGCGCCATTGATTCGCCGGGTCCAAGGGCTTGCCGGGTGGGATGGGCACCCGGGTCCAACCCTGGAGTGAATCTTTTGGCATAAGGTCAACCCACCCCACAGGTTCCGAGGCCAGGAAATTAGTGGGCGAGGTCTGACCACAAAGATGAGAGGTCGGCCAAGCCTCCGCAGCAATCACTATTGCGATAAGGCCCAGAGTCCAATGGCTACGCCACAGATGCATTTCAGGATGCCTCCATGGTGACAATCTATCACGACCAATCCACTTTCCCACAGATTCTTGTATCAGGTCTTTCTTTGGGAATAGAATCACTAATTCAGGTAAAGAACAGGCGAGGTGTTTTGGTTTGTACCGCGCTGCGGAAAGACCATTGCATTGATTCCAAGGAAAGCCATGATTGTTCCCTATGCCGATTTGAAAGCCCAATACGCCGCGCTGCGGCAGGAAGTACTGGCGGCACTCGATCTCGTGGGCAGCAAGGCGGCCTTTATTCTGGGCGACGAAGTGCAGGAGTTCGAGCGGGAGTTTGCCGCCTTCTGCGGGGTGGAGCACTGCGTGGCGGTGAATTCAGGCACCAGCGCCTTGCATCTGGCGCTGCTTGGGGTGGGCGTAAAAGCCGGCGACGAGGTCATTACCACGGCGAATAGTTTCTTCGCCACCGCAGCAGCGATCTCCTATACAGGCGCGAAACCGGTGTTTGTGGACATCGACCCGCGCACGGCTAATATTGACCCGGGCAAAATCGCGGCGGCCATAACCCCGCGCACTCGGGCCATCCTTCCCGTTCACCTCTATGGCTTGCCCGCGGAGATGGACGCCATCCTGGAGATTGCGGACCGGAACGGCTTGGCGGTCATCGAGGACGCCTGCCAGGCGCACGGCGCGCGTTACCACGGGAAGCGGGCGGGAGGCATCGGCAAGGTGGCGGCTTTCAGCTTCTATCCCACGAAGAATCTGGGCGCCTACGGAGAGGGGGGCGCTCTGACCACCAACGACGCGGCGCTGGCCGCCCAGGCGCGCGTCCTGCGCTCCCAGGGAGAATCTCGTCGTTACTTTCATGATCTCATCGGCTATAACTATCGCATGGAGGGCTTCCAGGGAGCCATTCTGCGTTGCAAGCTGCCCCGCCTGGAGCAGTGGAATGCGCGGCGAAAGGAATTGGCGGAAGTCTGCCGCCGCATCCTGGCCGGGGCGTGTGTTGACCTTCAGGATGCCGGCGCAGACAGCGGGCGGGTCTATCACCTTTTTGTAGTTTACGTTGACCACCGCGACGCCGTCCGGGCCCAATTGGAGGAACGCGGCGTGCAGACCGCCATCCATTACCCCCTGCCCATTCATCTCCAAAAACCCTATCAATCTCTGGGATATCAGCGCGGTGATTTGCCTCAAACTGAAAGCGCGTGCGACCGTGTTCTCAGCATGCCGCTTTACCCGGAAATGACAAATGAACAGGCGGCATACGCCGCCCAAACGTTGAGGGAAATTGTAGGGGAGAAATGACTCAGCAGCGCCGTTTCGCCTGGATGGATCTCCTGTGGCTGGCCTTTCTCGGCGGACTGGCTGTGCTTGAGCCCCGCAGGGAGATCCACAAGCAACTCATCCTCATTGCCATTGGCGTATCCCAAATCTTCGAGCACCGCTTTCTGGAACGGTTCCCTGAACGTGGGCGGAGTTATATCGTTATTGTGAAAATAATATTAGCGTGGCTGTTGGTTGATCACACAGGCGGAATTCTGAGCCCCTACAGTTATTACCTGATTTTTTTTGTGCCGGTAGCTACCGCCGCCATGTATTTCGACCTCTGGGCCACGCTGGCGTGGACGGCGTTGACTTCCGCGGTTTACTGGTCCTTTGTGGTTAGATTGCTGAGCCAATACGAATTGACGGAAGAAGGCCCCACCGAACTGGCCATACGGAACCTGTTTTTCTTCCTCGCCGCGATCGTCGTGAACCGTTTTGTGACGGAAAACCGCCAGCAAATGACCCGCTATCGGGAACTGGCCGAAACCCTGGCTGAGACCAACCGGCGGCTCGAGCAGGCGCAGGAAGAAGCGCGCCGATCGGAACGCCTGGCCGCCTTGGGTCAGCTTTCCGCGGGGTTGGCTCACGAACTCAGGAATCCTTTGGCGGTCATCAAGGGCTCGGCGGAAACCCTGGCCCGCAAAGTCGCGAATTCCGACCCGCTCAGCACCGAGATGGCAGGGTACATATCCGGCGAAGTAAATCGCATGAACGCGCTCGTGACGCGCTTCCTGGACTTTGCTCGGCCCCATGATCTGGACTTGCGCCAGCAGCAGATTCCGCCCTTGATCGAGCGGGCCCTGAAGGAGGCTCGCGATCGCTGGCCGGATGCCAAGGTGAAGGTGGAACGGGAATTCGCTGCGGATCTCCCGGAAATCACCCTGGACGGTGACCTGATGGAGAGGGTGTTTGCCAACCTGGCGCTGAACGCCTATGAAGCCATGGGTCCGGGTGGCGGCACTCTCCGCGTGGGGGCGGCGCTCGCCACCGAGGGTAAGCCCGGTGTGGAGGTCACCTTTCAAGACACCGGTCCCGGCATTCCTCCTGAACTGCGCGGGCAAATCTTTAACCCCTTCTTTACGACCAAGGAAAACGGCGTAGGACTGGGGCTTGCCATCGTTTCCAAGATTGTGGACGACCATCGCGGGTGGATTCGGGTGAGCAGTGACTCGGGGAAAGGGGCATGTTTCCAGTTGTTCCTGCCGGAAGGGTGAGTTCAGTCTTGGAGTGCGGTAGCAGCAGCTACCGCCTTCCGTCCGTGATTCATACGGCGAAGATGCAACCGCGTGAAAAGGCGGGAGCAGCAGCTACCGCCTTCCGTCCGTGATTCATACGGCGAAGATGCGACCGCGTGAAAGGGCGGGAGCAGCAGCTACCGCCTTCCGTCCGTGAATCATACGGCGAAGATGCGACCGCGTGAAAAGGCGGTAGCTGCTGCTACCGCACTCCAAGACGCTGCCTGCCTCTTATTTAGGAGTGAATGCCTCACCCCCGTGCGGCGAGAATTGGGTCAACGCCGTGTCCAGGGGGTGGGCGGCTGCCGGCGGCGCGACGACTCCCTTAAAGAGGATGTCCCTTGGATTCAGTTTGCGGCCGTAAAGCTTTTCGTTCGAGTCCCCATCCTGTTTGAACATCTGCCCGTCGAGCGACACACCCGCAAAGATGCCGCGCGCACGCGAATAGGTGAGGATCTCGGCATGCATTTGCAGGTCGGTGGCGCCTTGCGCGGTGCGTCCCACCGGCCCGCCCGCGGCGGATGCATCGGCGCCAAGCTTGGTGCTGTCACGCAGGAGCTTTTCCGCCCCCCTACCGTTCATCACCAGCAGGACAAAATCGGTGGCTTCGCCGCCAATCTGGAAACCGAAATTCACGCCACCCACCGTGAACATCGAAGGCGCGCCCCAGGCGCCATTTCCGTTGCGCCGGCAAACCAATGCTCCCCGGCCATACGTGGCGCCGAGGCCAAAGGCGCCCTTGAGTTCAGAAGGAATCACCCCCACGCATACGGATTTATTCATCAAGTCGCGGGGAATGCCCTTCTCGGGGGTCTTCATAATATCGCTGATGACTTCGGCCGATTTTTCCAGCCGGTCTGTCTGCTTGTCGGCCGGCCAGCCGACAGTGGCTGTCCCGCATAACATCATTGCGAGTCCTATGACCCATCCGCATCGCATCTGGAGATCCTCCTGAGTAATTTGGATGCAGCCTATTACGCGTTGGCTTTAATCTTCGAGTCTCCGTACCAGGGTGAAAGAATTGGGCGGCGGCTTTACCCACGCGCCGGCCCCTCAATCCATCAACATCCCACCGTTCACCTCCACCGTCTCGCCAAGAATGTAGCGAGCGGCCGGGGAGGTCAGGAACAGGATCACATCGGCAATCTCATCCGCCGTTCCGGCACGCCCCTGGGGAATGTTCGCGACGAATTTCGCCATAAGCTCGGGGGGACTGTAACGCTCGTGATAAGGCGTCGCGATAACGCCCGGAGCTATGCCGTTGACGCGGATTCCATGCGGGGCGAGCTCCTTGGCCAACCCTTTGGTGTAGGTCAATAATGCGCCCTTGGCGGCTGCATAGGCCGCGGCGCCCAACCCTCCGCCATTGCGGCCGGCGATCGATGAAACGTTGATGATGCATCCGCTCTTGCGCGCCGCCATCTCTTCCCACACGGCCTGCGTGCAAAGGAAGGCGCTCTTCAGGTTCAAGTCCATGATCTGGTCCCAATATTCCTCGGTCATATCCGCCAGGGTGTGCCGCGCGATCAGGTCTCCGGCGTTGTTCACCAGGATATCGATGCGCCCCCATTGCTTGCGTACAGCCGCAACCAGCGCCTGAACCTCCTGCCGGCGGGTGACGTCAGCTCGAATCGGGAGGGCTTTGCCGCCGGTGCGGCGAATGGCTTCCACCGCCTCCTCGGCGCCCTTCTGGTTCTTCAGGTAGTTTACTCCCACGCGGGCTCCCTCCCGCGCCATGGCTTCCGCCGTCGCCCGGCCGATGCCACTCGAGGCTCCCGTAATCAAAGCTACTTGTCCTTCTAATATCATGCCCATCTCTCCTATGGTTTGCGCTGTGTGACGATCATGCCGTCCCTGAAACCATGTTCGTAGCGGTCCCATTTTATTCCCGGCCAGCATTTGGCGCAATGAATCCACTCTACTGTATCTTCTTTCTTCCTCGCGTTTTGTTATTATGGAATCGTCAGACGGCTTGGGAATGGAAGGGCGCAAGGCGCTAAACCCCCGACATGACCAGGACACTTTGCAACCAGCTATGATTCCACGTCAGATACTACGCAGGCACGTGCCACTCGGACATTTTACCCACTCCCTGCGAAAGAGGATCCTTGGGACGGCGGAAGTCAGTATCCTCATTCTCTGGTTCGCTTTACAGGCCACCGCTGCGGCGCGCCTGCATGGCCCCCTGATGCCCCGACCGGCCTCGCGGCGCCTGTGCCAGTCGTCTGAAGCCACTTCGGGATCACGGAGTTCGCTGAACCATCCCGATTTCACCGGTTGGTCCCCCAAGCGGGTAGCAGCTTATGAAGAGAGCTTGACCAGGAAGACAGATGCTCCCATCGCTGTAGTGAGGATCCCCCGCATTCATCTTGAGGTGCCGGTTTATGAAGGGACCGACGATCTGACTCTGAACCGTGGCGCGGGTCACATCGCCGGGACCGCGCCGCCCGGCAGCGATGGAAACGTGGGAATTTCCGGACACCGCGATGGCTTCTTCCGTGGCTTAAAGGATATCGCCGCGGGCGACTCGATCATTCTGGCCGAGCAGGGCGAAACCGAAACCTATGTTGTGGATCGGATCGAAATCGTCACTCCCCGGGACGTGCAGGTTCTGCGCGACCGTGGCATCCCTTCGCTCACCCTTACCACGTGCTATCCCTTTTTTTTCATAGGCGACGCGCCCAAGCGGTACATTGTTCACGCTCACCTGACCAGAAAGACAATGAGGTACCATGCCGCTGATGCCTCCCCAGGACAGACACCTTGAACGGACGGCGGCCCGGCCCAGAAACCATCCAAAACTCCCCAGAACGGAAATGATGAATAGTAATGAGCCGTAAATAACGGTCCACGACTTCGAGGTGCGGGCGGGGAACCTGCGCCTGGCAAACATGTCGTCAGGGCTCCTTGGCACGTTCAAACTCTCGTTGGGCGTCGGCGTCGCGTCCGAGCGCCTGGTAGGCGAGGCCCAGGCTGTGCTGCGCCCGGCGCGATTGCGGGTCAAGCTCCACGGCGCGTTCCAGCTCTCTGACCGCTTCGTTGGGTTTCCCCTGACGCAAGTAACCCTCTCCCACGGCCGTGTGGGCCGGGGCGAAGGTAGGGTTCAGCGCCACCGTGCGCTGGAATTGCTGGAACGCCTCATCGTAACGGTTCTTCTTCAAATAGACGATTCCCAACTCGAAGACCGCGGAAAAGTTCGTCGGGTCAAGTTCGACGGCCCGAACCAAGGATGCGGCAGCGCCGTCTAAATCACCCGTCGCCCCCTGCGTCATGCCGAGATTGTAGAGGGCAAGTGAGAAATCGGGATTCACTTTCAACGCCGCCTGGAAGCGCTCGATGGCTTTCGGCGCGTCACGCAGGCCCTGGTAGTTGAGACCCATCATGTAGTTGATAGCGGGAGAATCGGGATCCGTCTTGGCGGCCTCGCCCAGCTTGCGCAGCGACTCCTGGTATTGACCGTGCTCGCCGTCCGCCATCGCCTCGGAGAGCAGTTCGTACGTCTTGATGCGGTCCTTGGGGTCGGCGAGGGGCTTGCCCGATGGCGGCGCGAAGGTTCCCGCGGAGACGGCAACATACCCCAGCGCGCGCAGCCGGTCGTAAAGGGCCGGATCGGTCGGCACCTGGCCTGTCTGCGGGCCCGCCGCCGGCGTGTACCGGCGCATCACCTCCTGGAGCCGCTCCCCCATCTCGCGGGCGCGTGCTCCCTGGCCCGCAAGTAAGTTCTTTTGTTCGCCGGGATCGTTGCGAACCTCGTAGAACTCGGGTTTCGGCGCTTCGATGAACTTCCATCCGCCAGACTGCAATGCGCGCAACTGGCTCCAGTGGAAATGCAGGAGGGGAAGATAGGTTTCGGCGTAAAGGTTCGACGCGGCGCCCGAGGAGCGTCCCAGGATGGTCGACATCAGACTCCGGCCTTGAACTGAGGGCGGAGTGGGGAGCTTCAGGGCCTGGAGAATCGTTGGCATCACGTCGACCAGCGAGACGTCTTCCTCCACGACGCGCGGGACCGCCCCGGGCACCTTGAAGATCAAGGGCACATGAAGGGTGGAATTGTAAATGAAGAACCCGTGGTACTTTTCGCCGTGATCGCCAAGTCCTTCGCCGTGATCGCTGGCCATGACGATCAAGGCGTTTTCATAAATGTGCCGCTCGCGAAGATAGTCGAAAAATCGGCCCACTTGCGCGTCGGCAAAGGCGATTTCGCCGTCGTAAGGGGAAGCTCGAAAGCGGCTGGCGTAGGGTTCGGGCGGCGTATAGGGATAATGGGGATCATAGAGGTGTACCCAGAGGAAGAAGGGTTGCCGGGGATTGACTTTCAGCCAGCTCAGCACTTCGTCCACAACCACATCGGCCCGGCGTTCCAACTGGTCGAAATTGGACCCGCGCAACTGCCCAAAGTCAAAGTGGTCGAAATACGTGTCGAAGCCCAGGTTGAGCCCGAAGCGCGAATCGAGCACCGCCGCGCCGATGAACGCCGCGGTGGTGAAGCCGTTGTCGCGCAGCGCCTTTGCCAGCGTGACGGCGCCGGACGGCAGCTTGTTGGTGGTGAAATCGTGCATCCCGGTGGCCATCGGATAACTGCCGGTAAGGAGCGAGGCGTGCGCGGGAAGCGTAATTGGCACGGGTGTGTAGGCGTGGGTAAATCGGGCGCCCGCGCGGGCGAGGGCATCAAGATTGGGCGTCGCGGCGGAGCGGTCGCCGTAACACCCCACGTGGTCGGCCCGCAGCGTGTCAATCGTGATGAGGATGACATTGGGTGAATCAAAGCCCGGCGAGGCGCCTCCCCGGCTCGCCACGGGCGGGAGAAGAAGCAGCACCGCCCCCACCCTTACCGCCGCGATCAGGCGCAGCCTCATGAATCGCCGCAAACACCGAAACATAGGCGTCCAGTATGGACCACCCTGCGCGGTACGGGCGAGTACTTTCTAAGTGAGCGGTTTCCCCTCCGCGGGGTCTGGGGTTAATCGCGATGCTTCGGAATATCTGCGAGCAACTTGGCCGTTTGGGGGTTGGCGGGGTCAAATTGCAAGGCGTGCCGGTAGTACTGCTCGGCTAGATCAATTCGGCCCTGGCGCATGGCGCGGTGTCCCGCCATCGTGTCTTCCCGAACCTGCCGCAGGCGGTCGCGTTCCGTCACGGCGCGCGCCTTTAGCTCGCGAACCCGCGTATCGATGGGTTCGATTCCCTCCGCCGCGGTGAGTATTCGGACGGCCTCACCATATTCTCCCTGCTCGAATGCGAGTTGTCCTTCCTCAAGCAGGCGCGCTGTCTTCCCTTGTGCCTCAAGTTCCCGGAGGCGATCGACAATCTCGTTGGCCTCGGGGAACTCAGCCTGTAACTCCTGAAGGGTGGACTGTGCGTCCTCGAAATTCCCCAGCGCCGCCAGTCCTTCAGCTTTCTTTAATCCATCCTGGTAGCGTCCCTTGCGTTGCGCCGTCGCCAGAGTCTGGCGAGCTTCCTCCAGCAGTTTGAGTCCCTCAGGGTTGGCGGGATCAACATGCAGGGCAAGGCGAAACATCCTTTCCGCCATGCCGGCGTCCCCCTGATTCAATGCCATCCGGCCATAGCCCAGTGCGTCCCTGAGCTGTTCCTGGCGGTCGCGCTCTTGATTCGCCCGGTCCTTAAGTCCGCGCACCTCAGGGTCTGAAGGATCCAGGACCCATGCTTCCGTGAGCAGGTGAACCGCGTCTTCAAACGCTCCCTGCTGGAGGGCCTGCTTGCCCATCCGAAGAAGTTCCCGTGACTTAATGAGGGGGGCCAGGATCTTCAGTCGCATGCTGACTTCATCGCAGGTTGTGAATTCCTGCTGAAGCTCTAGCAGCTTGTTTTTGGCCTCCTCATGATTGCCCTCGGCAACCAGGTTATCGGCCTGCCACAGTCCTTCTTTCAGGCGGAATTCTCTTTCGCGGGCCAGCCGGTCATTTTGGATCTTTTCCAAAAGCTCGACCGCCTGGGAAAGCTCCGAAGCGGGTGGGTCGCCCTTGTCGAGTTCCAATACCCTGCGCAGGTTTTGCTCGGCTGCAGTCAGGTCACCTTGATGCATCAGGCGCTGCCCGGCCGTAAGAGCATCGCGCATCTCGCGCACGCGCTCCTGCTCCCGGGTGATCTTGATCCTGAGATCGCGAGCCTGGGTGTCGGGTGGGCTTAACGCCTCAGCCTCTCCAAGGAGGCGGGCACCCTCCGCAAGTTGGCCGCGGTTGAAAGCCTGCTCGGCGTCGCCCACCATTTTCCTGGCCTTGAAAATGGGTCCCATCCGAGCCATCTCCGCGGATAGCTCGGTATGCAAACGTTTCGCTTCCGTGCGTGTTCTGTCGAGGATCAGGACTGAGCGCACTTTCTCCCGCGCCCCGGAGTAGTTGCCCTTCTCGCGCAAGTCTTTCGCTTCGTTCAGCATTTCACCCACGAAGCCCAGTTGCAGACTGCCGGTGATGGGGAGGAGATCGGTCAACAAATCGTTCAACGACTGGTATCGCTCCTCGATGTTCTTCTTCAACCCGCTGCGAATGACAGAGTCAAGGGCTGGCGGTACGCCCGGGCAGCAGACGCTTAAAGGTTCCGGGTCGGAACTGAAGATCTTGGCGATTATGGCCGCAATATTGGAACCGTCGAATGCCTTCTTGTAAGCGATAAGTTCATACAGGACGCAGGTGACGGCCCACAGGTCAGAGCGGCTGTCGACATGGCCGTCATTGACCTGTTCGGGGGACGCGTAGTGCGTGGTTCCCAGAAAGGTGCCGGCCTTGGTAAGATTCGTGGACTCCAAATGGACGATCCCGAAATCTACTATTTTGACTACGCCGTCATGAGTCACCAGGATGTTGGCGGGTTTCACGTCACGGTGAACGAATCCGCGCTTGTGGGCATGGCCCAGACCTTCGCAGAACTGCTGTACCAGCCTCAGTTTGGCGGCCAGGGGAATCCGGGGGCGCCGGTCGATGATGGTGTGGAGGCTTTCGCCCTCGACAAACTCCATGGCGATGTAAGGACGGCCGTCCGCCTCCCCCAGGTCGTAGATGGTTACAATGTTGGGATGTTGCAGAGTCCCGGCTGATTGTGCCTCCCGGTAAAAGCGCTTGAGGATCTCGGGATCGGAAACCAGCTCCGGAGTGACCGTTTTCAACGCGACCAGGCGCCCAATGAAAGGGTCGCGCGCCTTGTAGACGACCCCCATCCCACCCTGGCCGAGCTCCGCCACAATCTCGTACTTGCCGATTTTGTGTACGACCCTTGAACTCATCAACCTTGCCCTCAGCCGGGGAGATTCTCGTCAGGAGAATGGGGTGTCGGAGTCGGATCTGATTTCCAATCGCCAAGAAGATCTGTCAAATAAGCAGTTTAGCTAAAAGCCGTGGAAAAGCAAACAATCGAGAGTCTCCCTCCCAAATCGATTTGCAAAACCCCGTGGCACTCTTCATGGTAACGTGGCTGTCCCGGCCGATGTAGCTGGGACGTCCCGCCCCAGCGTTCAAGACACTCGCGCGGCCTGAGACCGTCTCACTCTGTATTGCAGGATCCAGAAGGATGGCGAATAAAATGAACCTCCAGTCGCTGTGGCGAAGAGCAGCCGTCGGGTTGTTGGTCGTGTTATTTCCGGCCGGCTTCATTCATCCCCAGAATGGGCATTCTACCGGGAAGATTCTCACCTCCTTTGAATCGCCCCAAGCCCTGCAGAGAATCAAGGCGACGGGCGCGCGGGTTTCGCTGACCCGTGAAAATGTGACGGAAGGAAAGAGCGCCCTCGCGGTCGAGTTCACCGGTTCCGGGGCAGCCTCCCTCGAGCTTTTGCCCGAAACTTCCCCCTGGGATTGGAGCGCATTCGGGGCGGTGGCAATCGACGTCTACAATCCCGGCGACCAGGAACTCTGGGTAGGATTTGAATTGAATGATACGAACCCTGGCGGCGGCGCTGCCAAGCCGGTCGGGGGCCGCGGCAACGTCCCGCCGCACGCGGCCATGAGTTACTACTATCCCGTGGGCGCCAGCTCGCCTCTCGCGCACGCTATGCGCGGCGGACCTCCCACGGCTCCGGGGGTCGCGCCGGTCAGTGGCATCTCCGGCTCGGACCGCCCGGTGAATGCCGGCCACGTGACGACATGCAAGCTGACGTTCCGCTACCCGGCAGGGACAAGAAGGGTGGTGATTGACAATCTGCGCCTGCTGCCGCCATTCAACTACAACGGCATCGTGGACGCCTACGGCCAGTACACCCGCGCCGACTGGCCGGGAAAGATCAAGAACGACCAGGACCTGCTGGCCCAGAAACAGCGCGAAGAATCAGACATTTTGTCCAACCCCGCCCTGCCGGGACGCGACATGTGGGGAGGATCCGCCTCCAAGGCCGCTTCTTCCCCAACGGGCTTCTTCACCACGGTCAAGCGTAACGGTAAATGGTGGCTTGTTGATCCAGACGGCCACATGTTCTTCTCAATGGGAATCGATGTGATGGAAAGCAGGCCGGGAGGCGATGCCTACACCTTCGTGGATGGACGCAAGGAGATGTTCACCTGGCTGCCCACCGAGGACGATCCGCTCGCCCGGTATTACGGCCACGAGGACCACGCCATTTACGGGACTCTCAAGGAGGGGCGCACTTACGGCTTCTACGTGGCGAACCTGCACCGCAAATATGGCCCCGATTGGCCCGCCGCCTGGCGCGCCGCCGCGCTCGATCGCCTTCGCGCGTGGGGTTTCAACACCATCGGGAACTGGTCCGACCCCGCGCTTTATGCCTACAAGAAAGTTCCCTACACGGCAACGATTGAAATCGAGGGAAACTACGCGCGCGTGGCCAGCGGCAATGATTACTGGGGCAAGATGCACGACCCGTTCGACCCGGCATTTGTTCAGGCCGTCAACCAGAGCGTCCAGCGTGGCACGGAGAAGTTTCGCGACGATCCCTGGTGCATCGGCTACTTTATCGACAACGAGATTTCCTGGGGTGGCGGAGGAAATGACAAGGAGCATTACGGCCTGGTCTACGGTACGCTCTCCGGCGGCCCGGAGTCACCCGCCAAGCGCGCGCTGGTCGAAGTACTAAAGTCGCGCCATTCCTCCATCGCGGACCTCAACCAGGCCTGGGGCGCCACCTTCGCTTCCTGGCAGGCTTTGCTGGAGCACCCTTATCGCCCGCCGGCTTCGCTCCCGCCCGGGATGAAAGACGACTTCAGCAGGTTCCTGACTGCATTTGCCGAGCAGTACTTCCGGACGGTGCACGATGCGGTGCGGAAGTACGACCCTCATCACCTTTACCTCGGCTGCCGGTTCGCCTGGCGCACTCCGGAGGCGGTCAACGCCGCGGCCCGCCATGCCGACGTGGTGAGCTTCAACATTTACCGCTCGCACCTGGACCCCCAGGAATGGGGATTCACCGCATCACTCGACAAGCCCTGCATCATCGGGGAGTTTCATTTCGGCGCGGTGGATCGAGGCATGTTCCACTCCGGCCTGGTGACCGTGCCCAATCAGCAGGCGCGGGCGGCAATGTTCAAGCAATACCTGGAGAGCGTGGAGGACAACCCGGCCTTCGTGGGATGCCACTGGTTCCAATACTATGATGAGCCACTCACCGGGCGGGCCTATGACGGCGAGAACTACAACATCGGTTTCGTCTCCGTCACCGACACGCCCTACCCGGAAATGGTGCAGGCGGCCCGGGCCGTCGCCGCGCAGCTCTATTCCCGCCGAGCCGGATCAAACTTTTGACCACCGGCTCTGTACTACTGCGATATCACTTTTTGCTCACGCACTCCTGGAAACCGCAGCAGATTCGAGCGAACGCACGTATAATCGCCGGGAAGTCGGCAGAGTTTGATAGGCAGGGCGAGGTCTCGACGTCGCGATCCGCGCCGTATTTAAGAAGTTGAAGGCCATAACACCATCAGTCCGGATTTAGTCCTAGGATCGATGATAAAGGGGAAGATGAAGTCCATGCCATCGTCTGAACTCACACCGCGCGCGCGCGTCCTCCTGGCGCTTTCTCACCAGGAAACGGACCGGGTGCCAGTGGATTTCATGGCTACCCCGGAAGCATGGAAGCTGTTGCACGAGTACCTGGGCATTCACGACCCGGAGGGCGTCCTGCGCCACTTGGGGATCGATCTGCGACATCCTCGCCAGCCCTATGTGGGGCCCCCACTGGAACATTACTCGGACGGGAGTTGGGCCGACGCCTGGGGTGTGCTCCGCCGGAAAGTGCCTCACCGAACCGGGGCGTACGATGAGTTCGTCGCGCATCCGCTTGCGCGCCTCAAGGATGCAAGTGACCTGGAGTATTACGCTTGGCCCCGGCCGGAGTGGTGGGATGCCGCGGCGCTGGCCGATGAAATTCGACGGCTGCATGCTTCGGGAGATTATGCCATCGCTCTGGAGGAGTTCGGGGACCCCGGAGGGATATTCGAAATCGCGTGGTATCTGCGCGGCATGGAGCAGTTCCTTACCGACACGATCGAGCATCCGGACCTTGCCTATGAGATCATGCGCCGGGTGACGGACTTTTATGTTGGGATGGTCGATCGGGTCATGAAGGCGATCGGAGACCGCATCGATCTGATCTGGACCAGCGACGATATCGCCCATCAACACGGGCAGATCGTCTCTCTGCGCACCTGGCGGGAACTCATTGCGCCTCATCATGAGCGCCTTAACCGGCGGATTCACGATTGCGGCGCCCGCGTGATGTACCATTCCTGCGGGGCGGTAGGGCCTTTCATACCGGGTTTGATCGAGATAGGCGTGGATGTTCTGGACGTTCTCCAATTCAGCGCCGACTCTATGGACCCGTCGAAAATCAAGGCCTCGTACGGCGAACGACTCAGCTTCCACGGCGGAGTGGATGTGCAGAGTACGTTGCCCTTTGGCACCGAGGATGAGGTGAGAGGGGTTGTACGCGAGCGAATCAAGGTTCTCGCGAGCAGGGGCGGTTACATACTCGCGCCCACTCACAACATCCAGGCTGACACGCCCCCCGCCAATATCGTCGCAATGTATTCCGCGGCGGGAAGCCTTTGCTCCCGGCAGGGAGACGATAATGAATGAGTCCCCAGCATCGGGGAAGAAGCGTCGAAGGTCTCCCAACCGGCAGGCAACCCGCGATCTTCTGAGCCAGGGAGGGGACCTGGCGGCCGTCCTGTTTTTGACGGTTTTGCTGGGGACGGCCCAATCCCGGGCCCAGGGGAATGTCGTCGATGCGCGCTCTCACTACGACGCGGGAATTCAGGCCTTTAACAGCGGCGACCTGGATCGGGCCCGGAAGGAGTTTCAGGCCGCGCTTAAGATAAAACCCGATTTGGTAGAGGCCCGGCAGAATCTTGCTGTGACGCTGGCGCGCCAGGGGGAATATGACGCGGCGGAGGCGGAGCTTCGCCAGGTGGTGACCCTCCGCCCGCGCTCGGCCGAAGCCCACTATGACCTGGGATTAGTGCTGCTCTCCAAGGCAGAGGAAACGTCGGCCCTCCAACAATTCCGCCAGGCTGTCGAGATCAATCCTGGCTATGCGGAAGCGCGCAATAACCTGGGGTTGCTTCTGGAACGGAAGGAAGATTTTGCCGGGGCTCGGGCGGAATTTCGTGAGGCGGTCCGGCTGCAACCGGAGTTTGCCGAGGCGCACAATAATCTCGGGCACCTGCTCCTAAG
>DATJVT010000301.1:0-6591 GCA_035501695.1 Terriglobia bacterium | reverse complement strand
GACCGAAAGCTGATATTGGGAGTGCAGTTGCTTGCCCTCGGCACAGCGGCAGGAAGGCTTGCCGCAGGAGCGCTGGCGCTCCACGAAAGAACCGGGAAGCATTTCGCGCAGCGCCCCCAGGCTGCGAACGAGGCGACCCCGTAACTGCAGTTCCGGATCGCTGGGCATAAGGACCTCCTTTCTTTCTGACACTAATTATAATGTCAGAACAACGGGCTGTCAAGGCCTTTTGAACATATGCAAAAATGACCTTTAGGGAAGAATTAAAGGAAAGCCGCCTGCCATCACGAGGTTAGCCCTGCCCTACGCCCTCGAATTGCGAAATCGCTGAGCCGGCGGCGACGGAGGTCGTGCGATGAGGTGACTCATTAGGAATCCACCCTCGCAGGAGGAGCGCCGCGCGATGACATCGGGTAGCCGGCAGGGTGGCACAGAGGGAGAATCCGATGCGTCACCCCCTTCAGGTACGCAACTCTCAAAGAAGCCCGCGCCGTCACATTGGGTATAATCGAGCAGAGAGAAGATTAGGGGGTGAGACGATGCAAATTGCGGCCTTGAGCGCGGAACTCATTCGGGTGGTGAACTCGGCGGAAACGGCCCTGCGGCTGGTCAGCGCGGAGAAAAGCCTGGCGCCGGTTCTGGGTGGGGGATGGTCGCGCCGGCTGGTGCTTGGCCACCTGATCGATTCCGCCTCGAACAACCACCAGAGGTTCGTGCGCGCCGCGCTCGCCAACTCTCTGGAGTTTCCCTCTTATGACCAGGATGGCTGCGCGCGCGTCGAGGCCCCGCAGGAAGCGGACTGGCGGCTGCTGGTGGACCTCTGGGCGAATTACAACCGGTATCTTGCCCACATCATCATTCACCTGCCGCCCGACAAACTTCAGGTTCCGGTTCGCGTGGGTCAGAATGCCCCGGTCACGCTGCAGTTCCTGGCAGAGGACTATCTGCGGCACATGGTTCACCACCTGGTTCAGATCGGCGCCGCGTCCCAGCCCCTAGCCCTCAGTACCTAGCCCCTGCTCCTGTTCCTCCACGACCTTGGAGGTTTCCTCCCACTCGCGCATGAGCCGGGAGATCTCCTCGCGGCCCTGCTCGATCAGCGTGCCAAGCCGCACGCTTTCTTCGGCGCTCCTGAAATGTGCCGATTCCTGCCCATAGGATTCGATCTGGGTCTCCAGGCGCGCCACTTGCTCCTCGATCTCGCGGCAGCGGTCCTTCATCTGCTGGAGGCGCAGGGGATTGAGGCGCTTCACTTTCGCCTCGGGCGCGGAGGCCGGAGCAGCGTGTTCGCCGTTTCCCCCGTGCTGTGGCTTGCCATGCTCTGCCACCAGGTCCGGCATGCCCGGAAGGGTCAGGTCGAGCTGCTTTCCCTCTTTGCGCCAGAGGTAGTCCTCGTAGTTGCCGGGGTAGACATTCACTTCGCCGCCGCCGATTTCAAACACGCGGGTGGCCAGCTTATCGATGAAGTAGCGGTCGTGGGAAACGAAAACCACCGTGCCCGTATAATTCTCCAGCGCTTCCAGCAGCACGTCTTTGGCGCGCAGGTCAAGGTGGTTGGTGGGTTCGTCGAGCAGGAGGAAGTTGGAGGGGCGAAGCAGCATGCGCGCCAGGGCATAGCGATTGCGCTCGCCGCCGGAGAGCACCCGGATGCGCTTGAACACGTCGTCTTCCGAAAAAAGAAAGCACCCCAGCAGGCTGCGCAATTCGGTCTGCGTGCTCAGGGCCATGGGCGCGGCGCGCGTCAGGTCGTCGAGCAGGCGCGCCTCCGGGTCGAGCGCCTTGTACTGGTCCTGGGCGAAGTAATCGGCTTCCACATTGTGCCCGAGCGCGAATTCTCCCCCGCTCAAGGGTTCGATGCCGGCCAGGAGCTTGATCAGGGTGGACTTGCCCGCGCCGTTCACCCCCACCAGGGCCACGCGGTCGCCGCGCTCGATGGTGAAGCTCACGTTGCGGAACACCTGCTTGGGGCCGTAGCTCTTGGCCACGTCGCGGAATTCCGCCACGCGCCGCCCGCTGGCCGGGGGCTGGGGAAACTTGAAGTGGATGGCCTTCTCTTCCTTGGGGATCTCGATGCGGTCCATGCGCTCGAGTTCCTTGATCCGGCTCTGCACCTGCTTGGCCTTGGTGGCGGTGTAGCGGAAGCGATTGATGAATACCTCGAGCTGCTGGATGCGCTCCTGCTGGTTCTGGTAGGCCGCTTCAATCTGGGCCCGGCGCATGGTCTTTTCCGCCACATACTTCTCGTAGTTGCCGGTGTAGAAGTGGATGCGCTGGTTCCAGATCTCCGCCATCTTCCTGACCGTGACATCCAGAAAAAAGCGGTCGTGCGAGATCAGCACGCAGGCGTGGGGATAATCGTTGAGGTATTCCTCCAGCCAGTTGCGGGCTTCAAGGTCCAGGTGATTGGTGGGTTCGTCGAGCAGCAGCAGGTTGGGTTTCTCCAGCAGCAGTTTGGCCAGGGCAATACGCATCTGCCAGCCCCCGGAGAACTCCTCCGTGCGGCGATGCCAGTCGGAGGGAGGGAATCCCAGGCCGCCCAGCACCATGCCCACCTGAGCTTCCAGTGAGTATCCGTCGCGGTGCTGGAACTCCGTGTCGATGGCGTGGAAGCGGTCGGCCACCTGGGCATACTCGGGCCCGGCGGGATCGAGTTCCCCCATCTTCTCCATCAGGCCCTCCATCTCCGTCTCCATGGAGAGCAGATCGCCAAACACCGACATGCACTCGGCCATCACCGTGCGGCCGGAAAGGGTGAGGCCATCCTGCGGAAGATAGCCGGCCGTCACCCCTTTGGCGAAGGTGACCTCGCCGTAGTCGAGGGGTTCGAGACGCGCCAGGACCTTGAGCAGGGTGGTTTTGCCCGTGCCGTTGGCCCCCACCAGGCCCACCCGGTCGCGCGGCGTGATGAGCCAGTCGAGATTTTCAAACAAGACTTTGGGGCCGTAGCGCTTTCCGGCCGCTTGCAGCTGGATCATAAGACGAAGGATTCAGGAGTAATGAGTCAGGAGCCAGAATCGAGGTGCGCAGCAGGTTTGGCCCGGGGCTCGGTCTTCCCAACACATTCCCAATCTCATCTCAATCGTAGCCTATATCTATGGGTTGGTCAAGGGAAATGAAAGCCGGAAGCGGTGAGTTTATAAACGGGGCGCCATTTTGACTGCCCGGACGCACGGCTGGGCCACCTCGGTAACTGCCTCTGTACCCGGCTTGACTCCCTCCTCCCAGGCCTTCATAATCGCGAGCCGCAGATCATCAACACTGGGCGCGGCGTTTTCCGCAGGGCCGCCGAGGACGAACCTCAAGCCGGCGTGCCTGCGGCCATGGCTCGCGCCTTCTCAAGGGGAGTTCCCAGGGGAGAGTTTCCGTTGCCTGACCAGATCCCGGCATTGCCCCACATCTTTACCTATCTCGGGCCCGGCATTCCCGTGCGGTGTCATGATCACATAGCGCTCGTGCAACAGGGCGGCTCACTGGCAGACCCGGGCACGGAATTCCTGCGTGAAGGTTTGGGGATGTGCCACCATTGCTGCTTTCTGGCGTCCGTTGCCCTCCATGCCGGCCTGCTCGCGCGCCTGCGCGGACTCGGGGTCGATGTGCAACGGCACGCGCAGGACCAGACGCTACGGATCCCTCGCGCGATGGCAGATAGTGACGCGTTGCTGGGTTGGATGAACCGGTTCTTTGCCGAAGCGGAAGCGGCCCGGGCGCCGGCAGCCCGGTGGCTGGAAGAGGGGGTGAGTGCCAAGCCGGCGGACCTCTCGATCGCCGGGTTCTTTGAGCTGCACTCGCGCCTGAATTACCTCGTCAAAGAATATCCCAGCGTGGCTCTGTGCCGGTACAACACGGAGGACCTGGAGATACCCCACCTCTTCTCCATCCTCGCCGTCCATCGCCACCTCCTGGTGGAGGGCACCCTGGTGCGGGACAATCCTTTCTACATTCCGGCGGAAAAGTTCATTGCCATGGAACCGGAAGAACGCGAGCGCGATCTCCGCGATCTCTTCCGTGAGGTCGGGTTTGACCTGAAACGGTTGCTTTCCACCTTGGCGGGCTACGGACGGCTGCAACCCCCGCCGGCTGCGGAGTCCTGAACTCATGTTGTCCCACCCTCAGCGCCGCGTAATCATCCTTGTGACCATCGCCGCCGGGTTGTTGATCGCGGTCTGCGCCCGGTGGGGAACGCGGCCCCTTCCGATACCCTCCGTGCCCGCTTACCCGGTGCGCTTCGAGGGATCGGCGGCCAGCGAATTCGCCCGCGTGCTCGCGGAAGAATATCCGGACCGGGTTACCGGCACATCCGCCTCGCGCCGGGCGGCAGCCTATCTGGCCCTCCAACTCGAGAAGATGGGCTATCAGGTCGACCGTCCGGCTTTTTCCATGTGGCTGCAAGGCAAACGGGTTCAGGGCGAGAACGTGATTGCCTTTCTCCCGGGGGAATCCCCTGAGAGCGTGGCGATCATCGCCCATTACGATGGCCAATTCACTTCCCACCAGGCCGCCGAGGACAATGCCTCCGGCGTCGGAGTATTGCTCGAACTCGCTTCGGTTTTACGCGAGGGGCCGCACCGGCGGGGCCTCATCCTCGCCGCCACCGACGCGGAAGAATGGGGAATGATTGGCGCGCGGGAACTCGTGAATTTCCTGCGGCTGCGCCGCGCGGTGGCCGTCATCTCCATCGATTACCTCACGGCGGGACCGGCGACCGCACTCCAAATGGCCTGCATGGGACAGTTCTCCGGGTACACGCCCCTTTGGCTCCGGCAACTGGTCATTGCCTCCGGGCGGACGCAGAACATCGAAATTGAACAGGCAACGGGAACATGGGAATGGATCGGACGCGCCCTGGAAATTTCCCCGGAGGACCAGGGACCGCTGCTGCGCGCCGGGATTCCCGCCCTCAACCTGGAAACCCTCACGCCGGATAACGAGGCGGTGCGTGCGCGCTACCATACCACCGCCGACGTGTTTCACGATTTGCGGCCGGCCACGTTTCAAATGATGGGGGCGGCGGTGGAGCAGACGGTCCGAACTCTCGACGGGTTCGCGGATTTCGCACCTGGCAGCGCGAGGCCCCGGGTGGCCGAACCGAACGCTGCTCCCCCGGGGCCATATCCTTACCTGATTGGGGGCGGCGGGGACTTCCAAACGAGTTCCCAGAGCTATCTGCCGGCCGGTCTTGTCCTCACCATGCAAATCATCTTCCTGCTGCCTGTTCTGATCGCAGCCATTTTTGCTGCTCGCAACCTGATTGGCAGCGGTTCCGATGGGCGGGCGTGGAGGGTCATTGAACCTGTAAGTTGGGTTCTTCCGCCCGGCCTGGCCGTCCTCCTGCTCTATGCGCTGACGGCGATGAATCTATTGCCGCGATACGAGCTTTACCCGGCCACTCCCAAAGACCCTTTCCTTTATCACCTGCCTCCCGCCATTCTCGGCGCGCTGACCCTGGTAATCGCCGCGGGCTCGGTGGGATTATACAAGCTGTGCGCCCGCCTGGCCGTCCCCCCGGCGCCGTTTGACGGGAAGAAGCGCATTCTCTTCCTATGGGTCGCGTGTGTTGCGCTAACCGGCTTCTTCCTCAATCCCTACGCAATGTGCCTGTTCCTTGGCGGCCTTGCCTATGCGGCGGGCGCACTGTCTCGTCCGGCGGGAGTCCTGCGCCGGTGCGCCAATGCGATCCTTTTGATCCTCGCCGCCGCCCCCTTTGCCGCGCTGGTTTATTCCTTTGGCCAGGAAATCTATCTCGGCTGGCGTATTGGCTGGTACCTCATTCTGCAAGCCGCGTATGGCGTTTGGTCGCCCCTTGCCGTGGTCGTCTTCCTGCTTGCTTCAGTGCTTTGGCTGCAGTTGCTTCGCATTTCCGTCCTGGAAAAGTCGCCGGGCAGCTCCACAATTCCTGCCCGCTGAATCGTTCGATTTGTTACAATGATTGCTGGCAGACCTGCAAACACAATGGACTATGACCAATTAGGCAGTTTCTTAGAGGTGGCGAAACTACAGAGTTTCTCCCGGGCGGCGGAGAAACTGTTTCGCACGCAACCCGCCATCAGCGCGCAGATTCGCCTGCTCGAGCAGGAATGCGGGGAAAAGCTTTTCGACCGCAGCGGCAAGAAGGTCTTGACAACCCCCGCCGGGGAGATTCTGTACCGCTATGCGGAGAAGATGCTGCTGATGCACCGGGAAGCTCTGCAGGCGATTGCGGAGTTGAATCAGACCCCGCGAGGCAAACTCTACATCGGCGCCAATGAAGCCACCTGCCTCTACGTACTGCCCAAGACCTTTGCCCGCTTCAAGCAGCTCTATCCGCTGGTCCAAATCAGCATTTACCGGAACTTCAGCCACAAGATCCTCCAGAAGGTCCAGGAGGGAGCGGTGGACCTTGGGATCGTCACGCTCCCGATGACGGCCACCAACATGGAAGTGATCCCGGTCTTTCGCGACGAAGTGCAGGTGGTGGCGCCCAAGTCTCATCCGCTGGCCAAGAACAAGAGCGTGACCGTGGAGGAACTCGCCCAGCATCCCCTGATCCTGCCCAAGACGGGCCACACGCGCGTGGTCATTGACCGCCTGCTGCGGGGGCAGCGCGATCGCATA
>DATJVT010000300.1:0-5711 GCA_035501695.1 Terriglobia bacterium | reverse complement strand
ATATAAAACCTAATAAGGAACGAGTGGTCGTTATGACAGGTGTTGTTTCGGTCGTTATGACAGGTGTTGTTTTGGTCGTATTGACAGGTGTCGTTATGTCCTGTTCTTCCATAACAACACGTGTCGTTTTGACAGGTGTTGTTATGGGATCGACGAAGCGGATTCCCCTGTCCCGGACGATCCATTCGAGCCCCGCGGCACGCCTCCGGTCGAGGATGGCTTTATAGCTATAGACCTTCCACTTGCGCGCCACCCGGGTGCCCCGGTCGAAAGACTGGACCTCTTCTATAGAGAGCTTCTCGGTGAGCCGGTCGAGCGCGGCTCGCAGGTTTTTGGTGGTCATGCGTACGGCGGCCGCGAGTTCCGATTGCGGGATCTGCACGACCCGGTAGCGCTCGTCTGCATCTACGGCTTTTCCAGACCGCCAGAGAAGTTCGTAGAGGACCTGCTCGCTGTGACTATGTCCATCCTGCGCTACGACCGCGCGGTGGATGTTATAGGCACGTCCCGCGGGAGAGGAAGACGAGGATGGAATCGCAGGCTCTTCTTCGGTATCAACACCTGTCGTTATGGGAGGTGTTGTTATGACAGGTGTCGAATTGACAGGTGTCGTTTCAACACCTGTCATAACAACAGGTGTCATAACGACAGGTGTTGTTATGGCTTCGGGAACGGAAGCGCTCTCGGGCGGTGTAGGGAAGGGAACCACCGGGGCAGACTCCGGCTTGCGGAACATCTCCGAATAGATTTCTTCGATGTCCTGGCTGGGCTGCCGGTAGGTTAGCTCCAGTTCCTCAACCAACCGTGATTTGTTGCGCTTCGACATTCGCCGGTTCGAGAACCTCCAGCAATTGCTTGCAGGCGATCTGATAATCTTCCAGGGCCCGGGACTTGGGATCGAAATCAAACAGGAACTTGCACAGGCGTAGCGCCTTATTGACCGATTGATCCGTCCGTATCCCGTGCAGAATCTTGATGTTCCGTTCCTTCGAAAGGACATCGAGGGTGTGCAGGACGACCTCCGTGGCGGAGGTGCGGCGGTCCATCATGGTCGGAAGGAACCCGACACACTGGCAGCCCAGGCGCATCAGCCGGTTCAGCACCTCGATGGATTGCAGCGACGCCATGGCGCCTTCGATCGAAAGCGAATCCATGGCAACCGGGATCAGGACATTCTTGGTGTAAGCGATCGCGCAGCTCTGCAGATTGCAGATGGAAGGGGAAACGTCGAACAGAATCGCGTCATAATTGGGTTCGGCCGCCGCCAGCAGGCCGTAGAACGTCATCTCCCGGGCCACCGCGGAGTTCAGGATGGACTCGATCCGCTGGCTGCGCCGGTCGCTGCAGATCACGTCCACGTTGTGGGCCGTCTTGGTGATGACCTCGCTCAATCCCACCTGGTTGTCCACCAATTGATGCAGCCAGCCGGATGGCTGGAGTTTCAGGGCCACGCGGATGCTGCCCTGCGAATCGGTATCGACCACCAGGACCTTCTTCCCGGCTTCGGACATGTACCGGGCCAGAGTCAGGGCAGTGATGGTTTTTCCAACACCGCCACGCTGATTCGCGATCGTCAGCTTGATCATTTCTCACGCCCTCTCTTCTTGAGAAACTGGCCGACCGTGTCGATGTCGCTCTGACGCCACATCCGCTGGCCGTTGTCGGGATCGACCATGGGTTCCGGGATCTTCTCCTGCTTTAACCAGCGATAGAGTGTGGCACGGGTAATTCCGAAGAGGCGAGCCACTTCAGAGGAGTTTAAGATCGGCCGCCGGTCCTCACTAGCCTTGCTATGGTGACCGCGTGATCCAACACGTGGCTCCTGAAATGTTCTCATGCCGTATTTATACCTTCATTCATCTTCTAATACAACTTCTTTCGCTTGTGATACACATTTGGCCCAAAATACCCGGCGCGGTCCAAAAGGGCCGTCTTGGGGCAAATGTGTATCGCAATTAAGAAAGGATATGGCAGGCGATCCGCATGTGTATCACAACCGGGGAAAGATCCGGGTTGACGAAACGAACCCAAAAGTCTCAGCGGTTGTGCACAGATGTGCGGAATACGGTAGTACAAACAGCCTGATAGGTCCCAATATCGTGCGTCAGGAATTACCTGATATGGGTACCATCAGAAGCCATGCGAATGCCTCTCCGGCGGGCGGCTCGGGAGTCCGGACAGGGCACCTGACCGGGGGCCTCGGGATCCCGCGCATTGCTTGAAATTTATGGCTTAATCGCGTAGCGGAGGGCCTGAAATGCGCCAAATGGGACTAGAACGGTGTCTCAGGCGCAAAACCCAGGTACTCACGGTAAAAAGAAAGTATACGGTTATTCCAAAAGTCCGGTAGAATAATCTGGCGGGTGAGCAGTTGTGCGCGCCGGGGATAGGCGTTTCCTCCTGATCCTGGTCCTCCGCGTCCAGTGCAGAATTTGCTCGCCCGCCCAAGACTCCCCGGCCTTCCAGCCGGGGGGCCGGCGTGTACCAACAGGGATCAAGCCCGCGTCAGCAGCTCCACTCCGCGTGTTCGCCGAACCCATTCGAGGCCTGCCTTCTTGCGCCGTTCGAGTATAGAGGGCGGGGAATAGACCAGGTAGCGCTTGCCCTCCCGCGTGGCGGAGTTCTCACTGCCGATGACTTCGAGCGCCAGTTTCTTCTCCAATGTCCGCAGATTGGTCTTGACGCTGACCCAGCTCAGCCGGGTCATATGCGCCAGGCGGTGATAACCGATGCGAATGGTGCGGTCGGCATTGACGGCCTCACTCACCGGGTTGGCGGCCCTCCATAAGGCCGTATAAACGGCCTGCTCGGCCAGGGAATGGCCATCCTCCGCCGCGGCGGCCTTGCGGATGCGGCCCTGGCGAGCGGGTCTGGGCTGTCGGGGCTGGGCTTTCACGATGGTGGGTACAGGCGCCGGGTCCGGCGGGGGAGCTTCGGCGGGGGCGGCCGGGGGAGCCGGGAACTCGAGGAACGAAACGAACCCAGACATTCCCGCGTTGCTCAGCAGCTCGTCGTAGGTGATGGGCTCAAGCTGATGGCGCTTTTTGGGTGTAATTGCCGGCGGCATGTCCGTCTCCTAGCAGTTGCAGCAAGGCTTCGAGTGCATGTTGGTAGTCCTCCATGGCCTTGGCCCGCGGGTCGAAGTCCACGAGGAACTGTTTGGCCCGGCTGCACTTCGTCACCGTCGTGTCAGTCCGGATGGGGGGCAAGAGGGGAATATTGGTGCGCGCCGACAGTTCCTGCAGGGATGCCGAAACCACCTCGGTCATCTGCAGCCGCCGATCCACCATGACCGGCAGAATGGCTACCGGCAAAATGCTCATGCGAATCAGGGAACTGAGGGTCCGGGCGGTTTCGATGCTGGCGGCGGCGCCCTGCAGGCTCAGGGGGTCCATACTGACGGGAATCAGCAGGGACCGCGCGTAGGTCATAGCGCAGGTTTGCAGCAGGTTGATGGACGGGGCCACATCGATCAGGACCGCGTCATAATCCGTCTCCACCTGGGAAAAGAGATTGGTGAAGACGAATTCCCGCGCCACCTGGCCCATCAGATGGCCTTCGGTCTTGACGGTTTCGCGATTGCTGCACAGCACGTCCACGCCGGGGCAGGCATGCACGGCGCAGTCCTTGAACAGGTGGTTGTAGATTACGAAATCGTGCAGGTACTTGGTGGGCTTGAGGCCCAGCACGGTGCCCATGGAGCCCTGTGGGTCGGTATCGATGATCAGGACGCGCTGGCCGCGATCGGCCAGGAAGCGGGCGAGCGTATGGACCGTAGTGGTCTTGGCCACGCCGCCACGCTGGTTCAGTATGACGAGCCGGGTCATCGGGGCTGCTTCCGATCACTGAGCATTCGCCGGATGGCCTCAATATCCTGGAGGGTCCAGCGGCGATACCGGTTCACCGGATGACGCTCCGGTTCGGAAATCCACTGGGCCTTTAACCAGTTTTTCAGCGTCTTTTTCGTGATCCCCAGAATCTCCGCAACCTGACCTGTGCTCAAGTAGGGTATTTCGCGGGTTTCCTCCGCTGGAGATGTAAATCGGGCCATCAGGGCCTTTTGATGGTATTCCGATGCATGTTTCGTCGTCAAGAGCTAAATCTGGGGAAAGTGGGGAAATTTAGGGCGGAATCAGGCTTTGGCGTACCCCAGAAGGGCACCGAATTCCTCGCTGATATCGCGGGCGCGGGCGGTCCAATTTTCGCGAGCGGCGATTTCCTTCCGGCGGGAGCGCCGCGAAGGATCGTCTTCTCTCACGGCGCGGATCACCTGGAGGGCGAAATCGGCGGGATTGGAACCGAGATAGACCAGATCTCCCATGGCCTGGGCTTCGGGGAGCAGGGTACTGACGACGGGCAGGCCGCAGCTAAAATACTCGTACAACTTGATGGGGTTGGTCATCAGGGTAAGCGGATTAATGCGGAAGGGGATGAGGGCCGCGCGGAATTGGGATAACAGCTCGGGGACGCGGGTGTAGGGGATTTCGCCCAGGAGCTCGATATTGGGAATGGACTCGAGGCGCTGGATGGGGGGATATTCGATGCGGCCGGCCAAAACGAACCGGCAATGGGGGTTGAGCGCGGCGGATTGTTCCATGGCCTCGAGATCGAACCAGGAATCCAGAGCGCCTACATAGCCGACGACCGGAGGCCCTTCGCGCGATGCCCCATTGCCGGTGAAATCCATGGCGGTAACGCCATTGCGCACCAGTAACCATTTTTTAACGGAGCGGTATTGGTCGGCCAGCCCTTGAGAGGAAAAGAGCACCAGGTCGGCTTCCTCGAGCAGATCGGTTTCGGCGGTAATCATGTCCGCACAAATGTTCTGGAAGCCGGCCAGCAGATCGTGGCAGTCGTAGACGATGGGGAAGGCCGCTTGGTCGCGGAAGCGCCGGGCCACGCCGCGCCACAGGGGGAAGCTGAGAATCTGGATGGCACAGGGGCGGCGCGGGAGAACCCGGCGAATGACGTCGAGGACGATGTCCTCCTCGTTGGGAGAGAGTAAGCGATCGTGAAAGACCGGTTCGCGCGGCAGACGGATGTGCAGCTCGTAGATGTTCTCTTCGAGGCGGGCGAGGCGGTGGTCCTTATCGCGGAGCGGGGTGGTTTCGAATTCGCGGCCGAGGTGGGGATTGATATAGATGCAGCGATGCCCGAGGCCGGCAAAGGCGCGCACCAGGTGCTGGGTCCGCTGGATGCGGGTGTGCCAGTCGGTCATGGGGTAGAAGATGAGGTCGGGGAGGCTGGATGCGGGCGACTCCGGGAGGCGGGGGGAATCGCCGATGATTTTGTCGTAGGGATATTGCCAGCAGTTGTGAAAGGCGTCGGGACGCCGTCCCGGACGCAGCCGGAAATAGATCCAGCGCAGATAATACGGCCGGACAGCTTCCTTGAGCTGTTCGAGCGGTGACATGCCTTTGGCCCGTACCTTTATTATGCTTTGGCCGGCCAGGATTCCGGGATCTTCACGAGCTGGCCGTGGTAGTTGATGTACTCTTCGATCCACCACGGTTCGGACCTGGAGAGCCGGGCGGCTTCGGCGGGAGAGAGCTTGCGCAATCCTTCGGCGGGAGTGGCGGGACTCTCGAGGTTGCACATATGCTCATCGATCCACTCGTTCCAGAAGACGTCCCAGACGATGTGGTAGCGGGCTTCATCTCCCTGGTTGCCGGCGGAGTGGACACACCCGTTGTTGAAGAAATAAATGTATC
>DATJVT010000299.1:0-4563 GCA_035501695.1 Terriglobia bacterium | reverse complement strand
GAAGTGGCTTGCTCTGTGCCGGTCTGGGCTCCTCCATACACCTCTGCCTTCTGACATTTGCCCTTTGCCTTTTGAATGGTTCGAGCGCCGGCAGGGAAGGATTCGGAATGAAGATGCGAATGGCAAGTTTCACGACACAGGCACTTCTCTTGGCCGTGGTCTCCACCGCCACGGCCCAGGTGGCCTCACACACCCCGGTGGCGGTGCCGGCTTCGACGAGCGCCAGTGTGATTCCTGCGGCGACGGGCCGCCCGGTGGTGCGGGTGAACGGCACCGTGCTCACGGATCGCGACCTGCTCCGCGAGATGTACATCATCTTCCCTTATGCGCGCGTCCACAACGGGTTTCCCCAGGGAATGGAACCGGATATCCGCGATGGCGCAATGAAGATGATCATCTTCGAAGAGCTGGTGTACCAGGAAGCCAAGCGGCGCAACATGACGATACCCCCTGCCGAACTCGCCCGGGCGCAAGCGGATTTTCGCGCCCAGTTTGGGTCCCCGGAGCAATATCAACAGTTCCTTCAGGCCGAGTTCCACGGTTCGGAGCAGCTGCTTCGTGCCAAGGTGCAGAGGTCTCTACTCATCGATAAGCTGCTGAAACAGGAAGTGACGAACAAGGCGGTGGTCACTCCGGCGGAGGTGAAGGCCTACTACGACCAGCACCCCGAGCGCTTCCAGATGCCGGAGTCTTTCTCCTTCCAGAGCATTTCGGTTCTCACGCCACCCAACGCCACCCCGGCCCAACTGGAAGAGGCGCGCAAGCGCGCGGCCGGCGCTCTCCGCCAAGCCAAAGCTACGAAAAGCTACGAGGAATTCGGGTCGCTGGCAGAGAAGATCTCCGAAGATGATTTCCGGGTGATGATGGGCGACCACAAGGCGGCGGACCGTTCCAAACTGCCCCCGTCCGTGGTGAAGGCTTTGCTGGCGATGCAACCCGGCCAAGTCAGCGACCTGGTTGAGTTCGACGCCGGCGATTACGCCGTCCTGCGCCTCAATGCCCATGATCCCGCCGGATTGGTGAAGTTCGAAACCGTCAAGGACCTGCTGCTCGACAATCTGACGAAAGAAAAGAACGAACAGCTCCGTTCCGCTCTCGCCACCAAACTCAGCAGGAACGCCAAGATTGAGAAGGCGTAGGAAAGCAGAAGTCAGGAATTAGGAGTCAGAAGTCAGGAGACAGGAGTCAGGAGAAAAAAAGCGTAAGTGGCGAATCAGAAGATGCGAGGCCGGGCGCAGCCCCTTCCATTAGATCTGATTCCTGATTGCTGACTCCAAACCGCTGGATTCTCAGTTTTGGCTCCTCTCCACGAGTTTCTGATTCCTGACCTCTGACTCCTGGCCGTTGGGTTTTGGAAAGTGGCGTGCAAAATGTCACTTGCTGTGAAAAAAAGTCCGCTTATTCTCGTAGCTCTCTCCCTGGCCCTGGCCCCGCGCGTTTGGGCACAGAAGACTGCCGGGGAAGCCAGTCTGAATTTGAACGCTACGGTTTCGGCGGGATACAGCAACGACACTTCCAATCTCGCGGGATCGGACCACAGCCTTGTCGGCGGCGGCACTGCCGATCTCTCGGGTTTCTACTACAATCCTAATTTTCTATCCTTCGACGTTCAGCCCTTCTACAACCAATCGCGACTTAATTCCAACTATCAGTCTATTACTTCCAGCAGTGGCGTGAACGCCAGCGCCAAACTGTTCGGCGGCAGCGATTTTCCCGGGTCCGTCAGCTACTCGGCGGCGTTCAACAGCACGGGGAGTTATAACATTCCGGGTCTGGCCAATTATGTCACCCATGGGAACAGCGATGTTTTGGTGATCAACTGGGGGGTCCACGTCGATGATCTGCCCAATGTGAACTTCAACTTCTCCAATTCCAACAACGACTATTCCATTTACGGGACCGACACGCGGGGGAACCTGCACGCCGACACGCTGGGGCTCACCACGAGTTACAAAATCGCCGGCTTCAACCTGGACGGGGGATATCAACACACGGGAACGCAAAACCTTACGCCGGAGTTTTTCGTAGACCACGAGCAAGCCTACGCTGACACGGGCGCCAATTCATTTTTCGTGGGGGTTGGACACAATCTACCCTGGAATGGGAGCTTCGCAGGGGCCGCCACCCACCTGCAAATCGGTACCGAACTCGGTGGCGAAGGCTACACCGGGCGGTACGACACCACCATTGATACGGTAACGAGCACCGTTAACTTCACACCGCGGCAGCGTTTTAATGTGGGAGCCAATGCCTTCTATACCGACAACCTGTTGGGCACGCTCTACAACACGCTACTGACTTCGGGGGTTGCCGCGGCAGAGCCGGAGCAGCAACAATCCTCGCACAATCTGAGTCTTACCGGTTATGCGGACTACCAGATGCCGGCCCAACACCTGGTTCTGCACGGGTTCGTGGAAAGTCAGCAACAGACCTTTCTGGGCACCTCTTTCGAGTCGAACTCTTACAACGCGATGGCGTCATACTCCAATACCTTGCTGGGTGGAACATTCAACGGAGTGCTGGGAGTGACGCACACCACGATCAACACTTACGATGAGGGTCTGACCGGACTGAATCTCTCCGCCAACTACTCCCATCAAATCGAACGCTGGAGCGTGGCCGGCAGCTTCAGTTACTCGCAGGATGCGCAGACGGCGCTGATTGCCTATACGACCTCCGGTTATACCTTCGGTGGCAGCGTGGGCCGCCGTATTGGGCGCCGCTCTTTTTGGGGTGCATCTGCCAGCGGGGCGCATAGCTTGCTTACCAATCTGCCGAACTCCGCCAACTCCAGCGAAAGCTATTCCAGTACCCTATCGGTTTCCCGATTCAATTTTAGCGGCACCTACTCGCGATCCAGCGGGAATGCTCTCCTTACGCCCTACGGCCTGGTGCCTACTCCGATTCCCCTGCCCCTGGTGACCCCGGAGGACGTGGTTTTCTACCGCGGCAATTCCTATTCCGTGGGATTGGGAGCACACCCTGCCCACGGGCTGACCCTTTCCGCCATTTATGCCAAAGCCCTCAGCGGAACCCAGACCAACTCGGTAATCTCCAACAACAACAACGAGAATCTGAATGTCTTGCTGACTTACAATGTCCGAAAATTGAACTTCATGGCCGGGTACAGCCGGCTGACCCAGGGGTTCAGCCTTTCTGGAACCCCGCCGGAAATGGTAGGATCGTTCTTCGTGGGAGTCTCACGCTGGTTTAATGTTTTCTAAGGGATCATCGACCAGGCGCCAGCACACCCCCTGGGGTCCACAAAAGCAGATCGCCGATGAGTGTCACCGAGGTACAAGGACGGGAAGACAGGAGCCAGAAGTCAGAAGTTAGAATGTGGCTTCCTTGCTCCTGTATCCTGACTTCTGACTCCTGTCTCCTGCTCTTGTGTTTTGCCGCCCTGGTGGCCATTCTCATTTGTTATCCCGCCAGAGCGGCATCGCCGTCCAAGTTGCAACCTGCGGGTTCTGTGACTCTGCCGCAACTGGAACTGGAGGGCGGCCGCAGGCTTCTCTACGAAGGCAGTGTTAAGTCGGAGCGTGAGGTCAGGGGCAAGCGCCGATTCTGGGGACGCTTTATCGACGTGGTAGCAGGAGAGCCGGAATACCACAACCTCATTGCGCCCTATAGCGTCGTCACCGACTCCCAGAATCGGATTATTGTTACGGACCCGGGGGCGGGCGGGATTCACATCTTTGACTATGCCCAGCATAAATACAAGTTTATTACCCGCAACAAGGATGTCGATGGGCTTTCCTCGCCCCAATGCGTTGCCGTTGATGCGGGCGACAACATCTATGTGACCGACTCTTTCGAGGGCAAGATCTTCTCCTTCGATGCCAACGGGAAGTTTCTGCGGGTTATCGGCAGTGTCAAAGGGGAGGGATACTTCAAACGCGCCACCGGAATTGCCGTCGATTCCCAGGCCCAGCGGATTTACGTTACGGACACCTTGCGAAATCAGGTCTGGGTGCTCGATATGGAAGGCAAAATTGTCCAGAAGATCGGCGCCCCGGGCAGCAAAGATGGACAATTCAACTTTCCTACCGATTTGCGCCTGGATGGTCAGGATCTGCTGGTTGTGGACGCCATGAACTTCCGTGTCCAGGTTCTGGATCGCTCCGGGAAGTTCGAGTATGCGATCGGGCAACTCGGGGACGGCGCGGGCTCCATGTTTCGGCCCAAGGGAATCGGCCGCGATTCCGAGGGCCATCTTTACGTGGTCGAAGGACTGAGCGGGTTGGTGGAGGTCTTCAACCGCCAGGGGCAACTGCTCTACTACTTCGGGCAGAAGGGTTCGGGATTTGGCGAATTCCAGTTACCTGCCGGTTTGTATATCGATCGCCACGACCGCGTGTTCGTGGTGGATTCCCTCCACCGGCGGATTCAGGTTTTTCAATACTTTGCATTGGGGAAACAGGGTGGGCAGGTGGGCAGGTAGGCAGATGGGCAGATGGGCAGATGGGCAGTCGGGTTTTTTCTATCTGCGTACCTGCCCATCTGCCTATCTGCCCATTCTCTGCCACGTTGGGATGGTGATTTGCCTTCTCGGTTCGGCCC
>DATJVT010000298.1:0-8513 GCA_035501695.1 Terriglobia bacterium | reverse complement strand
CTGCGCGACATCCTCGCGGGAGTAGACTATGTCGTGAAGCATTTCCCCGTGGATAACGACTCCGTAGGCATCGGCGGCTGGAGCTACGGAGGGTACATGACAATGTGGGCCGTCACCCAGACCCATCGCTTCCGGGCGGCCGTGGCGGGGGCCGGCATCGCGAACTGGCAAAGCTACTACGGAGAAAACGACATCGACCAATGGTTGATTCCCTTCTTTGGCGCCTCGGTTTATGACGACCCGGCCGTGTACGCGAAGAGTTCTCCCATCATCTTTATCAAAAACGTGAGGACGCCGACGCTCATCCTGGTGGGCGACCGCGACGGCGAGTGCCCGACGCCCCAGTCTTTTGAGTTTTGGCACGCCTTGGAGACGCTGGGCGCGGAGAATCAGTTTGTGGTCTACCCCGGCGAGGGCCACATGATCTTCGACCCTGCCCACCGCCACGACATCATGCAGCGCGCCTTGGAGTGGTACGACCGCCACTTGAAGTAGATAACTTTCCGGTTGACGCGCGGTTATCGGGGCTATAGATTTAGCGTCTTTCCAGGTCGGTAGACCGTAGACGGTAGACGGCATACGGTAGACGGCACAAGGCCGGCTCAAGTGAATTCCCCGCATACCGTATACTGTCTGCCGTCTACCGCTTACGCAGAGGAGGAAATACACCATGAGAATCGGGCTCTTTACGGCGCTGCTGGCCAATCTGAGTCTGGATGAAGTGATCCAGAAGGTTAAACCGCTCGGTATTCGGACCCTGGAACTGGGCACGGGGAATTTTCCCGGCGACCCGCACCTGAAGCTGGAGTGGCTGCACGAGGCTCCCAAGCTCAAGGAATTCAAGCAAAAGCTCGAAGACGAGGGCATCACGATCAGCGCCTTGAGTTCCCACGGGAACCCGCTGCACCCCAACAAAAAGATCGCGCAACTGCACGCCGCCATCAGCCGGAAGACCATCCTGCTGGCGGCGAAACTGGGCGTCAAGACCGTGATCGATTTCTCCGGCTGCCCTGGTGATTCGGAACACTCCAAATATCCCAACTGGTCGCCCACCGCGTGGCCGCCGGAGTTTCAGGAAATCATAAAATGGCAGTGGGAAAAGAAAGTCATTCCCTATTGGACCCGGCACGCCAAATTTGCGGAGGATCACGGCGTGCGCGTGGGCATTGAGATGCACCCCGGATTTGTGGTCTACAACCCTGATACGATGTTGCGTCTGCGTGAGGCGGCGGGCAAGGCCATCGGCTGCAACTTCGACCCGAGCCACATGTTCTGGCAGGGGATCGATCCCTGCGCGGCCGTCCGGAAACTGGGCGCGGCGGTCTTCCACGTTCATGCCAAGGATACGCGCCTGTACGACGTCAACGTGAAGGTGAACGGCGTCCTGGACGCCCGACCGTACAGCGACGAGAAGAACCGCTCCTGGATTTTCCGCACCGTCGGCTACGGCCACGACGCCGACTTCTGGTGCGACTTCGTCTCCACCCTGCAAATGGTGGGTTACGACGATGTGCTCTCCATCGAGCATGAAGACAGCCTGATGTCAGTCGACGAAGGTCTGAGCAAAGCCACCGCCCTCCTGAGCCAGGTGGTCATTAAGGAGAAGTTGAAGGCGATGTGGTGGGCATAGGAAAGACGTCCTTTGTCATTGGTCCTTTGCCCTTGGTCACTGTTCGACCGGTTCCCTCCCTAAGCTGAACGATGACGAGGGTGTGGTTGCATCCTTCGAGGTGAGAGACAAGGGACAAAGGACAACTGACAAAGGACGAAGGACAAATGACAAAAGGCTTCGAGAATCTTCGAGTCTATCAATTGGCAGAGAAGCTGGCTGATTCTATTTGGAAGGTTGCCAGAGGATGGGATCAATTGGCGAAAGATACCATTGGAAAACAGTTGATTCGCGCCGCAGATAGCATCGGCGCAAACATCGCCGAGGGGACTGGGCGTGGGAGCTTTCAAGACAATCGTCGATTTGTGAGGATTGCGCGCGGCTCCCTGTATGAAACGAGGCACTGGCTCCGGCGGGCCCACGCGCGCGGCCTTATGCCGGCCGAGGAAGTCAGGAGCGTCAAGCCAATCCTCGATGAGCTCGGGCCAAAACTCAACGCTTATTTTCGCTCGATCGGGCCGGTCCCGAAGCTCCAAGATGACGAAAGCACTCCCGCGCCAATAAACGCGGAGGACAAATGACGAGTGACAAAGGACAAATGACGTACTTTCTGGAGGTACACAATGCCTGAAATTAACGTTGCGTTGATCGGCCACCGTTTCATGGGCAAGGCTCACTCCAACGCCTACCGGCAGGTGCGGCGATTCTTCCCAGGGAATCTCGTTCCGCGCATGAAGGTTTTGTGCGGCAAGGCGTGCAACGAGGAACTGGAGGAGACCGCCCGGCAGTTCGGGTGGGAAGAATCGGATTGTGAGTGGGAACGCGTGGTAGAACGGAAGGATATCGACATCATTGATGTGTCCACGCCCGGCCATCTCCATCACCCCATGGTGCTGGCGGCGGCGGAAATGGGCAAGCACATCATCTGCGAAAAGCCGCTCGCCAACAGCCTGGCGGAAGCCAAGGACATGCTAAAGGCCGCGCAAAAAGCCGGCGTGATGCATATGATCAACTTCAACTATCGCCGCGTCCCGGCCGTGGCATTTGCCAAGCGCTTGATTGAAGAAGGCAAGATCGGCGAGGTTTACCATTACCACGGCTCCTATCTGCAGGACTGGATCATGGACCCGGAATTCCCCCTGGTCTGGCGCCTGGAGAAGAAGTATGCCGGCAGCGGCGCGCTGGGAGACATCTGCGCTCACGCCACGGACCTGGCGGAATTCCTCAACGGTGAAATCCAGACGTTGACCGGCCAGTTGACGACTTTCATCAAAGAGCGGCCTCTGGTCGCCGAAGGGGCAGGCGCCTGGGGAGCCAAAGGCCAGAAGGGCCGGGGCAAGGTGACCGTGGATGACGACGCCAATTACCTGGCGCGCTTCAAAAACGGCAGCGTGGGTGTTTTCGAGTCGACGCGCTTTGCCGGGGGCCGGAGGAATGCCAACACCTTCCAGATTTACGGGAGCAAGGGAAGCCTGGCTTTCAATATGGAACGCATGAACGAGTTGGAATTCTACGACCGCACCGACCCCTCGGAGATGCAGGCCTACAAGACCATCCTGGTGACGCAGGCCGAGCATCCCTATGTCGGCGCGTGGTGGCCCCCGGGGCACATCATTGGCTACGAGCACACGTTTGCCCACGGCGTCCACGACTTCCTCAACGCCATCGACGAGGGCAAACTGCCGGAGCCCAACTTCCGCCACGGCGTGCGCAATCAAGCCGTGCTCGATACCGTCGAACGCTCGGCCAAGTCGGGAAAGTGGGAGAAAGTGAAGACGTGAGTGCGAATGGTGATTGGTGATTGGTGATTTATGGCATACATGATGGGAATTGATGTTGGAACCACGGGCACGCGGGCCGTGATCGTTCGCCCCGACGGGCACGTGGTGGGTGCGGCGACGGGTGACCACCAACCGATGCGGATGGCCCGACCCGGTTGGGCCGAGCAGGATCCGGAGGATTGGTGGCAGGCGACTCTGGTGGCTATTCGCGCGGCGCTGGAACAAGCCGGCGTGAGAGGCCACGACATCGCCGCCGTGGGCTTCTCCGGCCAGATGCACGGGGTCGTGCTGCTCGACAAGGCGCTCTCCGTGCTCCGGCCATCGCTGATCTGGTGCGACCAGCGCAGCCAGGCGCAGTGCGATTGGATCACCCGGAAGGTGGGGGCAGAGAAACTCATTCAGTACGTCTCTAACCCCGCGCTCACCGGCTTCAGCGCGCCCAAACTGCTCTGGGTTCGCGACAACGAGCCCAGGATCTTTGAGCGGGCCGCGCACTTTCTGCTTCCCAAGGACTTCGTCCGCCTGCGCCTTACGGGGGAATTTGCCACTGACGTTTCCGATGCATCGGGAACCTTACTCTTTGATGTCACCCACCGCCGGTGGTCATCGGAAATGCTCAGCGCGCTCGAAATCGACTCGCAGATCCTTCCCAAGGCCTTCGAGTCCCCCGAGATCTCGGGAGAAATCAGCCAGCAGGCGGCAGTGCTCACGGGCCTGAGCGCGGGCACGCCGGTGGTGGGGGGTGGAGGGGACCAGGCGGCCAGCGCCGTCGGCAACGGCATCGTTCTTCCCGGGCTCACCTCCGCCACCCTCGGCACTTCCGGAGTCATCTTCACGTACACGGCCGCCCCCAAGCTCGACCCGCGCGGGCGCATCCACACATTCTGCCACGCGGTTCCGGGCAAGTGGCACGTCATGGGCGTTACGCAGGGCGCGGGACTTTCCCTGCGCTGGTTCCGCGACAATTTCGGGAATGTGGAATCCTGGTACGCCCGGCAGACCGACGTCGATCCCTATGACCTGATTATTCGCGAAGCGGAAAAGGTTCGACCCGGCAGTGACGGCCTGCTGTGGCTGCCCTACCTGATGGGCGAACGGACACCCCACCTCGACTCCCAGGCGCGCGGCATGTGGTTCGGCCTGACGGCGGCGCACACCCGCGCGCACCTGATCCGCTCCATCCTGGAGGGCGTAGCCTTCAGCCTGCGCGACTCGCTCGAGATCTTCCAGGAACTGGGTATCCCGGTGAATCAAATTCGCGCCTCGGGCGGCGGCTCGCGCAGCCCCTTCTGGAGGCAAATCCAGGCGGACGTCTACGGCAAGGAGCTCGTCACCCTGCACACTTCGGAGGGATCGGCCCTCGGCGCCGCCCTGCTGGCAGGCGTGGGGGCGAAGATTTATGCCTCGGTGGAAGAGTCCGCGCAGGAAGCGATCAAGGTGAAGGACTCTCTGGCGCCCATACCGGAAAACGTCGCGGCCTATCAACCGTACTACCAGGTCTATCGCCACCTCTACCCGGCGGTGCGGGAATTGTCCCACACCCTGGCCGGCCTGGGAACCGGCGAGGCCTGAGGCGATTCTTGCGGCATCCGTGGGTGTTCGCGAAGCGGGGGCTCTCCCGCATCGCGATCGTCAAAACCGCAGGCAAGCTCTCCGGCCGGAGACTCGAGACAGGACGGGGATGGAACGGAGATCCACGCTGCAATTCATATCCCCCTGCAGAGTAGAAGCGGACTCTTGAGGATCACACGATGAGACGAATGAGGTCTTTTCTAATTGTGGCGGTGCTTTTGTTCATTGTCGCGGGCTGGGGCGCGGCTCCCTCGATGCCCGGCCCGCGCGACGCCGGGTGGTTGAGACGGGTTACGACATTCTTTGCAACGAGGTCCATTATGGCAGAGACGGGGGCGGGATACTCCGCCAGGATTGAACAAGCGCAATACCGCCGGTGGAACGTCTATAAACTCAGCAACGGGCTGGTGGCACTCTACATTGCCCCCCAATTGGGAGGAAGGGCGATCCAGGTTCAGCTCGGAGATCACGAATACTTCTTCGTGAACAAGGCCCTGGAGGGCAAGGTCCTGCCGGAGTCGGAAAACAACCTCAAGGCGGGCTGGGCGAACTATGGTGGCGACAAGGCCTGGCCGGGACCCGAAGGCTGGTTGAACGACGGCGAATGGCCCAGCATCCCCTACTACATCCTGGACGGCGCGACCCACCAGGCGGAGGTCATCACCAACAATGCCTCCGAGGTCGCCTTGCGCGTGACCAGTCCCAAAGATCCCCGCAGCGGCACCCAATTCATCCGCACCTTCCATGTGTACGCGGATAGCACTCGGATCAAAGTGGACCAGGTGATGCGCAACATCAGCCGGCGGGAGATTCGCTGGGGGATCTGGCACCTGATTCAAAACGACGGCGCAGATGCAAACGATCCCTCCAAGCCCAACCCCGACCTCTACATGTACATCCCTCTGAACCCATACAGTAAATATCCGGAGGGTTATTACAAGCCTTATGGAGATGCCCGGCACCCGAGCTACGAGGTCATCGACGGCGGCCGGATGCTCAAGGTCCACTACCTCTACCGGGTGTGCAAGGCGGCGGCCGATTCCAGCGCCGGTTGGTATGCAGTGGTCAACGGGCAGAAGAATATCGGTCTGGTGGAGAACTTCAAATATTTCCCCAATCAGGAATATCCCGATGGCGCGTCGATCGAGACCTGGAACGACGGGCCGGGAACCATCTCGCGCGGGCCCTTTGACCAGGTGCTAGCCGACGATCCGGAAAAGACTCCGTACTTTCTGGAATCAGAAGGCATGAGCCCTTATGCCCGGCTGGAACCCGGGGAGGAATACTCCTACCCGTTCTGCTGGTCGCTTACGCGAGTGCCTAATCCCATTAGCGGCGAGCCGACTTCGGGCGGAGTGGTGAGCGAACCCCTGGCCGCAAAACTGGACGGGACCACGGTGGCTTTGAAGGGAACATTCGGGGTCTTTACTCCGGGAACGTTGCAGGCGGATTTCTACAGCGTGATGGGGGAGGAATTGGGGCACGTCACGCTTCAGGCCGTCGATCCGCGCGAGGTCGTGAAACTCGACAAGACGGTTCCCTGCCCCCCCAACGCCTTCCGCGTCAGCGTGAGCGCGCGCGACCGGGATGGCGAGAATCGTGGCTTCCTGGGCAATGTCATCCTGCGGCCGCGGCGATCGTAGCGAGCCGCACATTTGGGCTAGTCCTAAAAGGCGGGCGAGCGTGCCACAAAGTCTTCTACCTCCTGCCGCGTGGGCAGGGATGACCTCGCCCCGACCTTGGTCGCCGCCAAGGCTCCTGCCGCATTCGCAAAACGCATCGCATCTTCGATCTGTGCCCCCGCCGCAACCTCGATTGTCAAGGCGGCAGTGAAGGCATCTCCGGCTGCGGTCGGATCCACAGCACCGATTTTGTACGCCGGGAAATGTTCCGCCGCATGGGACGTCACCAGCATGGAGCCATCGCTTCCCAACTTCAGGATGACGGTCGCCGCCCCTTGCGCAATCAGTTTTGCCGCCGCCTCGCGGGCTGAAGCGCGATCGGAAATCGTGGCGCCCGTCAACTGCGCCAACTCCGTCTCGTTGGGCGAGACGATGTCGGCCAAGCGGAGGATTTCCGGCGGGAGGGAGCGTGGCGGGCCGGCGTCCAGTACCGTGAGCGTGCCGGCTTTGCGCGCAATACAAAAGGCAGCTTCTACCACGTCCAGCGGTACTTCCAGCACACTCATGACCGCATCCGCGCGTTCGATGATTTCCCGCGCGCGCTCCACATCTTCGGAAGTCAATGTCAGGTTGGCGGCGGGATCGACGATGATGCAGTTGTCCCCACTGGGGAAGAGCATGATGAAGGCACATCCCGAGGAGCGTTGCGATGTGCGCTTGACCCAGGCGGTGTCGATCCCGCCCGATTCCAGGTCGCGAATGAGGAAGTCGCCGATGATGTCCTGGCCGACGCAGCTCAGAAAGGATACCTTCCCTCCCAATCTCGCTGCGGCCACGGCCTGGTTGGCGCCCTTACCCCCGGGGAAAAATTGAAGGCCGTTCACCAGCAAGCTTTCGCCCTCCTGGGGCATGCGCTCGGCCTTCACCACCAGATCGAAATTCGTACTTCCCACCACCACCACATCAACTTCACGACCAGGGCCCATGGGTTGACCTCATTCGAAGGGATACCTGCACATCTCCACAGCGCGGCCGGCAAGTTGCCGCCTCAGTTCAATCGTATCAGGAGGCGTGCGCCGCAGAAATCGCCGGAGAACGGAGAGGTGGGTGCGGAGCGTGTCGCCCTCCGCAATGCGCGCCAGCGCTCTCCTGGCGCCTGTTTCCATACGGTCCGCGGCGTCGTAGAGGTAAACGCGCATCGCAGCGACGGCAGGATCGCTCTCCGGCGAACCACCTCGTGCCAGCCGCTTCTGCGCGCGCAGCAAGGCGCTTTCCATCGCGAAAATCGCCATCACAAGATTGCTCATCACCCCGATCACTTCCTGCTCGTGTTCCAACCCCAGCATATAACGCTGCACGGCGCTTCCCGCCACCAGAAGCGCGACCTTCCTGGCGCCCTGCACCAGCCGTGCCTCCGCGGCCAGGGGATCGCCGTCCTCCGTTTCCTCGAGCGGCGCCATTCCCAGGATTTCGTCCGTCAGCTTCCGCGCGGCGGCGAGCAAGGGCAACTGGCCTTTCAGAGAGCGTTTCATCAGCATGTCGGTGATTAACAGCCGATTGATCTCATTCGTGCCCTCGAAGATCCTGTTGACGCGGCAGTCGCGGTAGGCGCGCTCCACGTTATACCCGCTGCAAAATCCGTAGCCGCCGAAGATCTGCACGGCCTCGTCAGCCACAAAGCCCAGAATCTCCGTACCCATAACCTTCAGGATGGAGCATTCGACCGCATACTCCTGCAAGGCCTCCAGGGTTTGCTTCGGCGCGGCCGCACCGCCCCGGTCAATGCCCTTGAGCATCGAGTCGATCATTCCGGTGATGCGGTAGGACATGCTCTCGAGGGCGTAAATCTGAGCGACCATCTCGCCGAGCTTCTCCTTGATCAAACCAAAGTCGGCAATCTTGCGCCCGAACGCATCGCGCTCCCTGGAC
>DATJVT010000297.1:0-3407 GCA_035501695.1 Terriglobia bacterium | reverse complement strand
CGCGTGACGCTGCTGCGGCAGGCCAACGGCAACCGCGATCTGCGGACGGTGCCTTTTAGCGAGGTCGCCTCGCCCGAGTCCCTGGCGGACGACCTGGAGCGGGCACAGGAATTGGACGGTTCACCAGCAGAGGCGGCCGTCCGCTATTCCGCTTCCTGCCAGACCTTCTTTCTCCCGGACAACGAACTCCTGCCCAGCGAAAGAACTCCGGTATCATCCCCGTCACTGGCTGAAATCTCCTGATGGCCGTTGTGGGAAGCCGACCTTGGCTTGGCTGACGGAATGCTCCTCCAGGCGACGAACTGTCCGCTGCCTCGGATGGAAGCAATGGATTTGGCCTTACCAGAGGACTTTCCCTAGAAACACGTCCTCGCCCTCCCCGTCATAAGTGTTCTGCGGGTAATTGACGCTCAGGGTGGTGCGCTTGTCCTTGAAGATGCTTTCGGGTATCTCGCTTAAAACTAGGGTATTCCCGCTCAGTTGCGCCTGCACCTCACCCAGAGTGGTACCGGCCACGTAATCCTTGAACGACAGCACGTTAGTGGTGGCGATGTAGCCAGGCGGCTGTCCGTAGCTGAGCCGCACATAAACGGTTCGGCAATCCTTGAGGAAGTTGTGGATGACCGCATTGCGCGCGTTCTCCGTGACCCGCCCGAATCGGGCGATGACGATGGCGACCAGGACGAGGACCACAACCACCACGACCACCACCTCAACCAGTGTGAACCCCTTGCGTTTTGACTTCATCGATAAGCGGTTTTGTTCAACTGCTTGCGCCAATGCGCGCAGATCCGGGCAATGACGCCGGCGTACTCGACTCCGTTCCGGGCAAGCATCTGCAGCATGGCCGGGTTGGGCGCCGCGAGGGCGGCGTTGATCATCTGCTGAATGGCATCACCCTCCTCCAGCGAAGGCATTGGAATGTTCAGTTGGGAAGCCAGGACCGCGAGCGCTGGAATGCGCAGGAGCCCGTGATAGGTGAGCACGTCGGCCAGGTCCACGTGCGGGCCAGGTTTGTAGCGGTCGTGCAGCAAATCCGGGTTGGCGATTTCCACGCCATGAAGCGCGCTTCGCCAGTAGAGGCAGGGAATCGTGTATCTGCGCCCGTTGTAAGTCACCAGGTTCTCCGGCGGCCCGGATTTGAACAACGCCCAGAACCGGTTGAGCATCTCGGCCTCGGTTGGGCAGCAAACAAGATCCACTCCGGGCAATTCAAATTCTTGCCCCGGGGCGAGCACCAGCGCGGCCGGTTGGCTGTTCAATTCTCCGAGAACATAGATACCAAAGATCTGCGCGTGAAACGGGTTGGCCCACGCCGGTTCGCCTTCCACCTGAGCCTGCTTCGAGAAAGTTTGGATGTACAGTGCTCGCATTTGGCTCTTTTGTTTGGCGGGCATATCAGCCATTTGATTCGCGCATCAGACCGGACATTGTTTCGCTACCTCCATTCTAAGCCGCTGCTGGAGGGTTTATGGTCCTTCCACCTAATCCTTTCTAGGTGGGGAGCGAGACAGAACAGGTTCGCGGAGGCTGATTGGCGCACCTGTGGAACTGCTGGTGCTGCAGTCGCGTAAGTGCCAAGTAAATGTCGGCCTTAGCCCGGCTTGGGAACCGTAATGGGGACCAACCGGCCGGTTCGGTCGGCCTTCGCCTTGGCTTTCAAGCTGGCGCTTTGGAAATCCGTTCGTTGCGGCAATTCGACTCTGGTGGTCCTCTGGTCGTTGCCAATTTCGATGGCCGCGCAATGCTCGCAATTGATTTGAACCATAGGAATGACTCTGGAAATGACGTGGGAGGCGCTGGTGAACAGGGTGGCGTCCTCGATGTTCCCGCTGAAGCAGAATTGTCCGTCCGGTCGTAGCTGCAGGTAGAGGACTCGGCTGGCGACCGCCCCGGGGAACTTCGCGGTGCAGAGGTTCGCTTGCCTGTCGGTGAAGAGCTTGCGCCCCGGCTTGGCTGCCAATCTCAAAGGCGAGCCATACTCAACGATCGTAACCGTCCGCTTGCAGGTTCCGTCCGGGCTCTGCGCGACAAGGACACTCGCATGGTTGCGCTCTTCCATGCCTTTTGTTTGGCCCCCTTGTCGGCATTCATTTCGGCGCCGGGGCGGCCGGAGTTGGCCGCAGCAGGATTGGCTCTGACGAGGCGGTTGTGGGCGATTGGGTCGGCAGCGCGGGACGCAAATCGGCTGCCGCAGGGTCCAGGTCCGGTGCTGGGGGCCCCACCTCGGTTTCCGGCTCCCTC
Organism: Terriglobia bacterium; assembly: GCA_035501695.1. GTDB lineage: Bacteria > Acidobacteriota > Terriglobia > UBA7540 > UBA7540 > Bog-366. The sequence goes on along the minus strand of DATJVT010000297.1, from coordinate 1,163 downwards.
CGGTCCAGCATATCCTTATTGGGAAGCCTCTCATTCTCGGCGCACAGGTCCAGTCTCTGGATCCATGCAGGCGGATTGGGAGCCAAACTGGCTGCCGCGAAGTGCAAATCCATCAGGGCCATCTCGGCCAGCATGCTGATCCGGGAAGCCATCCGGCGGTCGTCCACCTCCTGCAAGAGCCGCTCTATGAGACCTCTCCGGTTGCCCACCGTCCTCCATCGGACGAGGCAAGTGCGGGTCACCTCCAGGCAACAATCGCGGGTTTCGCACCTCACCCGCTCGGCTTGGAAAGCAGGCAGGATGTTGTGCAGGAGCCCGCGCCGTTCCTCGAAACCTGCGCGGGCGATGCGGCTTTCAATCCCCTCGTAAATGAACTCCAACTCCGAAATCAAGTCGGCTCGCCTCGCCTGCGACAGCCTCTGGATCCTCTCCTTCAGTTTGCCAAGCCGCTGCCGCAACCAGGCTGGGTTGGTCTTCTTCACGTGGTACATGAACGTGTTTATGGCATAGTGCCGCGTTCGTTCCGGGCTCATCCGCCTGCCCTCCGCCACCGTCTCAGCAGTCTTCATGCTGATTTCCTTGGCCAGGTCTTCCCACTCCTGGGTGGCAAAGCTCCGGTAGCGTGCGGGTGCCATGGCGTCCAGGAGGTTGGCGGCAATCTCGCAGAACTGGTCCCGGGTTTCCGACAGCACGTTTACGAACTTGCTGTCGCGGCCCGGACAGTTGTGATTGCTCATGCTGACCCGGAGCCCGTTGCGGGTCTGCGGCAGGAGGAAGACGTGAGCGTGGAGATGGGGCCGGCCGAATCGGTCGAGGGCATCATGGTGGACGCCGACGATATAGCCCAGTTCGTCTCCCGGATAGTGTTTCGCGGCCGTCCGGCTCAGGGTGGCCTGAATGGCTGCCACCAGAACCCGATCCAAGTCAACGGGGTAGCGAACCATTGCTTCCACCTTGTCCGGGTCCATGCTCGCTATCAGCCGAAGGGCGAGTATCTTCCGTTTCTTCTCCCGTTGCGACCGGCAATGCCGGCGAACAAATTCCTGCACGGCCCGGTTGTTTGCCACCGCCTGGGCACGTTCAACGCTTCCAGGGAATAACTGCTGCCGGATCTCGTCCACCCGCCGCCGGACGTAGCCGTGGGCTGTAAGCAGGCCCGGCGG
>DATJVT010000296.1:0-4202 GCA_035501695.1 Terriglobia bacterium | reverse complement strand
TTCAAAACCTGACATCTAAGTTTGTCTTCAGGGCGTCAGACGGTCGCCTGAAGAATAGGAGGAGATTGACCTGATGAGCAGACGATAAGGAATTTGCCATCACGGGATGGTTCTACCGGGTACTCGGGCCAGAAGAGCTTGATCCTCTCCAACCACTGGCGAAGCGTTTGCCGAAAGCGACTGCTCCGGGAATAGGTTGCGGCACCGAGTTGGGCCTGCAACCCCTGAGGGCCAAAGAGGGGTATCCGGGCGGGAGTCGCTTTCACGGTCCAACTTTTCCAGACGATCCAGACATAGAAGTCGAGCAACCCGGGCGCGTTGGCCAAGCCGGCTACAACTTGCCGCCCCACTGGAATCGGGTGCTGATTGACCTCTTCGTAAAAGCTCTCGCTCAACGTGATGATGTTATCAGCCTGGTCATGTCCTGACGATTCCTGCTGGTCATTGCGGTTGTACCAAAGCCGCATCCCGTCAAAAAAATGAAACCTCTCGCCGTCGAAGACTTGTCCGTACAGGCATCACCCCGAAGATCGGGTGCCTGCACATATTTTCTTATGCCTGCTCGCCTACTACGTGGAATGGCACCTGCGGCGGGCGTGGGCATCGCTGTTATTTGAGGATGAGGAACGGAGGCAGGAACGGCAGTGGCGCGATCCGATCCCTCAGCAAATCAGCAGAATACTCTCCGGAGCCTTTTGGAACTTCGGTTTAGGGCGCCATGCAGGGCTAAAGCCCGGCGCTACATCAGTTGCCATCGCTGCCGATTGTAACGGGAATTGTGACGCCCTACACGAGAACTGATGCTCCGGCCCACGCTGGGGATTTGGCCGGAAGAGTCTCCTCCCCCGGCCCGAATGTTCGAGGGACTCCGCCATGGGGGTCCAAGGCTCAATAGATTTCAAATGATCCCGTCGCCAACTTCTTCTCGCCCACGACGAAATCGACGTGGTAGCCACCTTTAAGCCATTTTGCGCAGGGATGCTCCGGGCAGCCCCAGGCTATGGTGTGCATCGATCCGGCGCTCCCGGCGGGTACAAAGGTATGGAAAGTGCCCTGGTGCGCCAGGTTGTTGGCGGGGTCGAACCACAGCGTCTCAATGTCAAAGTTGACGCGGGAGTCGGGCCTCGCGTGTACCATCTGCAGCTCGCACGCTACCATCCGCGTGGATGACCGCTTGAACCGGACGTCGTACTTTCTTTTATCCTGGGGAGTCAGATCGCTGCCCGACTCGAAGAACCTCACCGAATCTAATTTCAACTGAAACTTCTGGGACGGGCCCGGCCCGGGCGAAGGGGGGGGTAGATGACCGGCGACCTTCTCCAGCGAAGCGCGGAAGCCGGCGTTATCGGGCTCCAACTGGCTGGCGATGCGATATTCCTCCGCCGCCTCCTGCAGCTTCCCTTGCTTTTCGAGGACGTTGCCGAGGTTATGGTGCGCCAGGGCATACTTCGGCCGGATGCGTATCGCCTCCCGGAATTGGGGCTCAGCCTCTTGCGCCTTCCCCACATGGTTAAGGTCGGCGCCGAGGTTATTATGCGCGGCCGCCATCCCGGGCCTCAGTCGCACGGCTTCGCGGTTTTCCTTGATGGCCTCGTCATATTTCTTCTGCTCGGTCAGGACATAACCGAGGGAAAAATGAATGTCCGCCCGGTCCGGATCGAGCTTCAGCGCGGAGCGGTACACGCCCTCGGCCTCGGCGTAATTCTTGTCCTTTCTCAGCTCGGCGCCGCGCGCTAGGAGTTGCTTAATCTGGGCGTCACTTGCGTCCGGCGTGGCGGAGCTGTTCAGCGCGCGCGCGGGTTTGGCGGCGCGCAGGGCGGTTATGAGCGTTTCGTCGCCTCCTGCCTCCCGCACGGCCTTGAGAAAGTCCTCGCTCGGCGCGAAGTTGATTCCGTTCTGTTGTATCAAACCCGCCAATTCCTGGCTGGGAACGTAGTTGCGGGTCAGCTCCAGAATCTCCTCCTGGGTCAATGGCTTGTGCGATTGGGGGGACGCCAATCCCACGCCGACGATGGCGATGACAGAAATTAAGACGAGTAGACGAAGCCTCATAACCTCTCCTGTTGGTCCTTCACTTTTTGTCGACTACCGTGAAACCTTGGCGCGCATCGTACGCTCCTCAACCCCGAAATGCAAGCGCAGGGAGAGGTTGGCGCCTGGAGAAGGACCCGCCAGCGGTCATTAAGTCCGGTAGGATCCGGGAAGAGGTCGTGAGGGGAATGCAGTTTAAGGGGTTGGGGACCGTGGAGACGGCTACGTCGCCGGCCAAGACAAAATGTCGACCGCGTCCAGGGGCGGCCAAGCGGGGCCATCAGGCCGCATGGTCACCTCCATTTTGCCCTTATCAATTCGGGATTCCCGCGCTGACTTGCTTCTTGCCGCGCTGTGAGCCGCGTGCATCGCTTTCATTCGTGGTGGGCACTGCCGTTCACAGACCTGGCATCCACTCATCCCCTACGGTTTGGGGCGTGAGCGGACAAAGCCCAGATCACGGCGGAACCGCCACACCTCATAGATGGCCAGCCAAATGTCCGCCAACCCCAACCCGGAAACCGCTCCCCGCAGAAAGTAGTTATGCACGATGCCGGCAAACCAGGGAAGGTGACCCACAAAGTAGTTCCTGGTCCAAAGAGAAGTCCAAGGGAAGACGAAAAGGAACACGCCAATCTCGAAGCAGAACACGATGTATATGATCGTCAGAAGGCGATTCATCTATTTGTTCGATCCGGGAATTCGGTCTCAGGCAAGGCGATAGGGGTCACCCCCGCAGCAGCGGGTGGAAAGCCTTTCAGGCCTTTTGCTGGAGCTCGCGGATCTTGTCCGCCACGTCGCGGAAGTCGATATTCTGGCTGTAAACCTCGGTGAACCTCTCCAGGGCGTTTTGGGCATCGCCCGCCTGCTCGTAGGCCAAGCCCAGATCATACTGGAGTGCCATGAGTGCCTCTTCGTCGAGGCCGGGGGTTTCCAGCGCCCGTAGATACCACTTAACGGCAATGGCGGGCATCTTCTTTTCCATAAAGCAAATCGCCAGCAAGCTACACGCCTGGAGGAAATTGACTGGGAAATTTCCCCTGCCCGAGCCCTTCACCACTTTTTGAAACTCACCAATGGCCTCATCTAAAAGCCCCATCTCCCGAAACGCCACACCCAGATTGTAATGGGTCTCCGGATCGCCCCTGGCGGCCGCAGCGGCACCGGGTTCCTCCATCTCCGCCAGTAAGCCACTCAGTTGCGCCGCGGGGCCGGCAGGAGGAGGAGGCGCAATCACCGATGTAACGGCTGGAGGGGGGGGAGGCATTGCGGCTGCCGACAATCCATCCAGAGATGAAGCCATGTCCCCTGCCAGATCCCCCAGCATGCCCGCTGCGTGGCTTTCAACCGTAACAAGTTCCTCCACGGGGGACATCGAGGTTGGTGCCGCCACCATTGGCGCAGGGGGCGGGGGGGCCGCTGCTGGAGGCGAAGGAACAGCGGACTTCGCTGCCTCAGGATGGGCCGTGATGGCGTAAGAGGTGGGAAGCTCCCACTCTTCGTGCTCTAGCTCTTCCTCTTCTAGGACAGGTTCAGATGCGGGGGAGGTCTTTGGTTCTTGCTTCGCGCCTTCGACTGGCGGCTCTTCGTGCTTGGGTTTTTCCTCCCCCAACACGGCAGTGGGTAGCGGGGCAACCTCCGGTTCCGCCGCAATGACTGCTGCCAGGGGTTCGACTATGCGAACCTCGGCAGGGTGTTCAAATTCCACCGGCGGGGATACTTCCACCCGTTTCTCTTCTTGTTTCTCTTCAATCGGTGGTGGCGGGACAGCCGTTTGTTCGGAAGGCGCAGCTTGCGCGGGCGACAACGCGGGCTGGGCAGCAGGAATCCGTTCCTGCAGCCTTTGGCGGAATTCGGCAACTATCGATTCCTGGGGATACTTCCCCGCCAAGGCAGCCAGTGCATCCTGAGCCTCGTCGAGAAAGCCGTTCTCCAAATAGAACTCGATTTCAATCCGGCTATCTTCCAGCTCCGCAGCGGTGTGTGCTTCCTCGAGTGCAGGCTCGGGCACGGGAGTCTGAGGGGGGGCATCAGAGACAGGTGTGATCTCATCAACTCCAGGGGAAGTTGTTGTCGGGGGGGCGACCGCGACTTCCATCGGAGGCGGGCCTTTTTCCTCCGGCGGTGGAGGGATTGCTATTGGCAATATGATCGGTTCTTCAGTAACCGTA
>DATJVT010000295.1:0-14648 GCA_035501695.1 Terriglobia bacterium | reverse complement strand
ATCACCTCAAGACGCATTCCGACGGCGAAGCCATCATCCACCTTTACGAGGAGCAGGGTCCCGATTGCCTGCGCGAGTTAAACGGCATGTTCGCCATCGCCCTGTGGGACGACCGCAACCAGCGCCTTCTGCTGGCGCGCGACCGGGCGGGGGAGAAGCCTCTCTATTACTGGCGCGGTGGCGATACCCTTGTGTTCGGATCGGAAATCAAGGCGCTGCAGGAATACCCGGGGATCAGCCGCGAAATCGATCCCGTGGCGCTTACCCAATATTTCTTCTACGGCCATTTTCCCAGCCCGCGCAGCGTTTACGCCGAGATCAAGAAGCTTCCCGCCGCACATCGCATGGTGGTGGAAGGCGGCCAAATCCAAATCGAACCCTACTGGCGCCCGCAGGATTACCTGCGCCCACCGTGGAAGCTGCCCGTAACCCCCCGCGAGGAGCGCGATCTGGTGGAACAACTCGCCGTGAAGCTGCGGCAGGCGGCTGAGTCGCGCCTGGTGAGCGACGTTCCCCTGGGCGTCTTCCTGAGCGGTGGGGTGGATTCCTCCACCATCGTCGCCATCATGAGCGAGTTGAGCCCCGGGAACATCAACTCTTTTTCCGTGAATTTTCCCGAAAAGACCTTCAACGAGGAGCCCTATTCGACCCTGGTGGCAAGACGCTTCCGTACCCATCACCACGTCCTCACCGCCGACAAGCCCACCATGCACCAGGCTTTGATGATGCTGGCCGAATACCTGGATGAGCCCGTGGCGGACCCGGCGGTCATCCCAACCTATATGATCTCGCGCTTCGCCCGCGAGCACATCAAGGTGGCGCTGAGCGGCGAGGGCAGCGACGAGTTGTTCGGGGGTTATCCCACTTACATGGGCGCGCGGTTGGCGGACTATTACCTGAAGCTGCCCGGCGTGGCGCGCCGCCAGTTATTCGGCCGCCTTCAGCGTTTTCTTCCCGTTTCCTCCACCGCGGTTCCCAAGGGCCTCTTCCTGCGCCGCTTCCTCAGCCATGCGGAAAAGAGGCCGGCTGAACGCCATCACATCTGGTTTGGGATGTTCAATCCCACCGAACTCGATCAGCTCTTTTCACCCGATTGGGCGGGACCGCGGCCGCCCAGCAGCGAAATCTTCACTCCCCTGGCCCGGGTGCTGGAGGGCGCGCGCTTCGATGAGACCGTCTCGGAAATGCTCTATCTGGATTTTCGCCTGTACCTGGAAGACAACCTGCTGGTGAAGGTCGATCGCGCCAGCATGGCGTGCTCGCTGGAGATGCGCACGCCGTTTCTCGATCATCGGTTGATCGAATTTGCCGAAGGGTTGCCGGGTAACCTCAAGGTCCGGCGCTTCCAGCTCAAGTACATCCTGAAGAAGGCCGTGGAACGCTGGCTGCCCAAGGAGATTGTCTACCGCCAGAAACGCGGGTTCTCCGTCCCCATTGCCAGTTGGATGCGTAATGAATTGCGGCCCCTGGTCGACGAAACGCTGGAGGAAGATAAAATGCGACGGCAGGGGATGTTCAACGTCACCTTCGTGCGGCGCTTGCTCAATGAACATTGGTTAGGCAAGGCCGATCATCGCAAAACGTTGTGGACGCTCTTTAGTTTTCAGCTTTGGTTTGACCGCTGGGGGAAAAGTTAGGAACTGGGTGCTGGGGACTGGGGGCTAGGGATTGGTAACTGACGGTTGCCGTCGGCGCAGTCGTTGGTCTGCTAGTCTCACGGGTTTCCTTTAGGCCAGTCGAAGATCTCTTCATGCCGTGCGTGGCGGAAATGGCAAGGCACTGGACTTTACACCTGACGCATAACCGCAGAAAATAAGACCGTGCTTCCAAAGAGCTTTGACGTTGCCCACAACTATCCTCCGACGGCGGCCCCGGCGAAGAAGGCATTCCGCCCCGCCGAGCGCGCGATCATCGAGCGTTGCCGCACGCCCAGGCAGGTGCAGGAATACCTTCGCAAGCTGCCTTACAACTGGGAAAAGCGGGGGGAAACGTTGCGCACATTGCGCGGCGTGGTGCGTCACGGGAGCGCCCACTGCCTGGAAGGAGCGCTCAGCGCCGCGGCCATCATGGAGCAGCACGGTTATCCCCCTCTGCTGCTGGACCTGGAATCCCAGGACAAGCTTGACCATGTGCTGTTCCTCTTTAAGAAGGGAGGACGGTGGGGCACCATCGCGCGCTCGCGGGACGCGGGCCTGCACGGCCGCAAGCCGGTGTTCCGCACCATCCGCGACCTGGTGATGAGCTATGTGGACCCCTACGTGGATGGCTCAGGCCGCATCATGGGATATGGCGTGGCGGATTTGCGCACCCTGGTGAAGTGCGACTGGCGGCTTTCCCCGAAGAACGTCAAGGAAGTGGAACGCGCCCTCATCAAGATGCCTCACAAGCCGCTAAAAACTTCCGAGCGCCGCCACCAGGTGATCCTGCGCCAATTCCTGGCCTTTCGCAAAAAGCACCCCCACAAACCCGCCACGTTCTATTCCAGCCGCCCCTTGTGGCTGTGAGGAAAGAAGAATTTCTCATCAGCGCGCCAGGGATGGTACGATTCAGGGCGGGGGTTCCGATGAAAATTTCGCCTGCCAGCCCAGTCACCGGGCTGATATCTGTGGCATTGAATGTGCGGGGGCGCATGCAGGTCGTGTGTCTGGCGGCCTGTCTATTCGTACCGGTAGTGGCTTTAGCCACCACGCCGTTGTATCAATCCTCTTTCCGCAAGCCCCACCCGGATGGGACCGCAGCGCGCGGCTTGGCAACGCCGGACGCCTCGGTTTTGCACGATAGCAATCCCTCCCTCCGGATCGAGCGCGAGGCGAGTTCGGAGGACGCGTGCATTCGCTTGGCGCCCGTATCCCTTACCCTCGGCCACCAGTACGAGCTGAGCGGCTGGGCGCGCACGGAAGGGTTGGAAGTACGCGACCTGGACCGCTCTCCCATTGCTTCGGGAGCGACGCTGACGATGGCGTCCATGCCCTTCGACGTGCACTCTGCCTCGCTGGGGGGCACGCAGCCATGGACTCGCCTCAGCATCCGGTTTGTCGCCAGCCGCACCCACGACCAGATTCTTCTCACCGTGGGGAACGGCGGCGCTTTCAGCGGCAAAGCCTGGTTTGAAGGCATTCGCCTGGAAGAAGCGTCTTCTGCCGACGTCTGGCCCATCCGCGAAGCGGTGCAAACCTTCGGCCCCGCCTACCGCTACCCCGCCGCCGGCTGGATCTACCTCCATATTGAGGGAGAGCCGTATGAGCGCGGCTACCAGCATGGGCACTTGATGGCGCGCGAAATTCCCGAGTATCTGGAGCGCTGCGCCGCCTCGCTCGGAGAGAAGGGACATTGGGACCATTACCGCACGACGGCCAACGCCCTTTTCCTGCGCGGCTTCGACCGGGAAATTTTGGAAGAGATGCGTGGCATTGCGGAGGGCGCCGCCGATGCCGGGGCGCGATGGCAGGGCCGCCGGATCGATTTGACGGATATTGTGGTGGCAAACGTCACCGTGGAAATGGGAGAACTGGCCGCAGCCGTATCCACCACGCCCACGGGGCTCGAAGGATTGGGACTTGACCGGCCCCCGTACGCCGAGGGCAACCACGATTCGAAGCGGGACCATTGCAGCGCTTTTGCCGCCACGGGTCCGGCCACGCCGGATGGCAAGATGGTGATCGGGCACGTCACCTGGTGGCCGCTGGACCTCGCCGAGCAGACCAATGTCTGGCTTGATATCAAGCCCGCGTCCGGCCACCGCATACTCATCCAGAGCTATCCGGGTGGGATTGAGAGCGGTACGGACTGGTATCAGAACGATGCCGGCGTGGTCGTTACCGAAACGACCATCGACCAGACCCCATTCAATATTCAAGGAACCCCGGTGGCGTTCCGGGCCCGCATGGCGATCCAATACAGTAGCGACATTGATGGGGTGGTTCGCTACCTTGGCACCGGCAACAATGGGCTCTACACTAATGAGTGGATCATCGGCGATGCCAAGACCAACGAAATTGCCATATACGACCTCGGCACCCATCACACCCGCCTTTGGCGCAGCTCGAAGAACGAATGGTTTGGAGACACTCCGGGTTTCTATTGGGGCGATAACAACGCCAAGGACCTGAGTGTTCGCCTGGAGAATTATCCGGATCCGCAAGGGGACCCTGACTACATTCCCTATGTTCCGGGACCGCGCGACCTGGCGTGGCAGAAACTCTACCGCGATTTTCGCGGCCGCATCGACGAACAGTTTGGGTTCCTGGCGTTCCGCACCGCGCCACTGGTCAGCAGTAGCACCATGGACGCCAAAGTAACGACCTCCGATATGGCCTCCCACCTCATGGTTTGGGCCGCGTTCGGCAAGCCTAATCAGCGGGAGTGGTTACCCCACAATTGGGATTATGCCAAAGACGATGGCCTTTATCCTTCGGGTTATTACCTGTTTGCCGGGGAACCTACCGAGGCATTGCGAGCAGCCATCCAGCAGAACGAAACGGCCCGCCGCTCGGCAATGCAGGAGCCGGCCGGACGGCAGACGGGCGAGGGGGCCGATCCCCCATCTTATGAGGGTCGCCTGTGGAAGGGATGGATCTTGCCCGCTTCCGATGCTGACGTTTGGTTTGTCGCCGGCTCAGCCGAATATCGCTCCGTGCTTCAGGCCAAGGATCCTGAGGAGGCGATTGACGCTCAGCGGGCCATTTGGCGCGGCCTGGAGTTGAGTCCGGATGCACCTGAAAACCACTTTCGCCGGGAGCGGGTGCGCGGCGTCCTGTTTCTTGATTCCCTGCGCCGCCGGATGGGCGACGACGCTTTTCTCAAAATGATGAACGATTACTTCGCCGCCTATACCACCCGGCCCGTAACGGGGCAGTCATTCCTTGCCAAGGCCGGCGCGGCTATGGATCCTATTGACCCGCCCGCGGGCCCCGCCTATCTCGCCGGAGACATCATGCGCCGCCTGGCTTCCGCCGTTATTGTCTACGGCACGGCGCGCGAGGCGGGCGCGAACCGCTACGCCGCCGAGCAGATCCAGAACCGCTTCCTGGACCGCTATGAAAGCCGGGTGCGGATCTACAAGGATTTCGAAGCGCCGGAGGACTTGCTCCGACACTGCGATGTGGTTTTTGTAGGGCGTCCGGAAGCGAACTCGGCGCTTTCCCTCTGGGCGCAGAGGCTCGGCCTTAGTTACAATTCGGCAGCTTTCAGGATAAATGGGGAAACACACGCCTCGGAGCGGGAAGGCCTGATCTTCGCTGCCAAAAACCCGCTCGATCCTGCCCACATGGTGCTGGTCGTGGCGGGCAACGGAGCCCTGAGCACGATCAAAACCCAGAAGGCTGATCTAACCGCGGACGAGTTTGTAATTATTCGTGATGGCGAACAACCCATTAAGGGCTTCGTAAAACCTGACTCCGCAACCGGGTCGGCACGAATGATCCATCCGGTTACTTCAGTCCCAGGTGCCGGACGATGAAGGTGTCCCGCCAGCGGTCGGGAAGCGCTCTGCCCAAGCCGACCTGGAACCGGGAGCGGGGGCCAACGATATAGCGCGTGCGAGGGCGGCGGGCGGCGAGCGCATGCACGACGGCTTTAACCACCACCGCCGTGGAAGATCCCTGCGCGGCCTCGCGCTCAATGGCGTCGCACGCGGTGCGCATTGCGGGTCCGTATAATTGGAGGGCCTCCGGGGGAAGTCCCGCCCGGAGCTCCTCCGCCGCGTCCAGCGATTTCCGCGTAATGGAGGTCTGAATGAATCCCGGTTCCACCAAGGCGACGTGCATGTTCCAGGGCCGTAGTTCCATGCGCAGCGCGTCGGTCAAGGCTTCCAGCGCAAATTTCGACGCGGCGTAGGCGCCGGTAAAGGGACTGGAGATCAAGCCGCTCAGGGAGCCGATATTTACGATTCGGCCGCGCGCCTTGCGCAGATGGGGTAGAAAAGCCTGGGTGACGGCGATTTGGCCGATGACGTTCACCTCCAACTGGCGGCGAAGGGCGTCGAGGGGAAGGAATTCCAGCATCCCCCCCACAACAATGCCGGCGTTGTTCACGAGTCCGGCCAGCGCTCCGCCTTCCAACACCTCACTGACCTGGCGCACGGCTTCGGAGATCTCCATCTGGTCGGTGACGTCCAGGCGAACCGGAACCAGCCGGGCGGAGGCTCGTCGCCGTAATGACTCTCCGTCCGCTGCCTTGCGGATTCCCGCAATGACGCGGAATCCCAGGGTGTCCAGGTGCAGGGCACAGGCTTCGCCAATCCCTGTTGACGCCCCCGTAATAACCACTGCCCCTTTGTGTGCCATCGACTCTCCTTCACCAACCTCTGCGTGACGGCCCTGCCTGGACTGGCGGCCAAAGATCACCTGGGGGTGCATCCACCGGGGTGGTGCGGTCCCCGGACATCACTCCAATGCGGCCAGCAGCAGGGAAGCCTTGCGCGCCAGGTTCAGGGCGCGGGGAAGGTCACCGCTTGCCATGGCGCGGTTGGCCTGTTCAAAGAAAGTGCGCGCGTCGTCCAGAGTCTTGCGTTCATTGCTCGAAAGCTGCGCGCCCTTCAATCGCGTCAGGCGGTCGCTGATGTCCTGCTCCAATTTCAGGTAGCGGTCATGCAGTTCAGTCGCCTGAGCGGAACTTTCTCGCGGCTCGAGGGCAGGGAGCTCCGCAGGGGCGGGCTCAAGGGCTTCAGGAGGCATAGTCTCGTCGGGTCCCGCCGGCGCGACGGCCGGCCGGGCCGGGTGGCTGCCGCCTCGCCGGTTTCCCGTGGTGCTCTTCTTTTCCGTCTCTGCCGTTTCAGGCGGGGGAGCCTCTTCCGGTTCGGAGGGAGGCGCAGGTTCCTCAATCACCAAAACTTGTGGCTCTGAGGCGGGGGGCGGCGCTGCCGCCGCGTGCGCGGGCACCCGGGCCGGGACGTAGACCACCACACTGCGAGGCGCCTGGCGTTTAGGACAGCCGCCAACCAGCATCACCAGCACGCCCACCGAGGCGAGCGATCCATTGCGCAACATAAAGAGAATTCTACCATCGGCAACCGCTTTTGGCCGAACCATTCGGCGCCCCAGAGGCCGGGTTCATCCCCGCCGGCGCCAGGGGCTGGATGCACGACAAAGAACTCCCAGGGACGGGACACGCGAACCGATGAAGCGGACGCCATAATTCTGAAGATAAACCTGGCCGGGCATGCCGACCACGCTCAGTATGGCAAAAATGATTGCGGTGAAGACCCCAAGAGCCAGGACGGCGAGAATCACCGTAACGGGATTCCAGGCCCACGCCAGGCCTACAACGCGCAGGGTAAGAATCACCAGGGCGGCGGAGACGAGTGCTCCGGAGGAAAGCCCCATCAAGGCGGGAAATAGAACGGAGAGGACCGCCAGGCTGATCCCCATGGAGACGGCAAAGCGCAGGACGACGTAAAAGAGAAGCGTGCCGGGGTCGCGGCGCGATATCATGGCCACAGTTCTCCACGCCGCGGGGAGGGAGATCCTTTCCGCGTACATTAACGGCGCTGCAAGATCATCCGTCAGCATGATGAGGACAGTGACCAGCAATCCGAGGAGCACCACAGCAACCAACTCCCCCACCAGCAGCGCGGATGCAAACCACGCACGGCCGCCATCGCGCAGGGGTGCGAGATAACGAAGCGAAAGCGCAATTGCTCCGAAGATCAAAACAGTGACTGCACCCACCACTCCCAACAGCCACAGGAAGTAGGAGCGCCCGGATGCTTTCAGGTTTATCCAGGCGGCTCTAATCGTTACCTCCTGTTTCACGACGGCGTCGATCAGCACGAAGCGGAGCACGCACCGCACGTAAATCAGCCCTAAAACCAGCAAAAGAGAGAGGACAGATGCCAGAAGAGTCAAGCTCCAGTGCTGGGCGATGGCCGCGCGGGCGCGGAGAATCCACTCCGTCGCGTGCAGGTCGACGGGAAGCGCGCCGAACCCCCACTGGAATGCCGCTGTCGATGTCCCTCCACCCAGGAACAGGCACACCACGCTCAAGGCCATCCAACGCCGCCCGATGACAGGACGAAAAAGCAAGCGCATGGTCTCGGACCAGGCGGGAGAGAGCGAATCGATGGGAGATAACACGCCGGTATCGGTGCGGCGGGTCAAGACAAAACGGGGAGGTGGGGGGAGGCGCCCGGGATTTGGCAATCGCATTTCTCTCCGCTCTGTCACCGGGGCCTGACCTGCTCCTGAAAGCGCTGCCGCCATTCCTCACGTTTGGCGAGAACGTATTCCTTCGCTTCCAGAAGCGACTTGTAGACACGTTTGCCCTTGATGAGATTACAGGGCTGGCAGGCGGTCACCAGGTTGTCCATGGTCCGCCCACCGCCACGGGCTTGCGGGTGCACATGGTCAACGGTCAGGATCAGCCAGTTCTCGAAGACGTGTTGCCCATCAAGGCCGCAGTAGTAGCATTTGAAATGATCCCGTCGGAATATCTTCATGGCATCTTCGCGACTCAGGTGTGGAGAAGGCCCCGCGAAGAACTTAGTGAATCGGTCGATGGACATGAATCCCCCATGGGTGGCTGTAATTGAACTATAAGTTGACCGCGACCGGTGGCGTTCGGGAAAAGGAAGGGTCACCCGTGCGCCAGACCTGCGGACACGGGCAACAGATAACCGAAATGGCCCCCCCAGTGTTTATCCACATGCCCAAAGCACAAGAACATTCTAGCCTTCTTCAAAAACAAATGGTAGGCGTAGCAAATGCCGTCAGTCAGCGGCGGTGATGACTCGTTGCCTGTTCAAGCGAGCAACGCAGTGGCCCTCAATGTACTTGCGCACGGGTTGGGGCATGCGGTGATCCAGGCAGATGTCCCTGAGGTCCGTGACCGCCATGTCGGGAAGAAAAACCAACACCCGGGAGAAAGGCGTGTGGGGGTTGCGGATAAGGGCCAGGCGCAGATGGTAACGGTGCGACCACCCGGGATGGAGGGAAATTTGTTCCACAACGGCGGGTGGCAAATCCTCCCGGGCCAGCACTTTGAGCAGGTGCCCCTCAGATAGAAACGGATTCTCAAGCGCAGCGTGAATCAGTTCCAGGTCAGGGGAAATGAGAATGGCGGAAGCAAGGCGACCGGTTCCCCGGCGTGCCAGCGACATCTTCTCCCCGCGCGGCACGCCTTCGAGCTTCCTGAGAATCGTTTCTTCCGCCACCATTTTGACATCCGCGGGCACAGCGGGGGTCTGGGCAACACGCAAGAGATCGAAGAGATATAGGAATTTCATGAGAGGCAAGGAAACCTGGCGTGGCGTCTTGGGATGCCTCACCAAGGCGAGTTGAAGAGCGTAACTCGAGCGAACTTCGCGGTGCCGAGCCAATTCGCGGACTACCTCGTCTGCCAGGTCCTTGCGCTCCAGGAGGCGAAGCAAATCGCGTTCTTCCAAATGAGGATTGCGCGCCAAACCAACCAGCACTTCCCTGGCGGTCTCACGAAAGCAGCTTTCCAGTTCGGCGCGGGAGGAAGCCGCTGCCGCCAGTTCGGCCCGTTGTCGTACGCGCTCATCCCGGGAAAGGTCCGCCATCAGAGAGAGATTCTAAAAGGGACAGGCTCATCGCGCAAGCACGACTGCAAGCCCTGCGCAAGGAGAAGGCCCCAAAGCGTGCCGACGCGCGGATGGACTTTAGCATCCAAGCAATAGAGACTTGGAACTTGGGGGATAAGAAGGTCGTTTGCGATTTTACTTGAAAAGTCCATCAAGAATTGATATTTGGAAAGAGATATCCGGAGGATTAAGATAGTCCCACGAGCAGTGCTAATACGTGAGGCCCCTTTGGCCTCCGGGGAATGTGGCAACGGGTGTGCCCAGGTCACCCGCGATTCACCAATTCACCATCGAGGTAGTTACGCAATGAAGAAAACCACTGCGCTCTTGACTCTCACTCTGCTGATCAGTCTTGCGTCCGGCGCCTTTGCGCGCGAACACACCAGCCGCTATGGCCGTGCGATCCTTCTGAGCGTCATGGCCCCGCTGCAGGCGCCGCCCCAAGCAGCGAAGGCGCCACAATGGAAGAGCCGGGAAGAGTACGACGCGTACAACGCCATGGCAACGGCTACGGACCCGGACAAGAAAATAGCCCTCGCCGAAGCGTTTCTGCAAAAATTCGCAAACTCCGATTTCAAGTCGGGTGCTTATTTGACGGAAATGCAGGCCTACTTTACGCAAGGCAAAAGCGATCAGGCCATCGGAGCGGCAAAGAAGGTATTGGAAGTCGATCCCGACAATCTGGACGCACTGGCCTTTCTTGCCTACGTATTCCCCTTTACCTTCAAGGATACCGATACCGACAAGGCTGCCGAACTCTCGCGCGCGGAGAGTGACGCCCGCCACGGGCTGGATGTGCTCCAGAAGTTCCAAAAGCCAGCCAATGTGACCGACGACCAGTTCAAGCAGTACGTTAATCCCAAGCGGGCTCTTTTCAATGGCGCCATAGGCTTCGTGGCCCTCCAAGGCAAGAACTACCCGGGGGCTATCACTTCGCTCCAGGCGGCCATTGCCGACAACCCCAGCGAAGTTTACACGTTTTACCGGCTGGGACTGGCTTACCACTATTCCACCCCGCCGGATGACGACCACGCGATCTGGTACATAGCCCGTGCCGTGGCCCTCGCCCAAGCCGCCAAGAATCCTGCGGCGGACGACATTAACAAGTTCCTGAAGGGCATTTACATCAAATATCACGGAACGGACACCGGGCTCCCCGACATTATTACCCAAGCGGCGGGCTCTCCCAATCCGCCCGATGGCTTTAAGGTCGTTCACGCCGAAGCTCCCGCCAAGACCGGGAACAACACAATCGATGCTTTTAATACATTGACCTATCCACTGACCTTGGGGGGCGAAACCGCCCAGCAGCAGTGGGACGGGATCAAGGGCCAACCGGTTGCCAATTTTGGTGGCACCGTAGCGAGCGTGGAAAAAGGGACGGATGCGAACCAGTACCTGGTGCGGATCGCCATTCTGGAAAAGACCAAGGCGGCGGGTGGATACGACATCGAACTTAAAGACTCCTCCCAGCCGGACGTCAAGAATTTGCAAAAGGGTGACTCGGTTTTGTTCAAAGGAACGATTGATTCCTATGTCGCCACGCCCAGTATGATCCTGACGCTGGCGGGAGAGGTTACTTCGGACCTCCCGGACAAGCCGGCCGGTAAGCCCGTTCATAAGACTCACTAATGGACCTGAGGAGTAGCTGAGTCTTCCATGGGCAGGGCCATCGGTTTTCATCGGAGGCCCTGCCCTCCCTTCACGTTATAGCGGGTTGCGAACTCCGCTTCACACTCTCCCCGGGCACGACGCCGATTCCTCTTGTCAATGTGGTCTTCTGTGAGGGTACGCGTGCACATCCGCGAGCCCCGAGAAGGGGAGGGGTGCCTGGCAGGACGTTTTAGCGGGTCACCGCGCGGGAATCGGTCGCCGCTTGGGCTTGTGGTCGAGGCCGAGGTCTTCCACTTTCCTGCTAAGGGTATTGCGATGAATGCCGAGGGCTACTGCGGCCTTGGAATGATTGCCGTTGTTCTTTTCCAATATGCGTTTAATAAAGCGCTTCTCAAATTCTGTCACCGCGTCGGTGTAGAGAATCCCTCGGTCGATCATCTGGTTAACGAGGGATTCAAGTTGATCTTTCACTGGAGCACTCCCATGGATCGGGATATATGGGATCCGCGCGCTGTTATTTGGCCGATCCCTTGTCGTTCTGAACGACGGCGTCTCTAAACTTGTCGAAACCGAGGTGGAACTGGGCCCGCAAGTTGGCCGGCATGACCAGAGCGATGATGCGTGTCCCGGTAGTTGCGTAGGGAGCCAAGTCCGATTGCCGCACGGCTTCAGGCTTAATTGAAAAAGCCAACATTGCCATGATCAGGACGGCGTCAATCAACACCCCGCGGACCAGGCCGAAGATCCCGCCCAGAAACCGGTCAAACCACTGGATCCCGGCCGTCTTGATGAGCTTCCGCGCCACCAGACTAACCACCGCGCCCCCCAGCACGACGCCCAGGAACAACACCAGGAACCCCAGGCCGAGGGCAATCTCATGGGATTTGGTCAGGTCGTCAAACCATAGCGCGGCGCGAGAGTAGCCGAAAGCCGCCACTCCCAGCCCCAACAGAACCGAGGCCAGGGAGATGAGTTCCTGGACAAATCCTTTCATGATGGCCGTGACGACGGAAGCCACAACGATGCCGCCGAGAATGTAATCCAGCCAAATCCAGGTGACCATGGCGCGCCCGCAAGCTGCCTCGCATTAGCCTAGCCGAGCGATTCGCCGGTCAGCAGGCGATAGGCTTCGCGGTATTTTTCACTCGTCCTCTCCACCACCTCGGGCGGCAGGGGAGGCGGCGGGGGTTGCTTGTTCCAATGCAGCGATTCCAGGTAATCGCGGACGAACTGCTTGTCAAACGAAGGCTGGGACCTCCCGGGAGCGTATTCCTTGAGAGGCCAGAAGCGCGAAGAGTCGGGAGTCAGCACTTCGTCGACCAGGATGATCTGATCGTCTTTGAGCCCCCACTCGAACTTCGTGTCTGCAATAATAATGCCCCGTCCCTCAGCATATTCCCGGCTCTTGCTGTAGAGGGTCATGCTCAATTCACGTAGTTTGCGGGCAGGCCCTTCTCCCACCACCGCAACCATCTCCTCCCACGTGATGTTTTCATCGTGGCCGGTCTGCGCCTTGGTGGCGGGGGTAAATATGGGATTCTCCAGCCGCGAAGACTCTTGCAGGCCGGCGGGAAGCTTGACGCCGCACACGCTTCCCGAGGTCCGATACTCCTTCCAGCCGGAGCCCGCCAGGTATCCCCGCACCACGCATTCGATGGGGAAAACCTGCGCTTTCTCCACCAGCATCGATCTTCCTTCCAGTTGGTCCGCGAAGGTGCGCAATTCTGCCGGGTACTCTGCCACTTGGGCCGTTATGAAATGATGGGGGATCCCGGGCTTGATGAGATTGAACCAGAAGCAGGAAAGCTGTGTCAGCACCCTGCCCTTGTCGGGAATGCCTTCGCCCATCACGACGTCGAAGGCCGACAGGCGGTCGGTGGCAACAACCAGCAGTTTGTCGCCAAGTTCATAGACGTCCCGGACTTTGCCTCGCGAAAAGAGCTTGATGCCGGGCAGATACGTTTGCAGCAACACGTTTTGTTTTGTGGATGACATGATGTTGGTTTAGGGCTATGACATTCTAAAGCATCGCCCCATGTTGTCAACGGAAAAAGTGCGGGTTTGTCAGGTTGCTACCCCCAACAGCAGGGGAGAACCGAGCGGGTCACGCGATATGTGTGAGTTACGAGCAGGCGCATCAGGAGGGCCTCCTGCTTATCGGCCCAATCCAGGATAAGGATGGCAAGGTGGTAAACCTCAAGCCTTCACGCTGGAACCATAACCGGAGCGCGGGCAAAGGCATCAAAGCGCACGGATACGAGTTTGGAGACCCCTGGCTCTTCCATGGTGACTCCGTACATCACCTGGGCAATCTCCATGGTGCGCTTGCTATGCGTAATCAGGATGAACTGGGTGTGGCGGCTCATCTGCTGGATCATGCGCGTGAACCGGTCGACGTTGGTTTCGTCGAGCGGAGCATCCACCTCGTCAAGAACGCAGAAGGGACTGGGAGTGTAGCGGAAGATGGCGATGAGCAAAGCAAGCGCCGCCATGGCCTTTTCGCCGCCGGAGAGGAGGAGAACATTCTGCAGGCGCTTTCCCGGCGGCTGGGCGACTACATCAATCCCGCTGTCGGCGTCATTCTCATCCGCCAGGCGCATTTCCCCGATGCCCCCTCCGAAGAGCACCCGGAATGACTCCGCAAAGTACGTGTTGATGGCTCGAAATGCTTCCAGGAACTGCTGCTTGGAGACTTGATCGATCTCCCGGATTGCCTGGGCAGTGTCTTCAATGGAGGCCAGCAGGTCCTGGCGCTGGGTGTCGAGGAAAGTCAAACGCTCTTCCGCTTCCTGCAACTCTTCGAGGGCCATCATGTTGACCGGCCCCAGATTCTCGATCCGGGTCTTCAGGTGGCGAAGTTCCTCTTCCGCCACTTGCAGGGCTTCGCCGGCCAGGACGGTATCGGGCTGCAATTCCAAAAGCAGGCCTGCGGGCTCGGTATTCAACTCATCGCGGCATTGCTGCGAGTGATGAGCAAAATCCGATTCGGCCCGGGCCAGGGCCACTTCCATCTCGGAGCGTTTCTCACGACGGGCTTCCAATTCCGTACGCGCGGCGTCAACACGCGGGCCCAGGGCGTCGCGCTGCGAGCGGTAGGATCGAGATTCCTCCTCCAGAGTTCGGAGTTCCTCGCGTGCCCCTGCCAGTTCGACCTGAAGTTGTTGTTGGCGGAGTTGGTGAGCCTCGGCTTCTTGCGCCAGCCGCGTGCTCTCCTGCTGCCAGGTCTCCGTCTGTTGGGCCAGCCGGGCGAGACGGTTGAGAAAGTCCCGGGAGGTGGCCAGGAGGCGGGCCGATTCTGCCTCGGCCGCGCGGGTTCTTTCTTCCAGCGCGCGGACGGCCGATTGGGCGTCGGCGAGCTCCTGTGCGATATGGTCCAACTCAACGCGCCGTTCTCTCGCCCGCTGGGAAGCCAGGGTGATCGCCTCTTCGCTCTGCGCCCTGGCCACGCTGGCGGTTTCCAGTTCGGCTTGCAGGTTGGCAACCCGCTCATCCACGC
>DATJVT010000294.1:0-13337 GCA_035501695.1 Terriglobia bacterium | reverse complement strand
AGTCAGGGATCAGGAGTCAGGGATCAGGAGTCAGGGATCAGGAGTCAGGGATCAGGAGTCAGGAGTCAGGAGTCAGGGATCAGGAGTCAGGGATTAGGGATTAGGGATTAGGGATTAGGGGGTAGGGCCGGGGCGTCGTGCGGGACTAGGGATCACAGGGATGTCCGGATAAGTTTTTTAGAATCAGTAACGCCAGGTGGAACGGACCGGCGGGCGCTAGCCGACAGGGGCAGAATGCGAGTCAGAAAGAACCGCGGAGAAAAAAAGATGTTAAAAATGAAGGTTGCTCCGGATATATGTATGAAAACAAATGGTCGAGTGACATAGTGTCAGGCGGTAAAACCGGTTTTTCACGTAGGTTTTGAGGCGATACGGCCACCCAAAGACGCTGGGCACGTTATACTCACTGATTCTGAGTTCCCAAAGCGGAGATTCATGATGAGAAGATGCCGTTCGGTGCCTGCATTTTGCGCCACAATATGCGCTGTGTTGTTCGGCACTTGCTGTCTTGGATGGGCGCAGGGCGGCCGCGCCCCATTTGCCCCTGTCGTCGTGGAGACTCCTTGGGGACAGCACGTGGTTCCGACGCTTGAGACCTATATCGACGTCCGTACTTACGAAGAACTGAAGCCAGGCCAGGATTGGTCGGCAGGTGAACCCCTGGCCGCCCGCCTCAAAGAAGACTACCGCGCTGGGCGGTTGAAATTGCGTCGTTATCCGTGGCGGGTGACGGAGGGAGTATTCGCGCTTGGCCGGGACGACATGGAGCAGCAGATCTACCTTCTCGACACCGGCCAGGGGCTGCTCCTGATCGATCCGAGTTTCGACGCGTGGCAGGGGGGTCTGCTGGGGGAGATCCGCGCGCTGGGTTACGACCCGTCGCAGGTGAAGTGGGTCCTCCTGACCCATTGCCACATTGACCATAGCCAATCCTGCCATGCGTGGCGGGCGCGGGGCGCGAGGATCATGGTGGGCGATGCCGACGCCCATCCGGTGGAAACCTGCAACGCCCTGGTCGCCACCTGGGTCGAGCCGGAGGCGCAGGGCCACTGCACGCCCTCGCCCGTGGACCAGCATGTCTACGACGGTGACGCGCTGGTATTCGGTAGTGTCACCCTTCACGCCATCTGGACGCCGGGACATACACCGGGGGCGACCTGCTATTACCTCTATCGGAATGGAAAGCACATCCTGTTTTCCGGCGATATCGCGCTGCATAACGGTCGCCATGCCTGGATGGGTAATCCGTACGCCGATTGGGGACAATACCTGGCCTCTCTCAGCAAGCTGGCGGATTTTGCAACGGAGGGCAAGGCGGTGCGTTTTGACATCCTCCTGCCCGGCCACGGCACCGTGGACATGGACGACGGGCACAGGTCGGTGGAGGAGACGCTGAGAGTAGTGCAAGACATCGTGGCCAGGCGGGGGTCAGGCGAGAGGATCGATTGGCTTGATCCCTACCCGTGGAACTGGGGCCAAGGCATTACATACCGCGGAAAACAAAAGGAAGCGGGTGAATAGTTTTGTCGGCCTCGTAGGTGTCGGTACACGGGTCGGTAGAAGTCCCTGTGCTGGTTTGAGGATAGAGTTGGTTTTTGCTACGTTGTGGTTTGACCAGCGGCAGAATGTTGCAAACTATTTGTCATTAGTGGAAAGGATTTTCCTCTCGGATGCTTGAGATTGTCTGCTGCGCAATTTCACTTAAGAAATAGCGCCTTTGTTTTCAAGGAATGACAAATCTTTATTCTTCCTTGAGTTTGGAATTTGGGGTGCTGCATAGATAACGAAGTGCTATAATTCAGATCCTTAGGGCAGCTCCTGCTATCTGCGCAATCTGCTAAAGGTTTGCAAACATCCAGGCATAGCAGGATGGTCGGTGGTGGGTTGTTACCGCATCGTGAGAAGCCCTTATTGGTGGCATTAAAAGCACAACAAGCAGCAAGGCACGTCGATGTAGAATCGCCGCCGGCGCGAGTCGGTGGCAGAGAATTAATTAGCATCGCGAAAGGAAATGTATCCCCATGAAGTATCTCCGTGTAGTTTTGTTGCTGGCAGCCTGTGTGGTGTTTGTGCGGTCGGCGTCCGCGAATGACATACGCCTGATCTTTGACCCCTCTCCCGCGCAACAGGGATCTTTCTATATCATCCAGACTCCGGGCACGGATTACACGGTTAGTTGGGAGTCTTGTTCCAGCACGGGAATCCCGAACAGCCTGCACGGAAATAATGCCTGCCTGCCGTTCATTAATGAAACGGGTGGGCCCATTAGTTTGCTGGATCTCTCGTTCATCGTGAACAGCGCCTTGGTGGGCCAGACCATCGATTGCGTTAATACCGATGGCAACCTTACCAGCAACAATTGCGATGCCTACTCTCCGTTGACTCTCGGGGAAAATGTAACGGTGACCTTTTCCGGAGGCTCGTCGATTCCCAATTACATGGCCTTCTTCATAGCGGAAGACGGGGTAGCGCTGTCGAGCATGCCCGTGAGTGGGGTCAGCGTGGCTGAACCACTCGCCCTTCCGCTCCTCATGATGGGTCTGGCGTTGATGGGGTTGATGCTGGTGGGGCGGAAACAGGAAAAGATCGTAGCCGGCTAGTTCTTCCCGCCGAATCGGGCGAGCAGGAGCTTGAAGGCGGCCTGCCCCTGGAGGGAGTTGAGTTGCGGGTCGCTGGCGGCTTGCAAAGCCGGAAAGCCGCCTTGCAGGGCCTCGCGAAGCGACTTCAAAGCCAGGTCGGGCTTGCCCGCCAACCCTTGAATAATCGCCTCGTTATAAGCGTATTGCGGATTGGCGTTGTCGAGGGACCGGGCGTTCTGGATGAACTGAAGGGCCTGCCCGGTCTGCCCCTGGTAGGCGTAAAACAGCGCCAGGTCGGCCTTGGTATCGGCATCGCGCGGATTGACCTGCAGCTCCTTGTTGGCTAGTTCAATAGCCTGATTGAACGTGTCGCGGGCCTTGTCCTTTTGCCCGGCGAACAGATACGCCTGGGCCAGGTTTCCCACCACTGCCTCCTGATTCGGACTCATCGCCACGGCTTTCTCCAAAGTCCTGATCGCATCCTCGTAGCGTTGCGTGAAGAAGTACGCCGAACCCAGGTTGGAATAGTGTTGGAACTTGGGCTCAATCTGGAGCGCCTTTTCCAGCGCCGGAATAGCGTCGTGGTACTTCCCTTCCTGCATGTAGATCAGACCCACGTTCTCATACCCCATGGCCTTGCCGGGTTCCAACTGGATCACTTGCTGGAAAGCCTGCTGCGCCTTCTGGTAATCGCCCAGCGTGTCGTAAGCGATGGCCAACTGGTCGTGGTTGACCCAGTAGTACGGGTCAATCTGTACGGCCTTTTGCAGGGCGGCGATGGCGTTGTCTTTCCGCCCCGCGGACAGATAGGCCTTGCCCAGGCGCCGGAAGGCTTCATCGGACCGGGGCGCCAGTTGCGCGGCGCGCTCCAGTTCCTGGATGGCCTCCGCGGAGCGGCCGGTGGCGCTATAGGCGCTGCCCAGGGCCACGTGCACTTCCGGCAGCGTATCGTTCAGTTGCCGCGCCATCTCGGCCGCATGCAGGGCTTTCTCCGCCCAGAATCCGTCCTTGTTCTCACCGTACATGGCCAGGCTGGCTTCCGCCAGGCCGGCTTGGGCGAGGGCGAAGTTGGGGTCTTGGCTGAGAGCCTGCTGGAAGTTTGCAATGGCCGCCTGGTAGTTGGCGGAGGTGTGTTCCTGGTGCATCAATTCCCGGCCTTTCAGGTAAAGGTCATAGGCCGCCATATTCTCGGTAGGATGCGGCGAGGGCGCCCCACTCCCTTGCAGGCGCAACGCACCCACCAGTTCGGAATAGATGTGATCCTCGAGGGCGAGCAAGTCCTGCTCGTCGCCGGTGAATTCCTTCGTCCAGACCAGGTTGCCGGCAGCGTCCTGCAGGTTAACGATGATGGCCACCTTCCCGGCCGCGCCACGCACGGTTCCCCCCACCAGCAGATTCACTCCCAGGTCGTGAGAGATGGTCTTGATCGGCAGGCTCTTGTCCACCTTATCCACGGCACTGTCGGCGGCCACGTGCACGCCTTCCAGTTGGAAGAGTTTGGTGAACAGGGCTTCATTCAGGCCTTGCGCCACATAGCCTAAGGATGATTGATCACCGAGCACTCGGAAGGGCAGGACGGCGACGTACTTCCCCTGCGAACTGGGTGGAATGCCGGACTCGGCCGCGCCGGAAGAGAAACGGCCGATAACGCGAAGCCGCAACGCTACTCCGGCAGCCACCAGCAGGGCTAGCGCCAAGCCAGCCGCCAGCATCCACCGCCGCTTCGAGAGGCGAAAACCGCCGGCTGGCGCAGAGGGCAAAGCTGCCGAGGAAAGGGATGGCTCCAGTGCGGCGCCCGCAACACCCTGGCTGATTCGTCCCGAAGCGCTGCGGCGCGTGTCGAGATCGATCAGGATTTCCTGCGCGCTCTGGTAACGCAATGCAGGGTCTTTCTCCAGGCAGCGCAGGATCACCCGGGCCAGGCCTTCCGGAATGCCGGGGTTGAGTTCGCGGGGATCCTTCGGTTTCTGCGTAACCCGCTGGTACATGACGTGAAAAACCGAGTCGCCGGTAAAGGGGGTCTCTCCGGCCACCATTTCGTAGGCAATCAGGCCCAGAGCGTAAAGGTCGGTACGCCGGTCAACGGGCTTGCCCTCCGCCTGCTCCGGAGCCATGTAGCGCGGCGTTCCCAGCACGTCCCCGCTGCGGGTCATTCCGACGGCGGTCTTCTCCAGGGATTTCGCCAAACCGAAGTCCATGACGTAGACCTGGCCGGTGCGGTCCAGCATGATGTTCTGCGGCTTCAGGTCGCGATGGATCACGCCTTCGTGATGGGCAGCCACCAGGGCGCGCGAGATCTGGCGGACCAGATCAGTGGCCCGGTCAATCGGAAGGCGGTGCTCCCGCTTCAAGAGGTGGTGCAGGTCCTCCCCTTCCACGAAGTTCATGGAGATAAACTTCACCCCGTTCACGTCGCCAAGGTCGTGAATACGCAGGATGTTCTTGTGGGAGATCTTGCTGGCGAGCAGCAGTTCCTGCTTGAAGCGCATTAGCGCCTCGGGATCGGCCGCAAGGGTAGGATTTATCAGCTTTAAGGCCACGACCCGGCCTAATTCCAGGTCGGTCGCCTTATAGACGCGCCCCATGCCGCCCTCCCCCAGGAGGGCCTCGATCCGGTACCGCGCGCCGAAGCTTGTGCCGGGACCCAGGGAGAAAGGGTCCCCCTCGTTGGCGCTGGGTGTCTGGCCGCTGTCCGCCCTGCCCGAACCGCTCGCCGGCGGTGGGGATAACACCCCCACCGAGACTTCGGCTTTGCGCTTGGGCAGAGCTTGGGTGGCCCCGGGATCGCTGCCTGGTGCAAGCGTCACCGCCGCGCTATCGGAAGCCAACGAAACCCCACACTTCAGACAGTAGGCAGCGTCTTCCGAAGCTTCGGCATGGCAACGTGGACAATTCATCTGGGCGCCCCGCCCCTGGAGCACAATCAGGAATGCAGGTTATTATCTATCAGAATAGTTCTGAGTACAAGTAACCCGCGCACTGACTATGGTTGACAGTCCTTCCCCCGCATGTTACATATAATTAAGCCTGAACGAGACGTGGGCCTGTGGCGCAGTTGGGAGCGCGCATGACTGGCAGTCATGAGGTCGAGAGTTCGAACCTCTCCAGGTCCACCATTTCGACCAACGCACATATTGCCACTTGCGCTCACATTGGGGATACCTTTGGACTTATAACTATCCAGTTTAGTTCCTTGGCTGCCGGTGCGGTGGTTGGTCGGCATTGCTGGCAGCAACGCACTATAAAGGCTTCTGCAAACCATACGAAGAATTCATAGCTCCTGCTATTGACACGCACGCCGTTGCCGCGTCAGTCTTGAACTTGGGCATCAGGGCGCCACGAAGCCGGCGAGGGGGCAGAAATCCGTTCCTCCCCCTGATGTACTCCTTCAATCAATAACCCATTGATTTGGGATTTGCGGACCGGAATCGTGACCGTGCAACCCGCGGCGGAGAGGTGAGGATGCAAGTTAGTTCCTACCAGGTGGAAGGTTTCCACGACGAACTGTTTGACTCCCAGGGTCAACCCCGGGAGGAGGCTCGTTTGCTCCTGGAAACCATCGAATCTCTCGAGGACGGCGAGTTGTTGCGCTACCAGCGGGTGGCGGAGGCGTTGCTTCTGCAAATGGGCATCACCTTTAATGTTTACGGAGATTCGGCCGGCGCCGAACGCATTTTCCCCTTTGACTTGGTTCCGCGCATCGTGCGCGCCGATGAGTGGGACTGGATTGAGCGAGGCCTGAAACAGCGTATCCATGCCTTGAACGAGTTCATCGACGACATCTACCACGACCAGAAGATCCTCAAAGACAAGGTCATTCCCGAGGAGATTATCAAGTCTGCTGCGTTTTACCGTCCCCAGTGCCGGGGCATTAACCCTCCCGGCCGGGTGTGGTGCCACATTACGGGAACGGATTTGGTGCGCCACGGCGATGGCCAGGTTTACGTTCTTGAAGACAATCTCCGCGTCCCCTCCGGCGTCTCCTACGTGCTGGAAAACCGGGACATGATGAAGCGGACTTTCCCACGGGTTTTTGCCGGTTTGCATGTGCGGCCGGTGGACATCTACCCAAGCAAGCTGCTGGAGACGCTACAATCCATCGCCCCCAGCCGCGCGGCGGACCACCCTACGGTGGTCTTGATGACCCCGGGAATGTGCAACTCGGCTTATTTTGAACACAGCTTCCTGGCGCAAAGGATGGGGATTCAACTGGTCGAGGGCCGCGATCTGGTAGTGGAGGATAGCTGGGTCTGCATGCGCACCACGAAGGGCCTGCGCCGGGTGGACGTGATCTACCGCCGCATCGATGACGATTTCCTGGACCCGAACGCGTTTCGTCCGGATTCCCTGCTGGGAGTTCCCGGCATCCTGGAGGTTTATCGCGCCGGGCGCGTGTCTCTGGCCAACGCTCCGGGCAACGGCGTGGCCGACGATAAGGTCGTATACGCCTACGTGCCCGAGATGATTCGCTATTACGAGGGCGCGGATCCCATCCTCCCCAATGTCCCGACTTTTCTCTGCTGGCGCGACTCGGACCGCCAGCACGTGTTGCAGAACCTCGATAAGCTGGTGGTGAAATCGGCCAATGAGGCAGGGGGATATGGAATGCTGGTCGGCCCGCACTCGACAGCCGAGCAACGCGAGGAGTTCGCGGCCAAGATTGTTGCCAAGCCTCGCAACTACATTGCCCAACCCACGCTGGCGCTTTCCCGGGTGCCGACGCTCGTGGAGGACAGACTGGAAGGCCGCCACGTCGACCTGCGTCCCTACATCCTTTATGGCAAGGAGATATTTGTGCTGCCCGGCGGTCTGACGCGAGTCGCGTTGCGTCGCGGTTCGCTGGTGGTGAATTCTTCGCAGGGAGGCGGCAGCAAAGACACCTGGGTCTTGTCCCCGGCGCGCGAAGGAGTCTCCTATGAACAATGAACCTGCACCGCTTCTGAGCCGCGCAGCGGACGCGGTTTATTGGATGGGACGTTATATCGAGCGCGCTGAGAATGTGGCGCGTTTCATCGACGTCAATCTGCATCTGCAACTCGACTTGGCGCTGGAGCCGGCGCATCGGTGGCAGCCGCTGCTCGACACCAGCGGCGATGCCGCGGTCTTTCGCGAACTCCACGGCGAGGCGGACAAAGACAAAGTCATCGACTTCCTGGTTTGGGACACGAATTATCTGAATTCGATCTGCACCTGCCTGCGCGCCGCCCGCGAGAATGCCCGCTCCGTTCGGGAAATCATCTCTTCGGAAATGTGGGAGCAGGTCAACGGCATGTATCTGAATATCCAGGCGCAGCGGGCCCAGCAGGATTCCGACCGCCTGGCGCACCTTCTGCGCAGCATCCGGCTGGGTTGTCACATGTTTGAGGGAATTACCGACGCCACCATGAGTTACAACGAGGCCTGGCAGTTCCTGCGGCTGGGACGGCGGCTGGAACGTGCGGATAAGACTTCACGCATTCTGGATGTGAAGTATTTCATGCTGCTCCCTTCCGTCAATGTCATTGGGACGCCCTACGATGACATTCACTGGGCAGCGGTTCTGAAGTCGGTAAGCGGATTTGAGATGTATCGCAAGAAACACGGGCGGATCACGCCGCGCAGTATTGTGGACTTCCTGGTGCTCGATCGGGAGTTTCCCCGTGCCATCCGCCATTGTTTACGCGCGGCGGATGAATGCCTGCATGCCATCACGGGCACGCCGATGGGATCGTGCGTGTATCCGTCGGAGCGGGCTATGGCGCCCTTAAGAGCGGAACTTGACTACACTTCCGTGGAGAATATTATTGGAGAGGGGCTGCACGAATATCTGGACGGCCTGCAGGCACGCATGAACACGATTGACGATAGCCTAATGCGTGATTTCTTTGCCAGTGTGGCCACGGGGCATGCGAGCTTGGCGAGTGTCAACTCCTAGGGAAACGGGAATACGAGTCTGGGATGAATAACCCGGTATTCGCGAAAGCACAATCCGCCGCGAAGGATTGGAGTTACGTGCCCCGCTCGGGCTACTGGGATGAGGCGGTGCTGCCTTCAGGTTCACCACGGCGCCACTGGCGGCAACTTGCGGTGGCCGCGCGCACTGTAAGCTTCCGGCAATTCGACGACTACTGGCGCTCCGGCGTGCAGTTGCTGCGGGAAGGCTCAGTATCCCATCACAACGCCACCGATCCGGGGCGCCATGAACGCCCCCTGCCTCTGGACCCGATCCCGTTTATTATTGCGGAGCGGGAGTGGGCGCAGATTGAAAAAGCAGTGGTTCAGCGCGCAGCCTTGCTGAACACGATGCTGTCCGATCTTTACGGCAAGCAGCGGCTGATGTTCGACTACTACCTTCCGCCCGCCCTCGTGTTTGGCAATCCCCACTTTCTGCGGCCCTGCCACGGTATCGCGCTGCTTTCCGGCGCGCACCTGCACACCTACGCGGCGGATCTGGCCCGATCTCCCGATGGTCAATGGTGGTTCATTGCTGACCGCTGCCAGGCTCCGGCGGGGATGGGGTACGTGCTGGAAAACCGCCTGGCCAGCGCGCGCGCGCTGCCTTCGATTTTCAACCGGTGCCCGGTTCGCCAATTGGGCAGCTTCTTTGATCTTCGGCGTGACACCCTGCTGGCCCACGCCGCGCGGAATCGCAGAAACCCGCGTGCGGTGGTGCTGACGCCAGGACCCGCCAATGAAAGTTATTTCGAACACTCATTTCTGGCGAAATACTGGGGATTCTCGCTGGTCGAAGGCGACGACCTGACCGTGCGTGACGGACGCGTGCATCTGAAAACCCTGGCGGGCCTCGAGCCGGTGGATCTGATCATACGTTACATCCATGATGATTTCTGCGATCCTCTGGAGCTGCGCGGTGACTCGCTACTGGGCGTGCCCGGCCTCGTTCAGGCAGTCCGCAAGGGCACGGTCATCATTGATAATGCCTTGGGCAGCGGCCTGATTGAGGCGGCTGGACACCTCGCCTTTCTCCCCGGCCTCTGCCGCCAGCTTTTGGGTGAAGACCTGCGTATGCCTTCTGTGGCCACTTGGTGGTGCGGGCAAGAGAAACCTTGCCGGTACGTACTTGATCATCTCGATGCTCTAGTGATCAAGCCGGCGTCTCCAAGCTTTGGACACGAAGTGGTATTCCCGGCGGCCATGGATGTTGCTCAACGCGATATCCTGATCGGCAAGATCAAATCTCACCCGGAGCAGTTCGTGGCGCAGGAGGGAATAGAACTCTCCACCCTGCCTGTTCTTACTGATACCGGCCTGGCGCCTCGCCACCTGGTGCTCCGAGTGTATGCCATCTGGGACGGACAATCATACCTCGTGATGCCCGGCGGCCTGGCGCGCGTGACGGCGGAATTGAACTCGCAGCGGCTTCCGGCGAGTCTGGGCGGCGTGAGCAAGGACACCTGGGTGCAGGGCGAGAGGGAGGGGGTAAGGGAGCCTGATCCCCTGCCGGCTTTCTCGGTGAGTTCCCTCGCCGACCGCAATAACCTGCCCAGCCGCGCCGCCGACAATTGCTTTTGGCTGGGCCGTTATGCCGAGCGCGTGGAGGCGGGAGTGCGCCTGCTTCGCGCGTTGTTGCCGGCCCTTTCGGCAGAGGAGGATTTTGGCCGTGCTGTAACCGTGGAAATGGCCATGCACATCCTGATTGCCCTCCGATTTCTGCCACGCGAGGTCGCCACCTCGGG
The DNA here is from genome assembly GCA_035501695.1 of Terriglobia bacterium. Classification (GTDB taxonomy): domain Bacteria; phylum Acidobacteriota; class Terriglobia; order UBA7540; family UBA7540; genus Bog-366. The sequence continues at coordinate 3,082 of DATJVT010000294.1, read as the reverse complement.
CCTCGGCGAGCAAAGGTGGCGCGTGCAACGTTTCCTGACTGACTCGATCTATGATCCTTCCCGCGTCTCCAGCCTCGGATGGAACCTGAAAGAGATTCGCCGCGTGGCTTGGCATTTGAAGGAACGCTTATCCAACGATACGTGGCGCGTCCTTCAGGATTTGGAAGCAGAGTTCTCTCGTGCCGTTCCGGTAGATTCCGAGCACCGCTTCGTTGCGCAAATTGGGGTGCTCGATCGTGCCATCACCACGCTTTCTGCTTTCTCCGGGTTGCTGATGGAAAACATAACCCGCGGGGAGGGCTGGCGCTTCCTGGAAATGGGGCGCCGCCTGGAGCGGGCCTTGCAGTTGGCGGACCTGCTGCGAGCCGGTGTCACGGAAGTTCCTCCCGAGGCTCAGCCGTACCTCTACATTCTGCTTCAGGTTGCCGACAGTTCCATGACCTATCGCACTCGTTATCTCAGTGTCCTGCGAACCGACCTGGTGCTCCAACTACTTGTTGCCGATGAGGCGAATCCGCGCTCCATCTGTTTCCAAATGACCGCGCTGGCCCAGCACTACGACGTTCTTGAAACACTGGGAGACGGGAAAAACCCTCAGTTAGGGGCGTTGGTGAGGGCGAGTCTCGAGGCAATCCGCAGTAGTTCGACGGATACCCTAGCCCAGCGCGATCCCGACGGGCGTTTTCCAGAGCTGGAGGCATTTCTTCAGCAGCTCCGAGGCAACTTATTCGAATTCGCGGAGTCACTGACGGCGCAATACCTGAGCCCGGCGAAGGCCGCGCACCTGACTTCCTCCTGGTGACGTGAATTGCTTTATCGAATAACCCACGCGACGCACTATATCTACCCATCACCGGTTGCGGTGTCCTACACCGAAGTACGTCTGCGGCCGCGCTCCCTGCCCGGCCAGCAAGTACGCGAACATTCGATGGCGCTGGATCCCGTTCCGGCATCCCTGCAAACGCGCCGAGACTACTTTGGCAACGACGTTTCGACCTTCGCGGTATTCCAAAAGCATGACCGTTTCACGGCCACCGCATCGAGCCTTGTCGAAGTGACACCGATAAACGGGATATCACATGCGTCCCCCCCGTGGGAGGTGGCGCGCGACCGGTTGGGCATTCCGCTGGACAGGGAAGCTATTCGCGCCGCCGAATTCATCTTTGATTCGCCTTACGTCACCGCCTCCCCCGAATTGCGGGAATACGCCCGCCCCACGTTTACCCCGGGGAGGCCCCTCTTAAGCGCCGCGGAAGAGCTCACGCGGCGTATTCACGCCGAATTCACCTATCAGTCGAGCTCCACTTCTATTGATACGCCTCTGGCGCAAGTGTTGCGGAACCGCCGCGGCGTTTGCCAGGACTTTGCCCACCTGATGATCGGCGCATTGAGATCACTGGGTCTCGCCGCCCGGTATGTGAGCGGGTACATTCGCAGCGGCCCGCGCTTTCAGGGCGCCGCGGCGTCACATGCCTGGGTCTCCGTTTTTGACCCGCAAAACGGCTGGCTGGATTTTGACCCCACCAACAATGTGCGGATTTCCGATACCCACATTACCCTCGCTTGGGGACGCGACTACAGCGATGTGACACCTCTCAAGGGCCTTACCTTCGGCGGAGCGGGGCAGAGCGTGGAGGTTGACGTTTGTGTCGAGCCCCTGGAGGGTTCGTAGGATGGTTACTCCGGAAGCCAGGGAGAGGGGGCTTGTACTCTCGGGTCAGTCACAACATCGATCACGACAGGCGCATCAGCAGCAAGTGCATTGTCCAAGGCTGGCCCGATTTCCTCCGGACGTTCCACGCGGATTCCCTGGCAGCCCATGGCCTTCGCGATCGAAGTAAAATCCACGTTGCGGAAACGCATGAGGTCGGAAGGCTTACCGCTTCTGTCCCCATAAGCTTGCTCGACAAGCGGCAGACACTGCCCGAGGGCCGAATTGTTGTTCACCACCGTCACCGTGTTGATTCCCCAGCGGGCCGCTGTCTCCAATTCGCTGAGGTGGTAGTAAAAGGCGCCATCACCCACGAAGCCGATCACCGGCCGGTCCGGCACGGCGCACTTGGCTCCGAGCGAAGCTGGAAATCCCCATCCTAGGCTCCCCGCCGAACGGAGATAAGTCTGGCCGCGCTGAGTCAGCAAAACAGATGTTCCTGTCCAGATGCCGGAGAAACCTGTGTCGGCCACCAGGACCGCGTTGGAGGGCAATTTTCTGGTCAGTTCCTGGCACAATCGCTCGACGCGAATCGGAACCGAGTCGGACTCCGTTAGGGGGCGCCTCTCATCCCGCCATTCCTCGACGATGGTTCGGGCCCGCCACATCCATTCGCCCCTTCGATCCTGCCGGCCCAGAGAACCTGAAATGCCGCGCAGAGACACTTTGGGATCCCCGAGAATTCCGAACGTTCCGGGATAATTCCGCCCCAGTTCGGTCGGGTCCGCATCGATCTGGATCACCGTCGTCCCCATGCGCGGAATGCGCCAGTTGTAGGTCACCTGGTCACCGGTATCGCAACCCACAAAGATGACCAGGTCGGCTCCGGAAACCACTCGGTTGGCACAAGTGGATGAATACGACCCGACTACTCCCACGGCGGCTGGATGGTCCTCCGGGATGATGCCTTTCCCGTCTAAGGAATAAGCGACAGGAATCCCCATGGCTTCGCAAAGCTCGAGAACCTCATCCCCTGCCTCGGAGAGTACTGCCCCTCCCCCGGCAACGATGACCGGCCGGGCGGCGTGCGATATCATCCCGGATGCTTCCCTGAGGAACTCTGGCTCGGGATGGGGACGATGAGAGGGACAACGCCGATAACGGTCCTCGATAATGACCTCGAGTTCGCCCTCCGCGCGCTCGAGCAATTCTCCCATGAACCCCTCTACCTCCAAGTGGACGGGGCGTGGCGATCCCGAAGTAGCTTCGCGAAAAGCCTGGGGTAGAACATGCGGCAACTGGAGAATGGAATCCACGTCAGCGTCATATTTGGTCACCGCCGAGAATAACGGCCGATGCTGGATCTCCTGATAGGCGTTGCGAAGCTGTGCGACGGCGGGTTTTCTCCCGGTCATTGCGATCACCGGGGAT
>DATJVT010000293.1:0-5268 GCA_035501695.1 Terriglobia bacterium | reverse complement strand
TACTCTGCCGTGTAAACTGTGGGGAGAAAGCGGTAGCTGCTGCTACCGCACTCCAAAGCGGGCTTCCCGCGCGAGGATGTTATTCTATCGGCTCGAGAATGCAGGGATATCCGGATAAGTTGTTTAGAATCAGTAAAGGCGAGTAGGGCAGACCCCCTTAGCCAGCATTCGGAGGCTGGTGCTTCCCTGCCGGGAAGGGAGGCACGCCTCAGGTCGATACCGGTTCGGGTTCAGGGCAGACTTCAGGCGGGGAGGAACCCTAAGAGCCGCGCTTCGCGCCAGAGATCTGGGCCTCCAGTTCGGCGACATCGAGCACGATGACCTTGCGGCGTTCCAGCCGGATGATGCCGCGGTCCACAAAGCGCCGCAGATTGCGGGAAACCAGGTCGCGCACGGTGCCGATTTCCGCGCCGATTTCCTGGTTGGTCTCTTCCAGGGGGAACTCGATCCCGCGGCGCGTGCGCACTCCCAGCTTCAGAGCCCGGTCGCGGAGGAATCGGGCCAGGCGGTGGCTGACCTCTTTGAGCGAAAGCTCCTCCACCAGGCTGGCCAGATAGCGGACGCGCCAGGCGAGAGAGCGGATGACCGCGAGGGCCACCTCGGAGTTGCGCTGGCACAACTCCAGGAACTCGCGCTGGGGGAGGAAGAGCAGGGTGGAGTTCTCCGCGCCCAGGGCCGACGCCGGGAACGTTCCCCCATCGAACACCGAGAACTCGCCCACCGTGGAGCCCGCGCGCTCGATCCCAAGGACCTGCTCGCGGCCGTTTTCCGCAATCTTGAAGAGTTTAACGGTGCCCGACTGCACGATGAACAGGCCCTCGCACGGCTCGCCTTCGCCCACCAGGATCTCGTCCTTCAGGATCCGCCGGACCACGCAATGGGCGGCGAGATTCCTCAACTCCCCGGGGGGCAGAACCGCGAAGAACGGCACGCGGCGCAGGGTCTCCACCGCATCGAGAACGGGGGTAGCCAGCATTCTGACCTCAGCGGGCATAGCGCCTATTCGACCTCAGTCTTAGGTTTAATCAGAAGCCCGAAACCACCAGCTTATCAAACCCTCCGCGGAAAGGCACGACTTAAGTCATCGCCCCCCGCCGGGCCGGCACGTATTCTCAGAGACACGAGGGCCGACCACAATTGACAGGACGGAGCGACCCTCCGGAGGAAGCCGAATGGCATACATTATCGCCGAGCCCTGCATCAACACCAAGGACACCGCCTGCGTGGACGTTTGCCCGGTCGATTGCATCCACCCGCGCAAGGACGAGGCGAACTTCGCCGACTTGGCGCAGCTTTACATCGACCCTGTGGAATGCATCGACTGCGGCGCATGCGTCCCGGTCTGCCCCGTCTCCGCCATCTTCCCGCTGGACGACCTGCCGGAAAAATGGAAGAGCTTCACCGAGGTCAACGCGCAGTATTACCAGAAGTAACGCCCGGCCGAGCGCGATGCGGGAATCCAGAGGGGGACTCGCCGCCCCGTTTCACTTAGCCTGCAGACGGAGTCGTGCCTCCCTGGCCGTGCAGGGGGTATGTCGTCGAAGGAAAGGTCTGCTTACTGGGGCATTCAGCGTCCAAACTTACTGGCCAGGCCGGCAAGATACTTATCCAGCGCCTCTTTAAGCTCGGTCTGATCCTCCCAGAAGATCACGGGGACGTCGCGAATATCAAAGGGCAGTTGTGTTCCCTTCCGCGACGTTATGATGACGTCCTTGCCCAGGGCGCGCGCGAAACCCACCTCATAGAATACGTTGGGACTCCACTCGGTGACGTCCGCAATCACAAAGGCGCTCCGGCGAATGCCCGCTTCCACGCGGGGGATGATGCGTTCCAAAGAGGTCGATTCGTCGGTGCGCTCCGCGTCAAACTTGAAGCGCCGGCAAACCTCCCGGTAGGACGCAAAGACGTCGCGGAACTCCTTCTTGAAAGACATGATGACGAACACGCTGCGGGGGGTGACCATCCGGACGGCCAGGTCCACCACCTCTTTGGCGTATCCGGGCATGTCTGTCGAAAGCTGATTGAGCGTTTCGTACTCTTCCGCCGCGGAAGGGGAGGTTCCGCGAAGGCGCCCCAATTCCTGATAGTAGATGGTTTCGCCCGCCCCGCCAAAGCGCGGGACGCCGAGGATGGGCTTTCTTGCGTAGAAAGCCCAGTTCTTCGCCCAGAAAGTGCCCTCCCCACCCGCCACAAATATGGTCGCGACGGCAAGTTCAATCTGCTCGGGAATGCGCAACTCAGGATGGTTCATTTGCCAATCCGCCAGGGCGGAGGCGCGAATCCTTCCAAAGTCGTGCGCGGGCTCCGAACTCATTTGACAGTAGCTGATAATCGATTCCTCGGGATTGCCGCCGTTCTTGACCAGCCATTCGTGCGCCGCGCTGGCGACTTCCTTGTCCAGCAGACTCCGGCACCCGTTGAGAAGGATGTGCCCCTGCCTCACAATCTCGCTCCCCATGGCATTTACAAATTCGCGGCACAGGGGCAAATCCCGAGGGACAATGCGGAGCGATCCACCGACGAAGATACGCATGGTCCTTTCCCTCCAAAGTGCAGATGGGCGCTTTGCAGGCCTTTAGCAAGGCAGGGAAACGGGCTTCGGCAGGCGATTAAAGCGTAATGACCTTGTCGGCGAGCGACTGCGCCGCGATGATGTCGCCCATGCCTCCCACAATTCCCACCCGCACCTTTTCAAGCAATCCGAAATAGTCAAGACAGGTCCTGCAAACGATCAGGCGAACGCCTCGCGCCTCCAGGGTCTGCAGCACATCGAGCACGGGCGAACCCTCCACCACCATCTTGACTCCGGATGTGTAGAAGCAAATCGCCCCAGGAAGGGAGTTGTTTTCCGCCAGCAGGAGAAGGTATTTCCGCAGCAACACGTGTTGGAGTGTCGGGTCAGCGGAACCCATGCCGTCGTGAACGACCTGAAGCACCACCGATTTGTGGTCGCGGTCCAATGTCGCTTTCCAGTGCCGGGAGGAAGGCTCAACAGGTTTGAAGCATCGCGTGGGTTAGGACGGTGACGAGTCCTTTTGCGGGGACGTCCAGCTCTATGACTTCTTACCTTGTTGGACTTCTCAGGCTGCACTCAATGGTAGCGGAGTTGGATCTTGGCATGGAGGGGGATCAGGGTAAAGTCAAACTCCTCCAGCGGCTCATCTTTTTCGGTGATGACCAGGAGATACTTCCCAATCTTGGCGATCAAGCCCGCGGAAGTGATCTTGGAACCTACGAAGGTGTTGCCTTCGCGCATCGCCTCGAAGTCCGGGAGTTTGCCGCGCGTCGTGCTGTGCGCGTCTTCCCAATCGACTTCTCCGGGACGGAACCGAACCCCATTAATTACAACACCCTTTGCCTTCCCCATGACCGCTCCATATATTCTGAATGCTGAATGAACCGGCGGGTGACGCCAGCCCATTTATATAAGGCTAACGGCCATTTTATCGGGTTGCAAGGCTTATCTTCAGGACCTTCTCAGGCTAGCACCAGTGGTTTCTCTTCTGAGGCCAGGATATCGGCGGGCAATCCCATCATTCGGGCCAAGGTTGGAGCTATCTCCCGCAGCGAGATGCGCCCGAGATTCTTGCCGGGAGCACATCCCTGCCCCACGGCGATAAACACCGCTTCCATACCCGGAAGGGTGGGCAAATAGCCATGGGTACCACGATCCTGGGGGAAATCGCTTATTACCGGCCCTTCCAACCGGTCGGAGAAACAAAAGCCGGGGGATGCCTCAATCATGAGCTCCGCGTCGGGATCGGCCTCGAGTGCTTCGAGGTCTCGGCGCTCTACAATCTTGCCCACCGCCCCAAGGGCCTTGAGCCGATCCACCGCCGCGGCGAGCCGCCGCTGGTCATCCGGCGAGGCTTCCTCCAACCAATAAACCGCCAGTGATCCCCCGGCGTTGACGGCGCCCAGTCGGCGCAAGGACAGCGAACCGTCGGCCCCTCGCGCAAAGAGCCCCTGGTCGGCGAAAACCACCAGAGGAGCAGCCTCTCTTTTCACGGTCACGAAGCCGTGATCGGAAAGGACGACGAGCGCCGTGGCGGGATCGGAGGAAATAGCCTCGCGAATCTTGCCGATCGTCCGGTCGGCTGATTCCAGCGCGGCGAGGGCTTGGGGAGAATCGGGGCCGTTGGTGTGCGCCTGTGCGTCGTACCAGACGAAGTGGACCAGAAGGAGATCCGGGCGATAACGTTTCCACAGGTAGATCGCCGCCTCGCCGCGCAATTGGTCGGGATCAACTTTGCCAATCAGAGACTTCAAAGCCTGCGCCACCTCCGCGAAAAGCCCGGGTGTCGAGTGCCGCGCTGGGGTTTCAAAATCGCTATGCGGATCACTGACAGCCGGATTCCAGATTTCGGGAATGTTATGGTGGATCGCGGCGCCGGCGCTGACCGGCCAACTGAGGGCGGCGACATTGCGTCCACTGGCGCGGGCCACGTCCCACAGCGTTGGCGCTCGCAACGCCGGTGCGAACCAGAACCATGGGCGAGCCTTTTCGGTAGGATCAAGCGATGCAAGATGACTGTAAATACCGTGGGCGCGTGGGGCAAGGCCAGTAACCACCGTAGCATGTGCGGGATACGTGGTGGTCGGATAGATGCTCTCCACAGCCTCCGCGCTCGCCCCCGCCGCCTCCAGTTCAGTGAGATTTGGAAAGCGCTGGCGGGATTCAGCGGCGCGGTAGATGCCTGGCCGCAGGCCGTCCACCGAGAGGACTATCAAGCGTGCGGCTTGTGGACCTTGCTGAATCATTCTCTTAGCCCTTCGCGGCCAAGCGCATTGTTCCTAGGGATTCGTTACTGATAAACAGCACATGGTGAAAAACGCCACACACCCGTCCAACCCCATTCACTATTCACTATTTACCAGTCCCCGCTCCTATTCCCTGGCACCCACCCGGCGTGCCACACCTTCGACGTGAGTCACGAAGGCATCCGGCTTGCCGGGGGGCGCGATTTCGAACTTCACATCCAACGATCCGTCCGAGTTCTGGACATAGGTGAGCCTTTGCCGGGCAGCCTGCGGTGCGGCATCGCTGAGAAAAGTCAGCACCTCTCCATCTTCGCTGAAGCTGGCCGTGTAGTGAATCACGAAGCCCTCGCTATCAAAATAAATGGCTCGATTGGGGGTACTATCACCCTCGCGATATACCACCAGCGGGTCCTCGTGAATGAAAGCTGGGCGCTGCGGTGTGGCAGAAAATGCCAGTTGGTTTCTGCGCGCCAGGACTTTGCCCTGTAATTCGAATTGGAATGAAAA
>DATJVT010000292.1:0-4484 GCA_035501695.1 Terriglobia bacterium | reverse complement strand
CGCCAGTGCCTTGGTCATACCCAGGACGGCGAACTTACTGCCGCTGTAGGCGGCGCGTTGCGGCAGCGAAACGTGCGCCATGGTGGAGGCCACGCTGATGATGCGGCCGAACTTCTTTGCGATCATGCCGGGGAGGAAGGCGCGCGTGCATAGAAACGGGCCGTCGACGTTGATGCCCATTACGCGATGCCACTCCTCCAAAGTGTATTCATGGAGCGGCTTGCGAATGTTGATGCCGGCGTTGTTGATGACAATATCGGGAACGCCTGCTTGCCGGAGGACCTCGGGGGCGAGCGTCGCCACCTCCGCTTCCACGCTGATATCGCAAACGAAGGGGAAAGCTTTGCCGCCCCGCGCCACGATCCCGGCGCGGACGCTCTCCAGCAAATCGCCGCTGCGCGCCACCAGCGCCACCGTGGCCCCCGCCTCCGCCAAAGACTCCGCCATCTGCCTGCCCAGCCCTTTGCTGGCGCCCGTGACCACCGCCACCCGGCCGTCAAGCCGCTGATTCATCATGACCTGATTCCTCCAAAAGGAAATCTATCACATCCATGGTTCCGATTCGGTGGCGTCAAGGCGAGGGCCACCGACAGGTCACGTCTCGCCGCCGCCCATTTGCCCTGATTGATCCCAAATCCAAAGTCTAAAATCCAATATCATTTTGGCATATAATGGCCCCCGCCGGACTTTTCCCCTGGCATTGTTGAAGACGTACGTTTCCTTCGAGGAGAGAGCTTTCGCCGTGAAAATAGTCGTGTGCATCAAACAAGTTCCCGCCCGGGACTCCGTGTTGCACCTGAATTCCGCCGCCACATGGGTGCAGGAAGCTGACCTCAACTTCGAGGTCAATGAGCCGGACATTTACGCGTTGGAAGAAGGCCTGCGCCTCAAGGAGAAGCACGGCGGCGAGGTGGTGGTGGCCACGCTGGGCCCGGCGCGCGCCCAGCAAGCCATTAAGGAAGCTCTGGCCAAGGGCGCCGACCGCGCCCTGCATCTCGATGACCCCGCCTTCGCCGCGCTGGATGCCTTCGGCATCGCGCGCTCCCTGGGAAAGGCCATCGAGAGAGAAAAGCCGGATGTTGTGCTGACAGGGCTGCAATCCGACGATTTCGGGGCTGCCCAGGCCGGCGTGGTGCTGGCGGAGTTCCTCGGCCTTCCGCACTCCACCATTATCATGGAGCTCCAGGTGGAGGGCGGCGCCATGCGCGTGAAGCGCGAACTCGAGGGTGGTTGGTTCCAGTGGATCAGCCTGCCGCTTCCCGCCGTGATTACCATTCAATCCGGCATCAACAAGCCGCGTTACGCCACCCTGAAAGGCATTATGGCGGCGAAGAAGAAGCCCATCGAGAAACTGACGGCGGCGGATCTGGGTTTGACCGCCGAGGCTTTGGCGCCAAGGCTGCGGATCGCCAAGGTCTATACCCCGGCAAAGGCTGCCCACACCGAATTCCTGCAAGGCAGCCCCAAAGAAGTAGCAGCGCAACTCGTCGATAAGTTGAAGAACGACGCGCGGGTAATTTGAGGTGCAGCGTCGGGTTTCTGCCCGACACGTACTGTCCCCAAGGACGGCGCGACCAAGGGACTGAACGCCGTTCGGTCCCATCACACAAGGAGGCTCACCATGTTCGTTCACATCTGGAGAATGCGAGCTCGCAAGAAGCGCGTAGAGGATTACGAGAAGTTCGGCCGCCAGGTGACACTCCCTTCGCTCAAGAAGATCGACGGCTGCCTGGGAGCGCACTTCATCAAGATCCACCAGGCGCGCAAGCCGGAGTACTTGTGGCTGGTCTTCTGGAGGGACCACAAGGCGCTGGACCAGGCGCGCACCAACGCGCTGTGGCGGGAACAGATCAAGCGCTTTGAGGCGGGCAACTTCTACAAATCGATTCCAATCGAAATCGTGTGCGAGGCGGTCGAGTCCTTTACCGCCACCCTCACCAAGCCCAAACGGACCGCCAAGCCCGCGAAAGCCAGCAAGTCAGCCAAAGCTGCGCGGACGGAAGAAGCGGAAGAAGAGGAACCAGCGGCTGACGAGGTAACGGCGGAAGAGGCGCCCGGGGAGGAATCCGCGCCTACGGAGTCGTCCCACTCAGGCTTCACGGGACCGACGCCGGAAGGGGAGTAGGCATTCCTGATTTTGGATTTGCGATTTTGGATTGAGGCAGGAGAGCGGACAGGGTGGGTGCCAGGTTGGGAGAGTCGCCATGCGGCCCTTCCCCAACCAGTGGTGCCTGGTCCCTGACACCTGATTATGGCTAATCACATTTTGGTTTTTGCAGAACACCAGGGCGGAAAGCTGAATCGCCCCACTTGGGAAGCCCTGGCGGCCGCCCAGCACCTTGCGCAGGGTTTGGGGACGACCGTCACCGCCGTTCTAATGGGGAACAACCTCGCGCCGCTGGCTGCAGAATTGGCTGCTGCCGCAGTTCAGGAGGTTTTGTCGGTGGATTCGCCCCTGCTGGCCGAATACACCGCGGACGGGTACGCGCTCGCCCTGCGCGCGGTGATCGAGCAGCAGAAGCCGCGCTTCGTGGTTTTCAGCCACACCTACCAGGTGCGCGACTTTGCTCCCAAGCTCGCCACTGCACTCGACCGCGGCCTGGTGAGCGATTGCCTCGGGTATCGCAACGAAGACGGCAAGCTCATCTTTGTCCGTCAGGTTTTTCAAGGCAAGTATTGCGCCGACGTCGAGCTGGCGGGTGATGCACCCTATTTCGTTTCATTTCAAGCGGCGGCGTTCCGCGAGGATGCTGTGCAGCGCGGCGCCAGCCCGGCGCCGATCAATCCCGTAGCGGTGGAGCTTTCGCCGGAGTCCATTCGCGCCAAGCCCGGCGAGCGCTTCCGTGAAGCCAAACAGGCCGTGGACCTGACCCAGGCTGAACTGATTGTAGCGGTCGGCCGAGGGATTAAAGCCCCCGAAAACGTGGACCTCGCCAAAAAGCTGGCTGACGCGCTGGGCGCGGAACTCGGCGCGTCCCGTCCCATCTGCGACAACGGCTGGCTGCCCATGGACCGCCAGATCGGCAGCTCCGGACAGACCGTGGCCCCCAAGCTCTACCTGGCGCTGGGAATCTCCGGCGCCATCCAGCACATGGTGGGCATGAAGGGCTCCAGCACCGTGGTGGCGATCAACAAGGACAAGGAGGCTCCCATCTTCGAAGTCGCCACCTACGGAATTGTTGGCGACATCTTTGAGATTGTTCCCCCCCTTATTGAGGAAATCAAGAAGGCGAAGGCGTAAAGGCAGGGATACGGCATACGGTAGGCAGGACACGGGGCCGGATGCTATCGACGGCACGCCCCCTTCTGCTTTCTGCCTCCCGCCTACTGCTTTTTGGGCACCCAGGTGAAGGCTCCCCAGCTTGTCTGTTGCACGTGGCATGTATTGACGTCGAAGGAATGCAGCGCCTCGGAGTGCCCGGTAATCTTCTCCGCAGAGAGCGCGTCCACTTCGAAGCGCACGCTGAAAGCGCATAGCTTGGTGTCTTTCCCCGCCGGCGCTCCGGGCACGCCGAAGAGCATCTTGATGTTTGAGCTGCCGACCCACTTGGGCCCTGTCCGGCGGCACTCGGTGTGGATTTGAGCCCCCTGCTTGGCGGCGGCGGGCGGGATATTTACCCAATCCGCCTTAAAAAGGTCCTTTGCCACCTCCACGCGGAAGTCGTGCTGGGTGGCTTCGGAATGCCAGAGCTTGGGAAAGTTGGTGAGGGAGGAGGCGGAATTGGCACCGGGCGCTGGCGGCGTTTTGGTAGAGTTTTGGGCCGCCACCATGCGTGGGAGGATCGCCAGAATCAAACCCAGGATTATTACTGCTATTTTCAATTGCATGCTTGCCGGTTTCAAAGTGCCCTCCTTGGTTCCCGCTTCGACCCTCCGAATTCAGCTACCGCGCATTGCCCATCCTCTCCGTCGAGAGCGTCATTCTACCCGTAATCCGCCATTGAGGGGAGCCAATAATGCAGAGACCAAAGGGCGATGGGGGGCCGGCAAAGGGGTGCGTCCACCCCGGCCCTGCGTGCATTAGTCCCTTGTGGAAACTCGAGTTTAGGCTCGGAGGGCGTCTTGAAGTAGAATGTCGTCCGCGCGCGGTCGCCAAGGCAGACGCGTGAATCCCGCCGCAAACTGAAACTGCGCCAACCATCTAATTGGAGAACCATCATGCGTAACATCGTCGCCGCTAGTTTGCTTGCTTTCGCCCTCTTGCTCGAGTGGCCGGCCCCAGCTGCGTGCGCGACGCACAACCTGATGCCTCAGCCGGCTTCCGTGCAATTCTCGACAGGGCGTCTGCCGCTGGATTCGCATTTTCAAGTCACTGTGCAGGGTCACTCGGACCAACGGCTCCAGCGCGCCATCGACCGCGCCCTTACGCGTCTGGAGCGTCGAACCGGGCTAACGCTCTCACACCAGTTCTCGAAGGATCCCCAGGCCGCGACGCTATGGATCGACGCCTCCGGTCCGGGACAGGCCATCCAGGGTGTCGATGA
>DATJVT010000291.1:0-21270 GCA_035501695.1 Terriglobia bacterium | reverse complement strand
CCCCCCACTCCAAAGGGGAGCCAAGCCCTACCCCCGAGTCCCTAGTCCCGTATCTCTTGCGTTTCCCCGCCCGCTTCCCAATAATGGAGCCATGCTGACACGAAACAATGTTCGATTGACGCTGGAAGGCGCGCGAGCCATTCTGGCCGCGGCGGAGGCCAAGGCGCGCGAGATCAAGGTTCCGCAAAATATCGCCATTGTGGACGAAGGCGGGCATCTGCTGGCGTTTGTCCGCATGGATGGCGCCAAGCTCTCCTCAGTGGAGGTGGCCCTCACCAAGTCGCGCGCCGCGGCGTTGCGCCGAGCGCCCACGGGTCCCTCGCCCGCCAATGAACCGAGCGTAATGCTATCCCTCGGATTGTCTCTGGCCACGGACGGCAAGCTCACCTGCATTCGCGGCGGCCTGCCGCTTATGGTGGGTGGCCAGTGCGTGGGCGGCATCGGCGTGAGCGCCGGCACCGAAGCGGAGGACGTCCAGGTGGGCCAAGCCGGCGTGGACGCGCTGGCGGGGTTCGCCTAAGGATCAGGCTGTAGCGCCGACCTTGAGTTCGGCACATATGAATTGGATCATCGGGTTGCTTTTTAGCCTTGTCTACGTTGTCCTGGCGCTGTTCCTGGCCTTCTGGGGAGGGATACAGGGGCCCCGACTGTTCCCGTACTTCGAACTCGGTTATCTGATCATTGCGCTGGGCCTTTGGTGGTGGCTGTGCTTCTTCATCCCGCGCCGCAAGCCCAAATCCCCCGCGTTGGGGCTAAGCCTTTGCGGTGTGGGCATCGTCGTGTTATTGATGCTGGCGTCGTATGCCAGTCTCGACCCGTTGCTCCGCCGGGAAATGAATCAGACGCAGCAACTGACCGACGCCACCCAGGTTTTCAACGTGCAGGATGAGCCCTTGCTGTTTGCCGATGGCGCGCCGATTGGGGTGCGTCTGAAGTACTCGATACGCTTTCCCGACAGCAACAAATTCTCGCAGACGCCCTTTCTTTACGCGCAAAATAACCCGCCCCACATTATCGGCTGGACCGTTGTTGGGGAGACGACTGACCCGCCGATGCAAGCCGTCCCTGGCAAGGCCGACGCGGCGGCCCATGAGATCGCCTACGTGCCTCCCGCCTCCCGCCGTTACGTGCAAGGCACGGTTTACTCGATCACGGTCGACCTGCTTCCGGACTTCCTGGTCCTCAGCGCCGATCGCGGCAACGTTTGCATTTCCCGCTATGCGATCTCGCCCGACGTCTTGCAGAAGCTCCTGACCACCGGAAGCGACACCGCTTACCTGATTACCATCTCCGGAACCAACTTTCGCGGCCCCACCCGGAACCGCTACAATCTCAAGACGTTTTACGACTCTGCCCGCCAGTCCGGCGGCTCCCCCTGTCAGTTCCGGAACGGGAGGGTTTGGTTTCAGTAGGGTTGACCCGGGGGGCCACATGGCAGTGGACAGTGGGCAGTGGAGAAAACCAGTCAACAGTTGACAGTCGACAGTTGATAGGGAAGGCCGCTTTGCCTTTACACTGTGAACTGTAAACTGTCAACTGCGAACTGCCCTCGTGTGAACTGCCCTCTTGTTCCGGCGCGACTCCGGCTTCTGCTGGACGAGGATAACGATGCGCCCACAGTTCCCGCAGATCAAATGGCATCCGCTCGGTGAGGGGTTCAAACGAGCCGCCGCGCAGTAGGGACATCGGCCCTCGGAGCCAAGGTTGGGATCTTCCTGGGACATAATCTCTCTTCCCTTCACGCGTCCTAAAAATACCAAATCGGCCCTATTGTTCCGGGCTGAATAGTCCCAAGGTACTAAGGTTGCAGTATGGAGTGACACTCGTAGTCCGTGTCCATCCGTTTTAGGCCGCGGGATCCCCGAGTCGTAGTGGCGGGCCGACTCCCGTACCCGCCCAGCTTTTGTTCACCATTCACTATTCATAATTCACAGTTCCTTCCACCCATGCGAGGATTGGCCTTCCAACCGCCAAAACCGAGGTTCAAACAATGGCCGACTCAGAGCATTTCAACATCCTCACCAGCGGTGTCGAAGCTTGGAATCAGTGGAGGAAAGAGAAGGCAGAGATAATCCCGGATATTGTAAATGTTGACCTTCGTAGGAGAGACCGGAGTGGTGTGAATCTCAGCGGGGTCAGCCTCGCAGGGGCGAACCTCGGCGGCGCGGACCTCCGGAAGGCAGACCTCCGGGAGACGGACCTCCGAAGGGCGAACCTCAGTCTGGCGCACCTGGGAGATTCAAATCTCGCGGAGGCTCGATTCGGGTATACCACGTTCGCCGACAACGACCTCAGCCTGGCGAAGGAACTTGAGCGCGCGCAACACTTCTCCCCCTCGACCATCGGCATCGACACAATTCACAAATCCAAGGGAAACATTCCCCAAGCTATCCTGCGCGGCTGCGGGGTGCCCGATGACTTCATCGTCTACATGCGGTCGCTGGTGGGCAAAGCCATCGACTTCTACTCCTGCTTCATCAGCTATTCGAGCAAAGACGCTTCCTTTGCCGAGCGGCTGCACGCCGACCTTCAGCAGAAAGGCGTGCGCTGCTGGTTTGCGCCCGAGGATCTTAAGATTTGCGACAAGTTCCGCCCGCGGATCGATGAATCCATTCGCATTTATGACAAGCTCGTGGTGATCCTTTCGGAGGAATCGATTCGCAGCCCGTGGGTGTAAGAAGAAGTGGAAGCGGCGCTCGAGAAGGAGCGGAAAGGACCGGGATACGGGAAACGGGACACGGGGAAGGCGCAGCGGCGCTCGAAAAAGAACGTAAACCGGGCGACACCGTGCTTTTCCCTGTCACGCTCGATGACGCCGTGATGGAGACCGACCAATCCTGGGCCGCCAGCCTGCGCCGCACCCGCCACCTCGGGGACTTCCGGGCGTGGAAAGATCACGACCTATTTCAGAAATCGTTCGACCGCTTGTTGCGTGACCTGAAAGCGTAGGGACCGGTAGCGGAGCCGCAACCCGGCATGTAGGGGCGAACAGCGTTCGCCTTTCTGTAGGGCCGAAGAGCTTTCGGCCGAGGCCGAGCGCTGCTCGGCCCTACATCGCCGGGCGGCGGTGTGAACCTGCCGTTGCGTTCCAGCCCCAGTGCGGCTCACAGGCGTAGTTGTACGGGCACTCCTGCCTGTGTTGTTTTCCCATCACAGCCAGGAGTGGCTGTGCTACCCGCCCGATTTCTGTTCATCATTCAGAACTCAAGAGTACAGTTCACAGTCCACAGTTTACAGTTCACAGTAAGAATCAAGCACGCCTTGACTGTTGTCCGTGCACACCACGGAGACTTCCTTCTTCCGCTGCCCGGCGGGGAGGGCAGGCAGCATGTCACTTGTAGGGCCGAGCGGCGCTCGGCCGGGCCGAACGCTGTTCGGTCCTACATCGCCCCTGAAGCCCACCAGCCAGGGGCGCGGATGCGGGAAACGGGTTACGGGTTACGGGTAACGGCGGGCAGGGGACGGTAGACGGGGAAACCCAGGTGTGAGGTATCAGGTGCCAGGTGTCAGGGAAGGGCCTCGGCCGCCGCGCCGGCGCGGGTACTGGGACCTAGGGACTGGGTGCCAGGGAAAACCTCCGATAAGCAGCTTCCCAAGTCCCTGATCCCGAAGAACCGGTAGACGGTAGACGGTAGACGGGGACATATTTCGAATGGCCTACCCCCGAGCCCCGAGTCGCGAATCCCGATTCCCACCCCCCGGGTCTTTCAATCGAAAATCGGCAATCGAAAATCGAAAATTACCCGTACCCCGTGTCCGGTATCCCGCCCCCTGTATCCCTTGCGTTTCCCCGCCCGCTTCTCAATAATGGAAGCGTGACCATGGCAGCTCATTCCGCGACCCTTGCCAAGCCGGACTATGCCCACGGGAAGCTCCTGGCGCAGCAGATCTTCCACGAGACGATGGCGGCCATCGACGTGCGCCACGCCATGCTGGCCAAGCTGAAGTTCGAGGGCGGCGCGCTGATCGCGGGCGGCATGCCGCATCCGCTCGTCCGGCCGCCGCGCGTGGTGGCCTTCGGGAAGGCCGCCAATCGCATGGCTGCCGTGCTGCATGAGATCCTGGGGGGAAGGATCGAAGCCGGAGTGGCGGTGGCGCCGGCGGAGGCTCCCAAAAAGCTCGCCGAGTTCCGTTATTTCGTGGGCGGCCATCCTTTTCCCAACGCCGCTGGCCTCGAGGGAGCGCAGGCCGCGCTGGAACTGGTTTCGTGTTTGACGGAGGAAGACACCGTGATCTTTCTCGCTTCCGGGGGAGGGTCGGCCATCCTGGAGCTGCCCATGAGCGCGGCCATCACGCTGGCCGACTTGATTGAGTTCAATCGTGTGCTGGTGACCTCGCACCTGCCCATTGAGCAGATCAATGTCCTGCGCAAGCACATTTCCGCCATCAAAGGCGGCCGTCTGGCCGCGCGCTCTCACCCGGCGCGGCAACTGACCCTCTATATTTCCGACGTGCCGGGCGATCTGCCTTCCATGGTGGCGTCGGGACCCACCATGCCGGATGAATCCACCAGCGAGCAGGCCTACGAATTGGCGGAAAAGAACCACCTGACGGCGCGCTTTCCTGCAAGCATCCGGGGATACTTCGAGCGGCACGAACTCGCCGAGACTCCCAAGCCGGGCGACCCGCGGTTCGGCGATTCGCAATACTTCCCGCTGCTTTCGAACCAAGACGCGGTGGAGGCGGCACTCGCGGCGGCGGAAAAATTGGGCTTCACGGCCGAGATCGACCACGGCGTGTGGGACGCCGATTACCAGGAGGTGGCGCGCGCCAACACGGCCGCGCTCGACGCTCTGGCCCAGGCGCATCCGGGGCAGGCCGTCTGCTTGGTGGTGGGCGGCGAGGTCACCTGCCCCGTCACCGGCCCCGGCATGGGCGGACGAAACCAGGCCTTCGCGCTCTACGCCGCAGAGAAGATCGTCGGGCAGCGCCGCGTCGTGCTGAGCGCCGGCACCGACGGCCGCGACGGTAATAGTCCTACCAGCGGGGCCGTGGCCGACGGGCAGACCCTATCGCGAGCCCACGGCCGTGGACTCGATCCGACCGCCTACCTCGCCGGAAGCGACTCGTATTCCTTCTTCCGCACCCTGGGCGATACCCTCGATACCGGGTTCACCGATAATAATGTACGCGACGTGCGCATTTGGCTCGACTTCGGGGCTTAAGGCGCCTACACCGGCGTTCAGAGCGACATTTTGGAGATCGATGGATCGGGCTGGATGCGCCAGCAGGCGAGAGTACAACGTGTGTGCATCTGCACTGCCCGCCTTTGCTGATTTTGAACACTTTTCCGGATATCCCCTCCGTTTTGTTTTTCCTATTTGTGGCCTTTCGCCCTACGCGGGCGGATCGAGGGGTCTTCGCAGTCAGTGCTTTTCTAACCGTGGGCTTTTCTCAAGTCTGGTAGGCTGGCGGAAGGTGCACGGAATCAATTTGAGTGCGGCACGCCGCGACCACCGATTTTTCCAGCGCGAGGTTGTTGTAACTCGACCAGCGCTAGTCATCCGGCCGCTTCACCGGCCCTTTACGCATCGGGTTGTAGTGCATGTAGTCCAGTCGCTCGGTGGACTTGCGCATGTTGGGTGACACCATCTTCGCGTTGGGGGCGCTGGCGCTCGGCTGGTTCGTGCTCGGATTGGTTACGGGCCACTCCTACGACGAGAAAGGGTATGTAATGGAAGGAGAATAGGAAGTGCGCCCAGCGACATCGGAGGCGCACCCGTAAGCGGTTGGGGGCGCGATCAACAGACAGGGCCGGGATGTCGATTCAGGAATTCGAAGCCGGCTTGCCCGGCCTCGGCAGTGTCGGCTCTCCCTACCCAGGCGATGCGGGCTCGGATGAAGCATTCCGGTTCGGTGGACAGAAGGAGTCCTACGGGTTGGCCCGGAGACAAAGTGGCTTCGGATTGCACCCTCAGACCATAAGGCGAGAGGTCAACGGCTGTGCCGAGGCATTCTGCTTCGTCTCCTTCCAGCACAATGGTTACAGCCATTTGCACCCGCTTGCGCTCTGACCGTCGCGTGCCTGATCGAGTATTCTCCCCCATAAGGCTAGGTTACATCCGGCAGAACAAATTAGCAACCAACCCGGCCGCCCCAACCCAGCCAGGAAACTGACGTGGCGGTGGAGTCTTTCCAGACCCGTCCAGACACTCCCGGCGATTCTCGCATTTCTCCCCCCCACAAACTCTAATGTTTCCCCGCCGGTCGTCCGATTAATAGAGTTGATTTTGCACCGCACCATCGGTGTGGCAGCGCGAGTCTGCCGGGATGCCCTGCCTGAGTATCAGCCGGGATGAGTGTGGCGCGAGAAAAGGACAAACGTGCCCGTCAATTGTGAGCCACGGGAAGCCAGGTACTTGATTCGCCTCGAGGGTGAGGTAGATATCTCCTCTGCTGCGGAGCTGAAGAAACGCCTGCTGGAGGCCCTGAGGGATGATGGGCATTTGGACCTGGATCTCGAGGGCGCGACAGATTTGGACATTACCGCCCTGCAACTGCTATGGGCAGCAGAGCGCCAGGCAAGGGGATCAGGCAAGGGCTTCGCCCTGGTTGGACGCCTTCCGGAAACAGTCAACGCCGCTCTGAATGAAGCCGGCCTGGAAGACTTCCTGCGTTCCGCCCAATCCCAATGAGCAAAAGCGGTGGAAGAGTCAAGCAGAGCCAACCCGCTCGACAAGTACAAGCAGGCCTTTCGGGAAGAGGCGCACGAGATTCTTGCCGACCTGGAATCAGCACTCCTGGCACTCAATGAGAGTCCGGGCGACAAGGAGTTAGTGGGGCGCGCCTTCCGGGCCCTGCACACTCTCAAAGGGTCGGGAGCCATGTTTGGGTTCGACGAGCTGGCCACTTTCACCCACAACCTCGAATCCGCCTTTGACGAAGTTCGCAGTGGCCGTCTGGTTGTCACTTCGGATCTGGTTGACCTGTCCCTGGCGGCGCTGGACCAGATCAAGGCCATGCTGGAAGCGGCGGGGGCGAGTACGGCTGGGAACCCAGCCGCCGAAGAGATATTGGCTAATCTGCGTCGCCTGACCGGGGAGCCCGAGAATCGCCCCCCGAGGGCGGCCCCTCCGCCGACGGAGGCACCGTCCCCTGCACCGACCGGCCCAGAGCGCGATTGGCGAATCCGCTTCTGTCCCGGCGCCGATCTCCTCCGCAACGGTGCTAACCCCTTGTTGCTGTTGCGCGAACTGGGGCAGATGGGACGCCTGAAGGTTAATGCCGATGTGGCCGCCATTCCGCCCCTGGCGGAGTTGGATCCGGAGCGCTGCTACATCGGTTGGGACATGGTCCTGACCACCGGCGCGGCGCGAGAGGCGATTCGGGACGTCTTCATCTTCGTGGAGGACGCCTGCGAACTTAAGATCGAACCGGGCTCGGACCACCCCCCAAGCGCGGAGGTCCAGGCCGCACCTGCGCAGGAAGAGAAACGCACCAACTACGGGCGGCGCTCCTACGACAGTCCCGACACCGCCTCGAGCCTGCGAGTCCCGGCCGCCAAGTTGGACCAGTTTGTCAACCTGGTGGGGGAGTTGGTAACCACCCAGGCCCGGCTGGGGGAAGTGGCCGCGCGCCGCGATGAGCCGGAAATGATGGCGGTGGCGGAGGAAATCGAGCGCCTGACTTCCGCCCTCCGGGAAAACTCGATGAGTATTCGCATGTTGCCGATTCGCGCCACCTTCGAGCGCTTCCGGAGGTTGGTCTACGACCTGGCACGGGATTTACACAAAGAGGTGGAACTCACCATCGAGGGGGCCGAGACGGAACTGGACAAAACCGTTATCGACCAGTTGAGCGATCCCCTGATGCATCTCATTCGTAACAGCATGGACCACGGGATCGAGCCGCCGGCGCAGCGCCTGGCGGCGGGCAAGCGGGTTCCGGCCACCCTCCATCTCTCGGCGCGGCATTCGGGCGCCAGCGTCCTGATCGGCGTCTCCGACGACGGGGCGGGGATCGACGCCGAAGCCGTCCGCGCCCGCGCCATCGAGAGGGGCCTGGTGGCGGCCGATGCCCGGCTTACCGAAGCCCAGGTCTTTTCCCTAATCATGGCGCCCGGCTTCTCCACCGCGCGGCAGGTCACCGACGTGTCGGGAAGGGGAGTGGGAATGGATGTGGTTCGCCGCAGTGTCGAGGCTCTGCGTGGGATCATTGACATCACCAGCAAACCCGGCGCGGGAACGAACGTCAGCCTGCGCCTCCCCCTCACCATGGCCATTATCGACGGGTTGTTGGTGCGGATCGAGAACTCCTATTTCGTCCTCCCGCTGGCCACCACCCTGGAATGCATCGAGTTGACCCGCCAGGACGTCGAGCGCGCCCACGGCAAGCATGTGGCCAATGTTCGCGGCGAGATCATTCCCTACATCCGCCTGCGCGAGTACTTTAACCTCCGCTCGGATCGGCCGGAGCGCGAGCAGATCATGCTGGCCGAGACCGAAGAGGGACGCTTTGGCTTTGTTGTCGACCAGGTTTTGGGCGATCACCAGACCGTGATCAAAAACTTAGGCCACTTCTATCGGCATGTCCAGGTAATCTCCGGCGCCACGATTTTGGGCAACGGAACCGTGGCGCTGATTCTGGACCCCAACCGGCTGGTCCAAGATGCCATTCGCACCCAGTCGATGGGGGACGGCGTGAACGCTGGGCTTCCCCGGCTTCACGCACCGGGGGCGGCCGTGCATTGAGGGATTTGATATGAACGTATTTGGACAAGTTTTGCCGGTGCTGACGATAGCGCCCGCGTTTTGTAACCAACTGCTAACCCGGGGCGCCTCGTGACTTCAGGCCCCCTCAAGGAAAGGAACGAATTCAATCCGGAAGGAGAAAGAATCATGCCGACTCAAGTTCTGAAGACCAGCCGAAAGCCCGGTGCGGGCAACGGCGGCGGAGGTATTCCAGGCCGCGAGCGCTTCGACGGCGCACAGAGCGCGCCAGATGCCGGACTGGAGCGCGTCTCGCAAGAGATCGCCCGCCTGGTGGAAGCGGCGCGAGATGGCCATCTCAGCGAGCGCGGCCACGTTGACCAGTTCGATGGCGTCTATCGGGAAATGGTACAAGGCATTAACGAAGTGCTGGACGCCGTCGTTAATCCGTTGAACGTCGCCGCCGGGTATGTGGACCAGATCTCCAAGGGCGCCATCCCACCCCGCATCACCGACACCTACAACGGTGATTTCAACGAGATCAAGAACAACCTGAACGCCTGCATCGATAATTTGAATGAGCTCATCGGGGAAATGAGCCGGATGTCCAACGAGCACAACAAGGGAGACATCGACGTGGTTATTCCCGAGGAAAAGTTCGAGGGGGCCTACCGCACCATGGCCAAGGGCGTGAACGACATGGTGATGGGCCATATCTCAGTCAAGAAGAAAGCCATGGCCTGCGTCGCGGAATTTGCCAGAGGGAATTTCGACGCCGAGCTTGAAAAGTTTCCCGGTAAGAAGGCCTTCATCAACGAGAACCTTGAACACCTGCGCGCCAACGTCAAGGCGTTTATCGCCGACATGGCGCGCATGTCGGACGAACACAACAAGGGCGATATTGATGTTGTCATCCCGGAGGACAAGTTCCAGGGCGCCTACCGTCTCATGGCCAAAGGGGTCAATGATATGGTGGCGGGTCACATCTCGGTCAAGAAGAAGGCCATGGCCTGCGTGGCCGAGTTCGGGAAGGGCAACTTCGAGGCGCCGCTGGAGAGATTCCCCGGCAAGAAGGCTTTCATTAACGAGACCATCGAACAGGTGCGCGTTAACCTCAAAGCCTTAATTGCCGATGCTGACACCTTAGTCAAGGCGGCGGTGGAGGGCAGGCTGGCGACGCGTGCCGACGCCTCCAAGCACCAGGGCGATTTCTGCAAGATCGTGCAGGGAGTGAATGACACCCTCGACGCTGTGATCGGGCCTCTCAACGTGGCCGCCCGGTACGTCGATCAGATCTCGAAGGGCGCTATCCCCGCCCGGATCACGGACACCTACAACGGCGACTTCAACACCATAAAGAACAATCTCAACCAGTGCATTGACGCGGTCAACGCGCTGGTGGCGGACGCCGGCGTGCTGGCCAAGGCGGCAGTGGAGGGCAAGCTGGCCACCCGCGCCGACGCCTCCAAGCACCAGGGCGACTATCGCAAGATCGTGCAGGGGGTCAATGACACCCTCGATGCGGTGATCGGGCCTCTCAACGTGGCCGCACGGTACGTCGATCAGATCTCGAAGGGTGACATTCCACCCCAAATCTCCGACACCTACAACGGCGAGTTCAACACGATCAAAAATAACCTCAACACGCTCATCGTGGCCATGAGCGACATCACCAGGGCCGCCCAGGAAATCTCCGAAGGCAACCTGACGGCGGTCATCCGGGAAAGGTCCCCGCAGGACAAGCTTATGCAGGCATTGAGTGCCATGGTTTCCGGCCTCACCCAGACAGTCATGTCCATCCGCACCATTGCGGGCGAAGTGGCGACGGCCAGCCAGTCGATCAGTTCGGCCTCAGTCCAGGTATCGAACGGCGCCAGCGCCCAAGCGGCCTCGGCGGAAGAAGCGTCGTCTTCCATGGAAGAGATGGTCTCAAATATCAAACAGAACGCCGACAACGCTCAGCAGACCGATAAGATCGCCAACAAATCGGCCAAGGACGCGCAGGAAAGCGGCAAGTCCGTGGCCGAAGCGGTCACCGCCATGAAGGAGATCGCCAGCAAGATCTCCATCATTGAGGAAATTGCACGCCAAACCAATCTGCTGGCCCTGAACGCGGCGATTGAAGCGGCCCGGGCCGGGGAACACGGTAAGGGGTTCGCGGTAGTGGCGGCGGAAGTCCGCAAGCTGGCCGAGCGCAGCCAGAAAGCCGCTGGCGAGATCAACCAGTTGTCGGGAACGACGGTCAAGGTTTCCGAGAAAGCCGGCGAAATGCTCGAAAAACTGGTCCCCGATATCCAAAGGACAGCGGAGTTGGTTCAGGAAATCAGTGCTGCGAGCAAGGAACAGGACACCGGGGCTGAACAAATCAACAAGGCGCTCCAGCAACTGGAAAAGGTCATTCAACAAAACGCTTCCGCGGCGGAGGAGATGGCATCCACCACGGAGGAGTTGAGCGCCCAGTCCGATCAACTGGTGAGTGCGCTGGGATTCTTCCGTACCGGAGACGACGGGCATGCCCCGGCGGCGCGCCCAACCAGCCCGAAACCAGCCAAGCGCGCCGAGGCACCTCCGGGCAAACCTCCCAAGCCCAACGGCCACTCGGCCTTGAAATCCGCCGCGAAGGCCGGGGTGAGTATCAGCCTCAAGGACAAGGGCGATGACTTGGACAAGGAGTTCGAGCGTTACTGAGGGGATACGGCGCGGACCGTCGGCGTTCCGCGCCCGCCTACAGGGCGCGAAAGGAGTAGACCATGAGCGTTACCGAAATCACCGAGACCCGGCAATACCTTACCTTCAAGCTTGGTAATGAGGTGTTCGCCACCGACGTCGCAAAGGTAAGAGAAGTCCTTGATTTCACGACCATTACCGCCATTCCGAGAACGCCTGACTTCATGAGCGGGGTCATCAACCTGCGGGGCAGCGTGGTTCCCGTCGTCGATTTGCGGCTCTGCTTCGAGATGTCGAAAACGGTAAGAACGCGGAACACCTGCATCGTAGTGGTGGAAGTGCTGCTGGACCATGAGCCCACCGTCATTGGCGCGCTGGCGGACTCGGTGGAGGAAGTGATCGACCTCGAGCCGGACCAAATCCAGCCCGCCCCCAGAATCGGCACCCACATTCGGACCGACTTCATCAAGGGGATGGGCAAGCGCGATATGCAGTTCATCATGATCCTGGATATCGACAAGGTGTTTTCCGCCGAAGAGCTGGCGGCGGTCCGCACCCCGGAAACCGCCAAGGCGGCGGTCGAAGCAACTGCCTGAGTGAGGGAGGCGCATCCGGCCCAGCGCCCCGTTCTTCGGCTCATGAATGCACACGAGGAAGGGATCTCCAATGCGGATTTTGGCCGCCTCCGGCGCCTGATCTATGAGACGTCGGGCATCACCTTGAGTGCGGACAAGAAGACCATGCTTGAGCTACGCATCCGGCGGCGCCTACGCAGCCTGGCCATCAACTCGTATGCCCAGTACTGTGGGTATCTTTTCGGTCGTCAGAGACGAAAAGACGAACTCGTTCACCTTATTGACGTGGTTACGACCAATAAGACAGATTTCTTCCGGGAGCCGGGTCACTTTGAATATCTGACCGACAGGGCGCTACCGGCTCTTGCGGCGCGCTACGGGGCGGGAAAACCCGTGCTCGTCTGGAGCGCCGGCTGCTCCTCCGGAGAGGAGCCTTACACCTTGGCGATCGTGCTCAGCGAATACGGGCTGGCACATCCCGGGTTTCGGTTCCGGGTGTTGGGAACGGACATTTCGACCGCCATGCTGGAGAAGGCTCAATGGGGTGTCTACAGCTGCGACATGTTGCGTCCCGTGCCATCTGCTCTCCAGCGCAAGTACTTCATGCGCAGCCGCGATCCCTCCTCCCGCGTGTCACGTCTGGTTCCCGAACTGCGGCGATTGGTGGAGTTCCGGCGCCTGAACTTCATGGAAGCTGACTACGGCCTGACAGAAATGGTCGAGGCAATTTTCTGCCGGAATGTGATCATATACTTTGACCGGGCAACCCAGGAGCAGATTCTCCGCAAACTGACCCGCCATATTCTTCCCGGTGGATATATCTTCGTCGGCCACGCGGAATCCCTACACGACATGCATCTTCCGCTGGAGCCAGTTGCTCCGGCCTTGTACAGGAAAATCGATGCGGCGTGCTGACCACCAACCGGCCGAGGTCTATTTGCAGCCCGGGGAGGTGTACCTGGCGCGCGAGCCCACCCTCATCCGGACCATCCTGGGCTCGTGCGTGGGCGTCGCTTTCTGGAGCACGAGATTCCGCGCTGGAGCTCTCTGCCATGCGCTGCTGCCCCGGTGCCCTCGCGAGACGGTGGATCCCGTGCAGGGCCACCGGTACGTGGACTTCTCCATTCTCGAACTCGCGCGGGAATTCGACCAGATCGGGGTGTCGCGGCGGGAGGTGCAGGTAAAGTTATTTGGTGGCGCCGATGTGCTCCCGGTCGGCGATTCGAACCCGCTCCGTCCCACGGTTGGCCGGATGAATTGTGAAGTCGCCATTGAGGTTTTACGGGACGAGGGTTTTGAAGTGGCCGCATCAAGCCTGGGAGGCACAACCGGCCGCAGTATCCTCTTTCATACGGGGACCGGCGAGGTGCAACTCCGCTGGCTCGCGCGCACAGTCCCGGAAGATGTGATCGAGGGCTAATGGGGCTGCGGAAATATCCGTAGCGGCGGGTGTATCCCCCCATCTGCGCATTTCACTGAGTCGGGTTATGGTGACATAAAACGCCGGCACGGCCCAAATCATGAGTTCTTCTGCAGCCTGTGATGCCGGCCCGGTGACGCCATGGTGATTAAGGATGTAAGAACCATAAGCCTGCCATCCAGTTGATGAATCCCTGGGGTGCAGAGATGAAAACACCCAAAGTCCGTGTCTTAATCGTGGACGACTCCGCAGTGGTTCGGCAGACCCTGAGCGATGTTCTTTCCAGCGATCCGGAGATCGAAATCATGGGAACCGCTTCCGACCCCTTTGTGGCGGCAGAGCGGATCCGCGAGCAGGTTCCGGATGTCATTACCCTGGACATTGAGATGCCGCGAATGGACGGGTTGACCTTTCTGCAAAAGATCATGACCCAGCACCCCATTCCGGTAGTGATCTGTTCCAGCCTAGCCGAAGAAGGAGCACAAAGCACTCTCAAAGCGCTGGAATTCGGGGCCGTGGACATCATCACCAAACCCCATCTAGGCAGCAAGCAGTTCCTGGAGGATTCACGGACGGTTCTTTGCCAGTCCGTCAAGGCAGCGGCGGGGGTCCATTTGCAGGCTCTCCGTCCGCGCCGCATGGTGGAGCCCAAATTGACTGCGGACGCGGTTCTTTCCGCTCCCACTCATGCCATGGCGGAGACCACGGAAAAAGTGGTTGCCATCGGGGCCTCCACGGGAGGAACGGAGGCGCTGAAGGCCCTGCTGGAGGCGCTCCCTTCCGATGCCCCGGGCATCGCCATCGTCCAGCATATGCCGGAGATGTTCACCCGGGCTTTTGCCAACCGCCTGGACGGCCTGTGCAACATTACGGTCAAGGAGGCTGAAACCAATGACACGATCCTGCGCGGGCGGGCCTTGATTGCGCCGGGTAATCACCATCTACTCCTGAAACGCAGCGGTGCCCGGTATTACGTTGAAATCAAGGAAGGTCCCCTGGTATGCCGTCACCGCCCCTCCGTAGACGTGCTGTTCCGTTCCGCCGCCCGCTATGCCGGACAGAACGCTGTGGGAGTAATCCTTACCGGAATGGGTGATGATGGCGCCAGCGGGATGCTGGAAATGAAGCAGGCGGGAGCCATAACCATCGCACAGGATGAGACGACTTGCGTGGTCTTTGGAATGCCCCGGGAGGCCATTAAGCGAGGGGCAGTGGACAAGGTGCTCCCACTGCCGGCCATCGCGGGGGCAATCCTCGCCCAGGCGCATTGAGGGCCGATTCGGCGAAGGCGCCAAGGCTCTCGCGCCGGCGCGGGCTTCCCCCCCGAGGACGTCCTGCCACCATGCAACTCATCGGCAACGAACAAGTAAGGTTTGTAATCCAGCAGGATATGACGTGATCAGCATTGAAACCAGAATGGACGCGGTCCGCACTCTCGAAAGCACTAAGGGTGAACTGAAAAATCTCGCCCGCGCTACGGAGAGTGAAATCGGATACGTGGCACGGGCATTTGAGGCACTGACGGCCGGGACGGACACCCTTTTGAACCTGGCGGCAGGCATCATCGGAGGAGTTGAGAGCGGCCGGATCAACTCCGTGTTGCCCAGCGTGCAGAGCCTTGGCACCGCGGCCATGCGGTTTATCGGTGATAGGTTGCAGGCGGCTTCCGGCATCCTGGGGATGGCGAACGAAGAAGTGGAATTGTTGCGCCGGCTTTCTTCGGTTACACGCGGCCAGGCGACGCTCGCCCTAGAGACGAAAGGGTTGAGCGTACTAACGAACATCGAGGTGAGCCACCTCGGCGCCGCGGGGGCCAGCTTCCAGTACCTCGCCCATGAGTTGTCGGAGTTTTCCAAGTCGGCGATGAAGGAGACGATGGGGCTGGCGACTCGTACCCATGCCCGAAAAGCGGTGGTTGAAGAGACTAACCGGGCGCTGGCCACGGATCTCCCCCGCCAGCATGACGACATGCGGCGGATCCAGGTTGACCTGGGTAATGCCCTTGCCGTGGTGGACGCCAGCCTGGCCCAACTATTCGGGACGCCCGCGAAGTTCCGGATGTGCATGGAAGATATTGCCCGACAAATTGCCGGAGTGGTGGCGGCGGTCCAGGCACACGACATCACCCGCCAGCAGATTGGGCATGTGGGAGAGTCTTTTGATCTTATTTCGACGCGCCTCGGGCTTGAGATAACCACCGAGAACGAAGCTGCCCGGGAACTGGGATTGGCCCGCGCGGGGTTGGCCATTCAGGTCTACCAACTGAGAGCTATCAAGACTACCGTGGCGGGTTGGGTCGCCCAAATACGCACCTGCCTGGCCGGTATCGTTCGTGTGAGCGTATCCGATTTGGTGGGGATCGGCCCGGCTGTGATGGAGGCGGAGCGAGAATTGTCATCCCTGGTGGCCCGCATTGAACTGCTGGGGCAACAAAGCCAGGCTTATAGCCGGAGAATCCATCATACCCTGGACGGGCTTTCGAACCTGATGCAGTTGCTTGACGAACATGTGCGCCGCTCGAGATCCGTGGGAAGCCACCTCCAGCTGCTCACTTTCAACTCCATCATTGAGGCCAGCCACTTGGGCACACACGCCGTGGCGATATTGGCGATTGCGGAGTGCATCAAAGGAATCGCCGGGGAATGGCGTCTCATCACGGATCAATCCGGCCTCACCGTAGAGGAGATCCTGCGATTGGTAAGGCGAACGAACGAAGTCATGGCGGCTTTCTCCGATGTCCAGGACAACCCCTTAAGTGAAGCGCGGATGCAGACCCAGGCAGGTCTTGAAGCCCTGCGGGCTGCCGCTGCCTTTGCCGCCCGCAAGGCGCAGGAGATGAAGACGGTGACCGGAGAAATGCAGGCGACGACCACCGCGCTCGGTAGCGCGGCCGACCACCTTGACGGATGTTTCCGCCGTTTGGATGTGGTGCTCGCGGAAACGGAAAGGGTGAAATGCAGCCTGGAGACGAAAGATCCGGCGATACGGGGTGGTTACGACGCCGCCGAAGTGGAAGGGTTGTTCTCGGCATTGTATACGACCGAGATGGAGCGGGAGATTCTGCGCGCCGCTCTCCGGGGAGCGCCCCTGCCCGTGGCTCAGCCCCCATCGGAGGGGAATGGCGTGGAACTCTTCTAACGAAGGCAATGGCTTTCGGCGGGGCGCGGAGATCTCATCCTCCTCAGCTTAAGGGTCGAATATGAAGCGCATTCTAACGGTGGATGATTCAGCGAGCATCCGTCAGATGGTCAGCTTTACCTTGCGCAAGGCGGGCCACGAAGTGATTGAGGCGGTAGATGGTCAAGACGCCCTCGCCAAAATGGGGAAAGAGAAATTCGACATGATCATCACCGACCTCAACATGCCGAACCTGGACGGCCTCCAACTCATCGCCGCGGTCCGCCGGTTGCCCGGCTGCTCGTTTGTCCCCATCCTTATGCTGACCACGGAGTCTCAGGCGGAGAAGAAGGATGCGGGGCGTAAAGCCGGCGCTACCGGTTGGATCGTGAAGCCCTTCAACGCCGACCAGTTGACTGCGGTGGTTCAGAAATTGGTCAGGTAGGTATCACCATGGCGACCATGCAAAAAATGAACGCGGCCAACCCTCCGGGATCCATGGTCCATTCCCCGGGGAACTTGGGCGACACGCCGACCGCCGGGGTGGATGTCCCGAGTCTGGACACCGTGGCGTACGACCCGGCGGGCTGCACCCGCCAAGGCGGCGAGGAAGATAATGTCGAGGGAAAGCAACCAGGCGCCATGGGCAGCTGGGAGTTGAATACACAGAGGAGGGAGGTTCGCGGCTCAGAGGGCTTGTTTCGCATCTTGGATTGGGATTGCACCAGGGAACCACTTCCCCTGGCGGACCTCCTATCCGCCGTTCACCCCGAAGATCGTGACCATGTCCGTTTGACCTTTGATGCCACCATGCAAGCTGGCCAACCATTTGACATTGAGCATCGGATCTTGAGGCGGGACGGGTCCATCCGATTGGTCCGCAGCCGTGGGCAGGTCCTTACCGAATTGGACGGCCATTCCGTGCGCCTGGTTGGGACTACCTTTGATATTACCGATGGGAGGAAAGCATTAGAAGAGCTCCGGCAGAGCGAGGAGAAGTTCCGCTCGCTGGTCGCAAACATTCCCGATGTCACTTGGACCGCCACGGCCGACGGGCGAACCCATTACGTCAGCCCCAGCGTCGAGCGGGTCCTGGGCTTCAAACCCGAGGAGATCTGCAAAGACGGGGGAGAGGTCTGGTTCCAGAGGATCCACGCGAACGACTCCCAACGGATCGTGAAGGCCTTTGAACAGCTCTTTGCCGAGGGCCAGCCCTTCAACGTGGAATACCAGGTGCAGAGTAAGGACGGGGGGTGGACCTGGATTAATGATCGGGCCTACCGAACCTACCTCATGAACGGGACCCGCTATGCGGATGGGGTTTTCTCCGATATCAGTGAACGCAAACACGCCGAGCAGGCGTTGCAGGAGAGCCAATCCAGGCTTCAGGCCATCTTTGACTCCGTGCACACCGGAATACTCATCATCGAACCTGAGACGCACCGCATTGTGGACGTCAATCCCGCGGCGCTGGGTATGATCGGTTCGCCACGCCACAAGGTGGTAGGCAGCGAGTGTCACAAATTCATCTGCCCGGCGGAGCGGGGCCGGTGCCCGATCTCCGACCTGGGACAAGTCGTGGAAAACTCCGAGCGGGTTCTCCTGACCGATTCCCGGGGCCAGCGCAAGATTATCAAGACTGTCGTGGCGGTCACCATCGGCAGGCGCAAGCACTATCTGGAGAGCTTCATCGATATTACCGAGCGCAAACAGGCGGAGGAAGCATTGCAAGCAAGCGAAGAAAGAACGCGTCTTCTCCTGGACTCCACCGCCGAAGCGATCTATGGAATTGACCTTGACGGCCATTGCACCTTTGCTAATCCTGCCTGCCTGCGGATTCTCGGCTATACCGAAGTGGAGGCCGTGCTGGGCAGGAACATGCATGACCTGTTACATCATTCGCGGGCGGACGGTAGCCCCTTGCCAGCTACCGAGTGCCGGATCTACCAGGCGTTCCAAAAGGGGGAACCGATTCACGTTGATGATGAGGTCCTATGGCGGGCCGACTTGACGTGTTTTCCAGCTGAGTATTGGTCGTATCCGGTGCGGAGAGAAGGGGAAACGATTGGCTCGGTTGTCACCTTCCTCGACATCACGGACCGGAAGCGGGCACAGCAGGGAATGCTCAAAGCTAAGGAAGCAGCGGAAGCGGCCAATCAGGCGAAAAGCCGGTTTCTGGCCAATATGAGCCACGAAATTCGCACCCCCATGAACGGGGTAATCGGGATGGCTGGCTTGCTCCTCGACACCAAACTCACGGCCGAGCAGCGGCAGTATGCCGAAATTGTTCGGACCAGCGGCGAGGCATTGTTGGCAGTCGTCAACGACATTCTGGATTTTTCCAAAATCGAAGCGCGAAAGCTGGGGTTAGAGACGGTCGACTTCGATTTGCATACGGTCTTGGAATATGCCGTTGGAGTGCTTGTCGCCAAAGCTTCGGAGAAAATGGTTGAACTGACCTGCGAAGTGGAGCCCGGAGTTTCCTGCCGGCTGCGCGGCGATCCCGGCAGGCTTCGCCAGGTCCTTGTGAATCTGATGGGCAATGCGGTGAAATTTACTCCGCAAGGAGAGATCACCCTCCGGGTGCGAACGGAGAGGGAGGACGCGCGCAACGTAACGCTGCGATTCAGTGTGCGCGACACGGGGATCGGCTTCCCGCAGGATCGAGCCTCTACCCTTTTCGAACCGTTCGTTCAGGGCGATGGTTCCCGCACGCGCCGTTACGGCGGCACGGGGCTGGGTTTGGCTATTTCCAAGCAACTGGTCGAGATGATGGGTGGCCGGATCTGGGTTGAGAGCAAAGAGGACAAGGGTTCGACCTTTCGGTTTACAGCAACCTTCGAGAGACAACCGCCGGCAGCTATGGAGTCGATTGATGTGTCTCGCAACCTGGAAGGCATGAAGATTCTGGTGGTGGATGATAATGCCACAAACCGCGCGATGCTATGCAGGCTACTCGGATACTGGGGATGCCGTCCCGAAGGAACAGGGGAGGGGCGGTCCGCCCTGGCAATTCTCCGGAGGGCCGCCCAAGCAGCCGATCCCTTTTCCACGGCCTTGGTGGACATGAGCCTCCCGGGAATCCCAGGCGAGGATTTGGGGCGGAAGATCAAGGAAGATCCTCAACTGATGTCCATAAACCTCATACTCATGACTGGCTTCGGTCAACAATGCGATCGGGCACACCTGCAATCGTGGGGATTTGCCGGGCAGGTTTCCAAGCCGGTCTGGGATCACACCCTGCGAGATGTGTTACGCCCGGCTGGCCCCGTCGAAGGCGCTTCCTCCAAGCAGGTTGTAGAGGGAACTCCCCGCCTGAGTACCGCCAACATGCCGTACCCGGCTCGAATTCTGGTGGCTGAGGACAATCTGACCAACCAAGCCGTCGCCGTGGCCATGCTGAATAAACTCGGTTATAGAGCCGATCTGGCGGCCAACGGGTCGGAGGCAATCCAGACATTGCGCGAGGCTGATTATGACGTGGTTCTGATGGACTGCGAGATGCCTGAAATGGACGGTTATGAAGCTACTCGCCGCATCCGGCAGCACGCGACGGGCGCTCGCAATCCCTGCATCCCCGTAATTGCCGTCACCGCGGATGCGATGTCGGGGGACAAGGAAAAGTGCTTGCAAGCTGGAATGAGCGACTACCTGCCCAAGCCCATCGAGCCACGAAAACTGGCCGCGGTTCTGGAGAAGTGGCTGGTCCCGCAGGTGGGTGCCGAGATAAATGCTCCCATCGTTGATTCTTCCCTCGCAGGCAAGGCCGTCTTCAGCCAGGAAGGCCTTCTGAGCCGTCTCATGGGCGACCAACGCCTTGCCGGCACGATTCTCGCCGGATTTCTGGACGACGCCCCCCGGCAGTTATGCGAACTGAAGTCTAAGTTGGAGGCGAAAGATGCGGAGGGAGTCCGCCGGCAAGCCCATGCCTTGAAGGGGGCGGCCGCCACAGTCTCAGCCGGGGTCTTGGTGGAACTTAGCCTCAAGGCAGAACATGCAGCCTCAGTGGGAGACCTGAGCAGCGTCCAGTCCGTGCTACCTTGCATGGAAGAACAACTCGGGCTTCTCAACGCCACCCTCAAGCTGTCCGGGTGGACCTAATCGGAAGGCAGGAGGGAATCACGGACATGCGCACCCTCATCGTAGAAGATGACTTCACAAGTCGCCTGCTTCTGCAATCGATTCTCAGCCGTTATGGCGAGTGCCACATCGCAGTGAACGGCAGGGAGGCGGTGATGGCATATCGCGCCGCGCTGGCCGGTGGGCAGAAATACGACCTGATTTGCATGGATATCATGATGCCGGAAATGGATGGTCAGGCGGCCGTCAGGGAAATCCGGCATCTCGAAGAAGCCGGCGGTACACGCTCTACGGACGGAGTGAAGATCATCATGACCACTGCCTTGGATGACGTGAAGAATGTCGTCGAGTCCTTTAAGGCGTTGTGCGATGCCTATTTGTTCAAGCCAATTGACACTACGAAACTACTCGGTCAAGTCCGGGGCTTTCGGCTTATCTAGGCGTGTGACGGCAATCCCGGATCCCACGGCGGTCGTAAAGTCAATGCAATCCTATCGAGTTTCCCAGAGGCGTTCTCAGTCCTTTGGCCTCTGTTATGAATGATCAATCCGGATCCAGAAGGTTCTCGGCTTGAGAGTGAAGGACGGATCAGGCGTCGTACTTACTCACCATACCGCCCATGTTCGCGCACGGTTTCGTACATGGCCAGCACGTTCTCGATGGGCACGCGCGCCTGCACGTTGTGGATGGAATTGAAGACGTATCCTCCGCCTTTGCCGAAGACCTGAAGGCGCGAGCTTACCTCCTTGCGTACGTCCTCCAC
>DATJVT010000290.1:0-17441 GCA_035501695.1 Terriglobia bacterium | reverse complement strand
GGTGGCCGGACATTTACGAAGCCTGTGATTCGACCGCCAGCCTTTTCTATCGCAACAACGGCGACGGCACCTTCACGGAGCGCGGCGTCGAAGCGGGTGTTGCGTACACCGAAGATGGCCTCGAGCAGGCCGGTATGGGGGTGTCGGCGGGCGACTACGATGGCGACGGCTGGCTGGACATCTTCAAAACCAATTTCGACCAGGACGTCCCCGACCTCTATCACAATGAGGGCGACGGCTCATTCACCTTCCGCACCTTCGACGCCAAGCTGGGGTTCAACCTGAAAAAGCTGAGCTGGGGCGGGGGATTCTTCGACTACGACAACGACGGCTGTCCCGACCTCTTCATTGCAAACGGCCACGTGTATCCCGAACTCGAGAGCCACGGCCATCCCGAGTCGCCTTACCGGCAACAAAACATGCTGCTCCGTAACGTGTGTGACGGAACCTTTGAGGAGGTGACTTCCATCGCCGGGCCGGGGTTGCAGCTTCGCCGTTCCGGTCGCGGCGTGGCTTTCCTGGACTATGACAACGACGGCGCCCTGGATATCGCTATCAACAACCAAAACGACCCGCCGACGCTGCTGCACAACCTCGGGTCCAATGGCAACCACTGGGTGACGATACGAACTATAGGAGTGCAGTCGAATCGGGATGGCATTGGAGCGAGGATTGAAGTCGTGGCCGGTGGCCGCCGCCACATCGACGAAGTGCGCAGCGGAGGGAGCTATATCTCGCAAAACGATCTGCGCGTCCACGTGGGCCTCGGCCCGGCGACCACCATCGACCAACTTATCGTCCACTGGCCCAGCGGCCTCACAGAAGAACTGCACGATCTGCCTGTTGACAGATTCCTGACCGTCCAGGAAGGGAAAGGGATCGTGGAAACGAAGTGATTACTCTTTCCCGCTCTTCATCCGCCCGTACAGATCCTTAATCTCCTGGTCCGTCGCCCGGCCAAAGTAATACGCGACTCGATAAGTAAGCGTCCGATCCTTCTCGGCGAAATCCGGGTAGATCAGGCGGAGAGTGGCAGCGTGCCCATGTACGGCAAGCTGGCTCTTCGCCGGCCGATCGAGCGACAGTAGCGCGAAGGTCTCACCGGTCTTCTCGTGAGTCACGCCCACATAATCGCTAGACCCCGGCAGGTCGACATTCTTCTCCGGGACAAATTCTTCCGGCCCGTGTCCTTCCGCAAACCAGCGCCGGAAATTCTCCGGTTCATTAAACAACTTGAACGTCACGGAATTCTCCAACACATAGGCTTGCGGCTCCGCGACGCCCGCCGGGGTGAGCGCCGTTTCCCCCATGTAGTAGTGTGCATCACCGGCCAGGGAGAGGGTGCGCTCCAACTTAACGCCCTTGGGATAAATGTCGGGGGCGGTGTATTCCAGTTGCACCACGGCCTTCCCCCCCGAGGCATTGGTAATCCTGAACGAGTAGGGACGGTTAAAGAGCCCCAGCCGTTCGGCGCGGGTCCACCCGGGCAGATCTCGCAGGTCCTCGGGTGCCACCCGCTTGGTGAAGTTATCGCGCATCCCTCCGACGGAATTGAAGGCATTGGCGCCGGTCGCTTTGCTCACCAAGGCGAAGGCGCGTCCACCGTCCTGGGGGCTGACGAACAGGCGCAGGTGGGCGTTTTCCAGGATGACATCGGGAAAGCCGTCGCGGTCGTAATCGAGGGTGTATGCGATGGCCTCTCCCTTGGCGACCGCCGCAACCACCACCTCTTCGCTGGCCCGATAGCCGCCGGAGCGCGCATCAATCTCCAGATGGTAGGTCCCTGAGCCGCCTTGGGGTGCGGCGTGGACCTCTACTGTCTGCTCGGCGCTGGCGGGGAGCAACACCTGGGCAAGCGCGGGTGTCACCTTCAGATTGTCACCCGACGCCGCAACTGTCACCGCTTGCTCATGGTCCTCCCAGTTCTTCACGCGCACCTGCAAGACCGCATCGCCGGGCAAGTCCACGCTGGTCATGGTGGGATGGACGATGGGGAACTGAACGTCCTCGCGCATGGGGAAGGTGATCGCCGGTTGCACGCTGAAATCGAACGGACGACGCACCGTCACCTGCGTATGCCAGGCCCAGGTGGCGCTCGAATTCTGTGCGCGCAGCGTCGCGCTGACGTCCCACTGCTGATCCCCGGTCACATTGGAAGGGATTTCCACCGGGAAGCGGAATTCGCGCTGGGAGTTGGCGGGAATGCGCACTTCGAGGGGAGGGACCTCGGCACGACCCAGTGACCCCGCCACCAAACCAAGTTGACCCACCAGTTCCTTCGGCAACGGATTCTGCACCCGTACTCGCACGGCGCGGGTTTCGCCGGCGATCCACGGTGCGCGCGGGTCGATAACCACGTGTGGACCCGGTTGGGGATAAGCGATCTCGAGGTTTCGGAGGAAATGCGGTGCCACCCCACGAGCAATCTTTACACGGTAGAGTTGCCGCTGCGCATCCTCGTGAATCTCGACAGGAACGCCATCAAGCCTGGCGCCCTCCGGCTTATGGGACAGGCGCAGGGCAACCTCACCATCGGCGGGTGCCGTGAATTCCAGCCGCAGCGCCACGCCGTCGTAACTCACTCGGCTCAATTCGGCCGTGGCGTAATAGACCTCGTCGCCGGGTTCGATACCGGGCGCCTGTTGCCAGTAGGGACTGGCAAGCGGCACGCGCACCGGGAGCATCAGTGACTCGCGTGGGGGAAGCGTCATCGATGGCAGATGGAGGGAATGCTCCGCAGCGGCGGCCAGGTCCGTGGCGCTCGGATCGGTCAGGACGATCTCCGCCGTGCGCGCCTGGTCCACGCTGAAATTGGTGACACCGACAATCCCATAGCCGTTCGAGTCAGACCGTTTCTCAAACGGCAGGCTGCCGGCGTCGGGAACCAGTTCCGTCACGTAAAGACCCGTGTCGCGCGCATTCGCTGCTTTCATCTCGGGGTAGACCTTCCGGAATGCACCAGCTTCCTTCATCAAGGCGGGCAGCGCCGCGCGCGCGGCTTTCTGGGTTTCCTCGGGGAAGTCGCGCCCGCCTCCGTTCCGGGGTTCTTCCGACATGAACTCAGTTCCCGGCGGCAGGCTCCAGGTGGAGAAATCCGCGCCGAAGAAGATGACCTGGCCTTTGCCCTGAGCCACCCGCGACCCCACGATCCCGCCGCGCGCGTCGCGGGCGAAAATCTTGACCTCGGCAGTGGGTCGCTTGGGCAAGGTCAAAACGGAATGAAACTCCAGCGCTCGCGCCGTTGTGCCGTCGGAGAACTTGAGCGTGCTCTCGCCCGGCACTCGATGGTCGCGTCCGAAGGGAGCCAACAGACTGTCAAAAACCGCTCCCCTGGGCAGGGAGGGGAAGACGACCAACGTCCCGCCGGAGTTCACGTAGTCGCTCAACAGCCGCTGTGCTTTCTCCGAATAGCGTTCCAGGTGAGGGAAGCGCTTCAATTCCTCGGGAGAGTTCACCATATTGGGCGCCAACAGCACCCGGTAGCGTTGGAAGTTCTCGAGCGGAGTGTGGTCGGAATCGATAAGTTCGAGATTGTAGTGCTCATAGGTGGCGGCCCACAACAGACGGCCAGCCAGCGTAACAATCCGCTGCGCCTCGGGGCCGGTCATGGCCTCCTGCGGAAAGGTTGCCATGGGGTAGACCACGCCGGCGTCAGCCAGCAGGTGCGAAGTGGCCAGCAATGGCGCCATGCCCGCAATCAGGCGCCCGTTCCGCCGCACATAAACGGCGCGCCCGGTTTCCTTGCCCATAAAATTCACGGCGGCTTCCCACACGTAGAAGTGGTTGCTCCAGGGCACGGTGTATCCCGCGGGGTTGATGGTGTCGTCAGGGGGGAAGTAGCTGAGTCCCTTCAGCCCGTTCTGGAACATCACTCGGGTGGCCATGAGCGTATTGGTGGGGTCGGCGTTGCGCGCAAAAGTATCGTCTACAGTGGGCCACCAGCCGGCCTGGAACTCAATGTGGGCGGGAATGAAGAGGGGTTGGGTCTTGACGATTTCAAGGAGGTATTTATTCTTGGCTCCCTCGGCGGGGGACGAGAGTCCGCCCGTGTCCGTCCACATGTAGTCTTGCCCCTGGTTCCAGAATGGCTCGGGAAGCGCGTCGTTGGCCTCGGCGTTGAGCCGCATCTGTGCCCCGTCGATGAAGTAGATAGTCGGCCGATTGTCAATCGCCTCCTTGGCGAACTGCCGCAAGGTATCCATGTATTTCCAGAAGTTCGGGCCATTGTAGTTCTCGGCGCCGATGGCTTGATCGTCATCCATTTGCAGGGAAATGATAGGGCCGCCGCGGTCGGCCAGGAACGGAGAGGAGAACCCCAAGACGTCGTGGTAATACTTCCGGGTGTATTTCAGGTGGGTCTCGTTCTTCAGCCATTCCGCGGCCGCCTGGTCGGAGAGCCGGTATTGCAATGCCGACCAGCGCGGGTAACGGCCTTCCAGGATCGTCTGTTGCGACATGCGGTATTCCGGCCGGCTGAGCAGCCAGTCAGGGTAGCCGCCGTTTCGCCACTCGTTGGTATCATACGGACCGGGGCGCAAGGTAACTTTCAAACCCAGCGAGTCCGCAAGTTCCAGGGCGTATTTCAAGTCCCGTCTCGGATTGGTGTGCCCGTCGAAGTCGAGCTGTCCTTCCTCCGGTTCGTGCCAGTTCCACATGGGAAGCACGTCCAGGGTGTTGATCCCCATGGCCTTTAGCGCCAGGATCGCCTCCGACCAGCGGTCGCGCGGCAGGCGGTAGTAGAAGAATGAACCGGCGTACTGGAAGAAGGGTTTCCCATCCACCCAGTACTCGGGGTAGGTATTGACGACGCGCATTTGGTTGCTGGGTGGGCCCGCCACGACGCGCACTTGGTCCTGGGCGCGAAAGGGCGAGGCCAGAGTGAGAGTCATCAAGATGACAACGAAGAATGCGAACCTGCAAACCTTGGGCATGGGGATCAGGCCTCCATCCGGGGTGACGGGGTAACGTCTGAAGCGGGTCATCCTACCCCATGTGCGGGGGGTTGCCAAGCGGTTCCCGCGAGGCCAATGTTTAGGCCCTGCTTGGCAACGGGAAATCTCGACTAGCCCTGGTGAGAGATCGCCCCCATCAGCCCTCCGATTGTGCTAATTTATGCTGCGCATACTACGAATGGAGGAGTGATCATGAGGAATCTTTTGAGAATCTTGTGTTGTCTTGTCGTTCTTTCGTTTTTCGTTTCCTTCCTGGCGGCCGCGGACCAGAACGTGTGCCAGGGTGACCCGAACCACTGGACTCAGCTCTATAACGGCAAGGACCTGACCGGTTGGAAGCACGTCGGCCCGGGTCATATGACGGTGGAAAGCGACGGCTTCATCCACACGCACGGCGGCATGGGCCTGCTCTACTGGACGGGCGGGAAGATCGGCGACTGCGTCATCCACGTGGTCTTTCGCATGCGCGACGAGGACGATAACTCCGGCGCATTCATCCGGATTCCCCTGGAGCCGCGCGAGGAATGGATGCCCGTCCATTACGGGTACGAGGTGCAAATCCTCAATCACCCCGAGAGCATCACTCCCCCCGAGGACGAATGGCACTCCACCGGGATGCTTTATTCCCTGACGAAGCCCATGGCCAAGGCTTGGAAGCCGGGTCCGGAATGGAACACGATGGAGATTACCCTGGACGGCCCGCGCACCATGGTGATGCTGAATGGAGTGAAGGTGACCGATTACAAAGAGGGCGATCCGGTGCCGGCGCGCAAGTTCGATTTCGAGCCGCAGCGCGGCCCTCGGCCCATGCTCGGTTACATGGGCTTGCAAAACCACAGTGACAAAGACGTGGTGTTCTTCAAGGAAGTCGCGATAAAGCCTTTGAAGAAATAAGCCCGCCTATTCCGGCGCCGGCTTCCGGTCGATAGTTAGTGTGGTCACGCCATGGCCGGCCGCCCGAAGGGTTTAGGCCACGGGGGGGCGTGCCCATAGGGATGTCGGAGCCCCCGCAGAGGTAATAATGAAGATCTTCATGACCGTATGTCTTTGTGCCTTTTTATTGGCTAACATGGCGAGAGCCGCTGACTTCCACGTGGCAATGAATGGAAAGGACACAAATCCTGGGACCGCCGCCGCGTGCTTCCGGACCATCCAGCATGCCGCGGAAGTTGCCCAGCCGGGCGATACAATTACCGTCCACCGGGGGACATACCGCGAACGGATCAACCCGCCGCGCGGCGGTACGTCCGACCAGGCGCGCATCGTCTACCAGGCCGCTCCGGGGGAGGTAGTGGAAATCACGGGGGCTGAAATCGTCA
Source organism: Terriglobia bacterium (assembly GCA_035501695.1). Classification (GTDB taxonomy): domain Bacteria; phylum Acidobacteriota; class Terriglobia; order UBA7540; family UBA7540; genus Bog-366. Next base: position 11,170 of record DATJVT010000290.1, on the reverse strand, counting down.
ACCACTGGGTGAAGGTGAGCAGTGACGTCTGGAAAGCGGTTCTCCCCAATTCCTTCTTTGGCGGCTTCAATCCCTATAGCGATCTGATTCACGGCGATTGGTTCGAACCCCTGAAGCGCAATCATCACACCGGCGCGGTTTATCTCAACGGCGACTGGCTTATTGAGGCCGCCACGCTGGACGACGTCATGAAGCCCGCCGCCACGGCGCTCTGGTTCGGTCAGGTGGACGCCCAGAACACGACCCTCTGGGCGCAGTTCAAGGGCGTGGACCCCAATCAGCAGCGGGTGGAAATCAATGTGCGGCAGACGGTGTTTTACCCCCAAAAGACCGGGATCAACTACATCACGGTGCGGGGATTCATCCTGGAGCGCGCGGCCACGCCCTGGGCTCCGCCCACGGCCGAGCAGATCGGCATAATCGGCGCGCATTGGAGCAAGGGTTGGATTATCGAGAACAACACCGTCCGCTACTCCACGTGTTCTGGCATTTCCCTGGGCAAGTATGGCGACCAGTGGGACAACACTTCAGCCAACACCGCCGAGGGTTACGTCAAGACCATTGATCGCGCCTTGGCGAACGGCTGGTCGGAAGAGAACATCGGCCATCACATCGTGCGCAATAACACCATCTCCCATTGCGAGCAGGCGGGGATTGTCGGCAGTTTGGGCGCCGTGTTCAGCACCGTGACCCACAACACGATCTACGATATCCACGTCCGCCGCCTATTCACCGGCGCGGAGATGGCCGGAATCAAGTTCCATGCTGCCATCGATGTAGAGATCACCAACAACCATATCTATCGCACCGTTCGTGGGCTTTGGCTGGACTGGATGGCCCAAGGGGCGCACGTCAGCGGGAATCTCTTCCACGACAACGCCAGCGAGGATGTCTTCGTGGAAGTGGACCATGGGCCGTTCCTATTGGACAACAACCTACTCCTCTCGCCCCGATCGTTGCTGGACGTTTCGCAGGGCGGTGCTTACGTTCACAACCTGTTCGCAGGGACGCTTAAAGTCAACAATTACGATAGCCGCCAGACGCCGTTCATGAAGCCGCACTCCACTCAATTGGCGGGATTCCATGACAACCCGCACGGCGACGACCGCTACTTAAACAACCTCTTCGTACAGGGGGCGGATTTGCGCCAGTACGACAACGGCCAACTACCCTCACAAATGGATGGCAATGTCTTCCTGAAGGGCGCTCAACCGGGCAAATTTGAAACCCATCCCCGGGTTGAGCCGGACGTTGACCCTGGCATTCGCCTGGTGGAAGGGGCGGACGGCTTTTACCTTGAGATGAAGTTTGACCCCGCCTGGAGTCAGGAGGGCGCGCGCCAACTGGTGACCACACGCCTGCTGGGACGGGCCGGCATCCCCGACGCTGCTTACGAACACCCCGACGGCCAGCCGCGCACGATCAACAGAGATTACTTCGGCCACAGCCGGAATACGGCAAACCCCACTCCCGGGCCGTTCGAGAACCCGGGAGCAGGAGTCCTGAAACTGAAGTTGTGGTGATGCTCGGCGGAGTCAAATCACCACTACTGCGGCAGGCCCGGCGAGTCGGTCAGGACGCGCAGGGTGATGGTGCCGACCGGCTTGCCACCCGCTTCCGCCTTCCAGTTGAGCGTTTGCCACTCGGGTTTGTCGGTAGAGGGTGCGACATAGACCGTCTGCGCCGGGTAGGCCTCATGGGGCCTTACGGGGTAGCGCGCGGTTCCTTGCAGTTCCTTCCACCCCGCGGGAAGCGTTGTGCTCAGCGTGACTTCCACCGGTTGGTCCGTGTCGTTGTGGATCAGGATGGGGACATGAACTTCGGCGTCATTGGCCACAGCGACTTCCGGCGTCGGGAGGAGGCTGGCGAGGTGGTCAATATTGTGCGCCCGCCAGAATTCCCGGTAAAAAGCCCACGGCCCGCCGAGCGTCACGGATAATCCCGTGTGAATCTCCGGGTGGTAGCCGTGCGCCGCCGCGTAAGGAATGGCGCCGGGCGTGATGCCTTCCAGAACGTCGCCCGTGGGGGTCCCCGGTACCAGCGACTTGCCCATGGCCATCAGGACGGGTTGCTTGAAGTAGGTAAAATCGCCGGTATCGAGTGCGTGCTTGGCCAACTGCCCGGAATCGCCCTGCGTCAGGTGGCGGGCCATCTCCTCGGCGGCGAGCTTGTAGTAGGTCTCATGCTTGCTCGGCGAGGTGTCCAGCGTGCTGTACACCGGACCCTTCCCCTTGAGGAAGTCCGGGTTGGCGGAGTCGCTGAAGTAGTAGAGCTTCTTGGGCTGCCAGGGCAGCAGACCCTCCGTCAGGTTCATGATACCGTCGCGATTGCGTGGGGCGGAGACCTGCTCGGGAAATACCGTGGGATCGCCCGCCAGGTCGAACGCCTCGGTGGCAATCACTCCCGCGGCCTGATGATCGTCGTGGTTCTCGCCCGCCACGTAGTCCGGCAGCCAGGTCAGGATCACCTCCGGCCGCGTCAGCCTCACCAGGCGCACCGTCTCCCAGAGGGCGCTGCCGTGGTTCCAGGTTTCCAGCGATTGCAGGACGTCTTGCCCGGGCGTATCGGTTCCACAAAGGAACCAGACGTGAAGGACGCCAAATTCGGCCATCGCCTCGCGTGCCTCGATCCTGCGGGTGTCGCCCAGCGAGGCGGCTTGGGCATTGCTCATCATGTTCCCGCCGCCGTTGCCGGGGGTGCCGAAAATCGCTGCCACGCGCTTGTGCTCATCAAAGATGGCACGGGCCAGGTAGCCGGTGACCTCCGTCTCGTCGTCGGGGTGGGCCACGATCACCAGGATATCGGTCTTGAAGCGCTCGTCGGGCGGGGGATTCGGCGGAGCCTCCCGGATCTTGCCTTCTTCGGGCGTCGCCCCACCGGCGGGGCTGGCAGACAGGGAAGCATGAGGCGCAATAAGACGAATACCAACAAGAGCGGTCGCAATAAGACAGAGCATCGCAAAGAACGGGCGGTACCTTTTCATTTCTCTCTCCCCTCGGTTTGGGCGTTATCGGTTTGCAGCGTTTTCTTCAGCCACTCGACCATTTGCTTCTTGTAGAACATCCATTCCGCATGTCCCTCCCAATTCTCCATGCCGTGCGGAGCCTTTTCCAGCAGGATGACCTGGTGGCGGGCGTGAACATCCTGCAGGCGCTGAACGTACTCAACCGTTCCCGGATAGAGTTCATCGGCCGTGCCTTGGATGATCAGCATGGGAGGCAGATTGGAACTGGCATGAAACAGCGGCGAGTATTCGCGTAGCGTGGCCGTTTCCTGATCCGGAAAGAGGCGCTTGAACATGCGTTGGAAGTCGGGGTCGTTCTTCCAGCGCTCGAAATTATAGACGCCGTAAAACGATACCACCGCATGGACCTCGCACCCGGGGCAGGGCACTGAGGATACCTGCGCCACCAGATGCCCGCTTGCGGACTCCCCTAATAAAGCCACTCGGTTGGGGTCAATATGGAACCAATCCGCGTGCTGCCGCACGAAACGCACGGCGTTCCGCAAGTCCTCGAGTTGCTCTGGCACGTGGACGTAGGGTGTGAGGCGATAGTCGATGGAGAACCACGCCAACCCGGCTTCCCCCAGCGGAGCGAAAATCGGGGACACGTAGGTGGTCTTGTCGCCAGCTTCCCATCCTCCACCATGAGCAATAACGACCGCGGGAAATGGTCCTTTGCCGCTGGGAACGTAGGCGTCCATTAACAACTCACGGCCATCCGGGCGCGAGTAAGCCAGGTCTTTCCACAGGCCGCGCTGGTCGCCTCGCAGCCAGGACTGCAGTTCTTCTTTCCAGTACCACTGGTCGGGGTGCCAATTCTCGAAATTGTGAATCGCTCCGGTAATGGGAAAGTAAGTGCACTGCGGAATCCGCCGGCAGAAATCCTGGGCTGCGGCGGGGCTGGCTTCTTCGTCCCCCGTTCCATGGATCATCAACATCTTTGTGGCGCTGGGAACGCCATTCGGTGGGTTCGGCCCCATCTTGATTCCGAACGTGGCGACGCCGTCCACGCCCGCGCCTGCCGCGACTTCGAGCGCAATGGCGGCTCCGGTGTCTTCACCGATCAAGATCACATGGCGGGTGATATTAAAGCGGCCCGGACAGCGGATGAACTCCAGGGCCTTTCGCACGTCTTCCGCAGACCCGTAGTCCACGGAGAACCATGCGTAGCCAGCCTTGGCGAGGACAGGAAAGAGTTGATTGACGTGAGTGCTTTTGCTGCCGGAACTGCCGTGGACGATGACTGCCGCGGGCCGGGGTTCACCGGGCGGGGCATAGGCATCCAGGGAGTAGGCGGGTGAATAGACCAGATTGCTCCGCGCCCCCGGGAGGATGTAGTTTTCGGCTTGTCCCTGCGCTGCCGGGGCCGGGCAGGTGCCCGACCCCGTGACCAGCGCAATGGCAAGCGTAAGGAATGCCAGCATCCTCAGCCTAGAAGCGGAAGTGAACGCCAAACTGCATCTGGCGCATCGGAACTGCGGCGTAGGTGATCTGGCCGGCGCCCGAAACATCAACAGTATTGGCGGGCTGGCCGTAGTTGTCGATATTGAATGCGTTGTAGTTTTCCCACCGGATCTCGAGGGTCTTGCCTTCGGCAATGGTAAACGTCTTCTCGAGCGCCAGGTTGAAGACATACAACGCGGGTCCCCATAGCGAATTGGCAGAAGCCGTCCCGTCGCGGTACGGCTGCTGCGGGTCGGTGAAGGCAGCCGGGTTGTACCACATCCCAGTGCTTTGGTCGGACACGCTCGGATCGCCGATCTTGTCCGCCCGAACTCCGTTGAAGTCGGCATTGACCGAGGCCGAGTTGGAAACCATGGGTGAGAAGGGCTTGCCGGAGTCGAGGGTAGTGATACCATTCAGACTCCATCCTCCCAGGATCAAATCCGCCGCTTTGCTGCTGGTCGATCCCCAGTGACGGCCATGGCCGAAGGGAATCTGCCACACATTGGTTATCGAAACAGCGTGGATGGAATTGTAGCTGGCAGGCCCACGCGAGTTCTTCCAGTCATAGTTGTCGTCGAATCCACCACCACCGAAGCTGGTGATTCCCATCGCCTTGCCGTACGTGTAATTGAAGATGAAATCCAGGCCGTGGGAAGCGTGCTTTTCCAGTTTAACTTGCAGTCCATTGTAGTTGCTGGTGCTGCAGTTGCAGGTGTAATAAATCCCCTGCTCGAGGCCGAACTGGGGATAGAACGGCCGGCGGGCATCAAAGTCGCCAGGCCCCGGGACCGCTTGATTGATGTTGGGATTGACGTAGAGATGTCGTCCCACGTTGCCGACATAAGCCACCTGGAACGTAAGCCCATTGGAGAATTGATGCTGAACCGCCGCATTCCAGAAATAGGACATGGGGATCCGGTAGGCATTCAGAGGCCAGAACCAGTTGTAGACGCTGATGCCGTCAGGAAGGGGATACGTGCCATTCGATCCGATGGGAGGATTGACCGGCAGCGGGGGCCCCGTCAGCAGGTTGAAGTTCGGGGTATAGGGGTTCGTCTGAGGAATGGTCTGACCGTTGAGAATGGGAGGATTGTACTCCAACCCCTGCCCAAAGATTGACCCGTACCCGGCGGGTGTGAAACCCCATCCGTAGCCTGCGCGAAGGACGGTGTTGGGTTGCAGTTGGTAGGCAATTCCAAGACGTGGTGTGAAACCCAGATTGTAGGGTTTGACTCCCAGGCTGAGGGAGTTGGCTCCCATGCCGGCGACGAGCACATCACCGGTTAGCGGGTCGAAACTGCCGGCGCTACCGGCGCGGGCGCCCTTTTGCGGCAGGTAATTCTCCCAGCGCACGCCGTAGTTCAGGGTCAGCTTCCGCGTCACCCGCCAGTTGTCCTGGCCATAAAGGAAGATGCGCGTTTCACGCAGTCCGGGGTAGAGCCCAATCCCGGTGAAATAGCGCCCAAACGACGAGGGTTGGCCCATCAGGAAGGAAGCCAATCCGGCGCCGGTGGTGGCATTACCGCCGGCCAGCGTATCGATAGTATTGCTCCCGGTCACAGCATCGTAGAAACCGATCTCGCCGGACCGGTGTTCGTCGCTGGGGACGCGCTGCTGCTGATCGCGGGGGACCTCGCCTCCCCACTTGATGGTGTGGTTGCCGTGCTGCTTGGTCCAGTTGGTAACCCAGCTGAATTGGTTTTCGGTTTCTTTCAGCGGGCAGTTGCAAGCGTTCACGCCCAACGCGTAGCCGAAGTTAAATCCGCCATTGCCGTTGATGTAGAAGGCAGGCATGCCGCTGGTTTCCACCGTCCCCAGGTTGAGGCCGGGAAGTCCGGCGTCGGACGCGGGCGTGGTGCCCACGCCGTAAGGTTCCACACGGATCCGATAGCGGAAAGTCCCAAACCGAACCTCTCCCACCAGCGTGGGACTGAAGGTATAGGTGAGCCCGATGGCCAAGCTCTGGTTGCGGTCGAGCGATTGGCCCGCGAAATTAAAGAAGGCGGGACCCCCTGCTACTGTCCCGTAAGCCGCCGGCGCTTCGATGGTGAAGTCCGCCAGGGAGTAGCGGGCGAAGAAGTTGGCCTTCTCCGAGATGTTGTAATCCACGCGGACGTCGGGCTGATCGATATCGTAGATCTCCGAGCCCGACGCGATGAAGTTGTTGTAGATCTGTCCCGTGGCGCCCGTATTGGGAGTTGGAAGGAAGGACATGATATTGCTGATGGGCTTCGCCACCGGGATGACGTTCACCTGCCCGTTGGTCGTAATCGCCGACCGGTTGTTGCCTTGGGAGTCCCCCGTGGTGGGGTCAAAAACCATGCCCGCCTGGGCCGCGACCGACCCTCCCTCGGTGGTGGGTACCATCAAAGGATTCCCGCACGCCGTTGCGGACACCGACCCATCCGCGCAGATGAAATTCCCCAGCAAGGCTTGCAAGTTTCCACCCCGCTCGGCCGTGGTGGGGACGGTGGTGATCATCGATCCGCCGTTACGTTGGCGCGATCCTTGGTAATCGCCAAAGATGAAGAGCTTGTTCTTGATGATCGGCCCCCCTAACGAGCCTCCAAACTGATTCCAGCGGACCGGCGGTTTCAATTGCGTAAAAGGATTGGCAGAGTTGAATTTGTCATTTTGGACGTATTCGAAGCCTGTCCCATGCAGGTGATTGGTCCCGGACTTGGTGGTGGCTTGCATCAGCGCCCCGGCCACCGAGCCGAATTCCGCGTCGTAGTTGCTGGTAGTTATCTTGAGTTCCTGGAGCGAGTCAATGTTGGGGTTGATGATCGCAATCGCCAGCAAGGGGTTCTGATTGGTCGTGCCGTCCAGCAGGAACCCGTTGGCGGTGAAACTCTGACCGTTCACGTCGATCTGTAAACCGCCCTGGGGATTCTCGCTGTCAGCGACCTGAAAACTGTCCTGGTAGGCCCCTGGCGTTACCAGAACCAGGGACGTCATGTTCCGGCCCAGAACCGGCAGGCTGGCCAGTTGCGTCGTAGAGAGCGTGTCACTCAACTCGGCGCGGTCCGTTCTCAGCAGGGGAGTTTCACCCGTGACGCTCACGGTGCTGGTGGCCTTACCGATCACCAGTTTCGCGTCGACACGAGTCGCCGCGTCGACCTGGACGGTTGCCTCCGCCACAAAGGTTTCGAATCCCGGTGGCGCAATCGTCACCCGGTAGCGGCCTGCCAGCAAATGGGTCTGGATGTAGTTTCCATCTGTTATGGTCTTGACCGTATAGTCGATGCCCCGGTCTACATCCCGGATGGTTACCGTGACTCCGGGGACGACTGCTCCGGCCGGATCCGTAACCGTGCCAAAGATGCTCCCCGACACGGCTTGTCCAAAAGCCAAGTGGGCCGGGGCAAGGGTTAGTGCGAACAGTAAACCAACTAATAGCGGTAAAGCCCTTCTTTTTCGATGCATCCTTTCCTCCATTCAAAGGGTCCGGGCCAGGGCCCCACGTTCTGCGGAAGCCGGGGATGCCAGGCCCTTCTTTCCTTGTAAGACCAGGGTGTTAGATCTGCTTTTTGAGTGACCGGAAGCATTCCTTTCCGGTCAACGCCCCAAACAAAACAACCCACTGCCGGCCAAAACCAAGCGGTGGGTTGGAATCAAGCCGATCGTATTTACTACTATGCAATTCCTCCACACGCCGGTCTGGGCGCTGTACAACAGCGCCTCGTGACGACGAGTTGGAAATTCTTTGCCATCAGGTGAAGTAGTAGCATAGGTTCTCTTCGCCAAGACTGTCAACCGCAAATTTCCGTGACGCTCAGCGTATTGCCATCGGGATCCTTGAACCACGCGACTTGCGCGCCGCCGGGGGCGTGCCAAATGCCAAGCTCGTCCTGCCCCAAGCCCTCATAGCGCTCGAGCTTTACTCCAGCTTCCCCCATAGCTTTCACCGCGGAGGCGATATTCTTGACCTGCCATCCCAGCACGGTGTAAGGCGCGACGACTACCTTGCCGACGTTGGTCACGCGCAGCATGATGCCTTCCACATCAAATACCAAGGCGAACCTATCCTCACTGGTCAATCGAAGGCCCAACGTGTCGCGATAAAACGCCCTGGCTTTGGCCTGGTCCTGGGTTCCGACGAAGGCCATGATTTTCTCAGATTCGAGCGGAGCTTTTGCAGCCACAGGATATATCCTCCCAATTAAGCTATTCAGACGGCGGCAATCTTGTCGGTAATATACCGCATCCGGGCCCATTCGCAATCCGCCGTTACCATATCGCTGACGCCAAGGATGAAATGACTTTGATGCCTGAAACGCTCAATGGTCTCATCCACAAAGCGGCGAAACTCATCTTCCGGAGTGCTGGTGGCACAAAGCAGTGTAGAGGGAATCCCACCCCAGATGGTCACCTGTTCGCCAAAGTTGGCGCGGATTTCATCCAGGCGGCAACGGGTCATGGGGTAGGGGCAAACCGAATCGGCGACGTCGAAGCCGGCGCGCCGGTAGAGCGGGAAGAGTCGCTGATTCTCGCCGTCGGTATGAGTCATCAAGTACTTGCCGCGCCCGTGCAGTACCGTGGCGTATTCGCGCAGGGCAGGGAAGATGTACTTCTCGAAGAATGGCGGGTGGGTGATGGAATCGTCGTAATTGCCGCCGAGGAGGAGCACCTCGGCTGGTGATTCCACCCCGATTTGCTGGATTTGCTGGAAGAAGGGCTCAATCTGTTCGGCCAGCCGGTGAACCCTGGCCGGATCGTCGTGGAGCGCGTAAAAGAACTGCTCCAGCGGCATGAGCTCCTTCATGATGTGTTGGATGGGGCCGGCCGTCCCCAGCAAGTAGCCGATGACCAGGCCTTGCTCGCCCACCTCCGCGCAGCGTTTAAGGTAGCCGGGGAAGTTCGGCTCGACGCGCAAATGCGAGAAGATGTGCCCGACCACGTCGAAATCCCGCGGCCCCCGCAAAGCGTGCTCCGTGGTCCAGGACATGGAAGCGCCTGCATCCAGCATTTCCTCGGTGAATACCGCCGCGGTGCGAATCGATCCTACGGGGGTGTAGTACTCCACCACGGTTTCCTGGCCATGGCGCGTGACGCGGCGATTCACATCCTCCAGGGTTACGCGATAGGGCATGATTGGCAAATGGAAGAGGCCGAGGGTACGGTCCACCATGGCGGATTCGTCGGAGACGTCGGTGAAATCCGGGATGCTGGCGTAGCAACCCACTCCCAGGCATTCGGCGATTTGGGTAAGCGTAAGAGAACGAAGCTCTGCGGGGAGCGTTCCCTGTCGCAAGTGGGCGCGATGCCAGAACTCCAGCCGCGGAACCCAGGGAAGCTGGTCCGGAACTTCGCCTCGAATGGCCGCCAGCACGCGCTCGCGGTGGGTCATAATTATTCTCCTCAGGCCCTGCCAGCCGTAGTATAAATCCTCTCGCCCATGTGGAACAAACCGCGCTGGCAGACCTCATTCCCGCGCATGGTCGTCCTGCTGCTTTTCGCCGGCTCGGTGATTAACTACCTCGATCGCGGCGTGCTCAGCGTGGTCATACCGCAAGTGCGCTGGGACCTGGAACTGACCAACTCGCAATACGGGCTGGCCGTGCACGCCTTTCTGATGATGTATGCGATCTTCTACATCGTGGGCGGGAGGATCGCGGATCGCCTGGGGTATCGCCGCACCATCAGCCTCACGATTGTGTTCTGGTCGCTCGCCTGCATGGCCCACGCGTTGGTGCAAGGGTTGCGGAGTCTGATCATTTGCCGCGCCCTGTTGGGCATGGGAGAGGGCAGCTTCTACCCGGCCGCCATGCGAGGCGTCTCGGGGCTTTTCCTACCTGCCAGCCGCGCCAAAGCCGTGGGTGCCATCCTCTCCGCCATCAGCCTGGGAATGTTGATTGCGCCCCCGCTGGTGGCAATGACCACCCTTCGCCTGGGATGGCGGGCGGCATTTCTCATACTTGGGTCACTGGGCTTGTGGCTGCTCCTCCCCTGGCATCTTGTTCATCGGCAGATCGAAACTCCCGAACATCGTGCTGTTGTGGCGCAAGCTGGGGGAGCGGGTCCTGCCTCGCAAGCTCCGGGGGACCCGGAAATGACACTAAAGGAATTCCTCAAAACACGGAAATACTGGTGCGTTCTGGCGGCGCGGGGATGCTCCGACGCGTCATGGTATTTCTACCTTTTTTGGATTCCTGGTTATTTTCAGGACGCTCGGGGGTTCTCGCTTGCCATGGTTGGCAAGCTCCTATGGATACCCTACTTCTGCTCCTTCCTGGGAGCCCTGGCCGGAGCGACCGCCAGCAGCGCACTGATCCGTCAAGGCTGGGGATTGCATCGGAGCCGCATGACCGCCCTGCTCGTTTCGGCTTCCCTCTGTATCTTCTGTGCCTCCGCCGGCTTTGCGCCACGAACCAACCTGGCATTGGCGCTGGTCAGCCTGGCGCTCTTCTCGCACCAATCCTGGTCGACGAACATTCACACCGTCATCACCGAGATTTCTCCCCCCCGGCATGTGGCCATCCTCTACGGAATGACCGGGGCGGCTGGAACGTTCCTGGGCGCCGTGGCCCAGCTCGTCATCGGGCACGTGATCGACCTGTATGGCTACAAGCCCGCATTCCTCTGGGTGGGCGGAATGTATGTCCTGGCGGCAATCCTGCTCGTGAGCGCTGGAGCGCTTGATCCCATCCCGCGAATGGCGGCCGGCAGTGCGTGATTGACCTTGGATCGACCTGAGCCCATGGAAGGAAAGAAACGGTA
>DATJVT010000289.1:0-3637 GCA_035501695.1 Terriglobia bacterium | reverse complement strand
CCGACCGGCAGGCGTTGCATGTGGTGCTTTCGAAGCCCGAGAATCGTTACCTGGTGCGGCAGTTGTGCTGGGTAATGACCATCGAGGGCCTCGAAACGTACATCCTGGTTCCCCGCGACCCGGGAGATTACAGCTTGCTGGTAGAGGCGCTGCGTCCCACCCCGCAGCCTTGGGACCTTGACTGCGTCATCGGGGTTCGAGGACCGATGGCCCCTCCGGAAGTGTGCAACGGGCTGATGGTCCCGATCGTAGGCTTCGATCAGCTCTATTCCTTCGACCGCGACTCCTTGATCAAAGCCATTCCGCGTCCGGAAAAGACCACAGATAAAGACTTTGTTCCGGCGGCAGAGGAGCTGTTCGACCGAATCATGCAGATGACGGACAACGCCGGCGCCACGGATGAGCACCGCGCGTTGAATTACCTGGCAATTCGCTACCCGGCCATCTATGCCAGCGCGGCCGACGCTTTTGGACGTAACGCCTCGCTCACCGGCGTGGGTCTTGCCTCTTCGCCGCTCAGCGGCACGCGCAAAGTGCTGGATGTGATCTTCACCTACACCAACCGCGCTACCGACGTGGACGAGAAGTTCTTTGTGCGCGTCGATGTGACCGAGGAGTTTCCGTTCCTGGTCACTAAGCTGTCGCCTTACTACGACCGTTAAAGTCGATTCCGGCAGTAAGGCATCGGAACTGCCGGAACTACTTGACCCGCCGCGCCAAATCCTGCGGGCGGAGATGAAGCTCCATGTGGATGACTCCACGCCAAGAGTGATCTCTCGGCGGTAAATTCAGGCAACTTCTTCTTCCTCCACGGCTCGATCCAGGGGTGCGATCGCGGCTTCCTGTTGATCCAGCAACGTGAGCAGTTCCTTCCGCCGCCGACACGCCCGAGGCAACAGCACCGGGCTTTCCAACTCCGCCCGCCCCTTCACGCTCCACAGACTGGCGTTTGCAACACACCCCCTGGCTCATCGCCAGAGCCTACAATTGATTCTTCACCAGTGCACCAGCGTCAGGCGATGCACCAGCAGGCTGCCGCAGGTCGCGCTCCCCTAGCGACGGCACCCAGATGCGCGGAAAACGATGGGTGCGCGGCAGGTCCAGCAGGTGCTCGGCATCCCGCGTGTCGGTCTTTTGCTGACGAACTTCACGGGCCCAAATGTGCGCCGCGTCCCCCACCCACAATTCGTGCCCGCACTCGCTCAGCAGCCGTTCGAACCACAGCGCGGGAAACGTCGCTTCGATTCCGATCCGGGCCCCGCGCGGCCAGCGGGCATAAAAGGCTTGCACCTCGCCTTTCTCGTGTTCTAACCGACGCGTGCGTATTTCCCCCGCTTCCTCATCCACCCACGCTACAACCTGGTAGCGCGGACGCAAATCACATCCGATAATGTTCATGGCTCGGCTCCTTTCCCGGCAAGCCTTGGTCCCTTACAAAACCAAGTTTACCGGCGAACTGGAGCCGACGCCGTTATCCAATCAGACCTGATTCCTAGGTCCGCGGTCCGTTCGACAATCCAAATGAAAGTGCGAGACGTAAGGAACACGTCTGCAATGCCACGCCATAAAATCTTGTTTTTCTTTTAGCAAGGTTTTTTCGGAGCCTTTCTCCGGGGCCGCTTGAATACAGGGTTTCGACGCCTAGAATGTCTACTTGAGGCAGGCGTCGGCTTTCGTTGTTATGGTTGCGGCCAGAAGGCCGCGCTCCCGGCCAGTTGCCGGACCGAGACGCTCCCGCGACAGCGGGCGGGACGCCCGCCCTGTGCGGAACCATGTCGCAATAGGGCGGTTCGATGTGAGCGAGTTTTTCGCGCCAACCACCGTCTATGCCTAACATAATAAAGGGCCCATTGCTGAATATTTCGTTCCCCCGAAAATCGCTCATCTTATAGAAAACAAGCCAGATACGATTTGTTTTTCGTTTAAGTCTCATGGCTTCAATACGTTAACATACTGTTGTATCGAAATGATACACTTCTTTCTTTCATTCTGACTCCTGACTCCTGTCCTCCGATCATCCTTTGTATCCCGAACCGCGCCCGCATCCCAAAGCCCGCCGGCGCTGCGCCCGAAGCTCAGATGGTCCTCGCCGCGATCCACAGGGGCCGGGAAACGGCCGGTGTCTTCGGCCGGTCCGGGACCGGCAGGGTTGGCAAAACAAGATTGTTCGCGAACACCGATCATCGTTGTGCTAAACCTCAGAAGTCCGGCGTCCGGATTATCGAATCGATTCAGTATAGGACGAGGTAATATAAAAGTCAAGAAATAAAAAAGGGGGTGTGTAGACCGTGCCTTCTAGTCTAGCTGACGCGTAGCCCGCGATAATTCACCTCCCGGCGACGGAAGGCGCTTTTTCGGGACATGCCCGTCGTGCTGGCGAGTGGCGGGCTGGCTTTTCCACCGCGAAATAATCGTTGACAGCGGGTCCCCGGGGTGTACAGTAAGGGGCTCGCAGATGCTAAAGAGGAAATCCCGGATAGTATGCAGTTAACCGCGCACGGCATGGGTGTCCGTGCAATCGATCTGCCCCATAAGGAGTTCTGGCATGCGTGAACATGGCCCCGCTGGGCCGCTCCCGCTGAACGAGGGCAGTTTTCATGGCGCTTGGCATCCCTTCGGTTCATCTGTCGTTTGGCTGGCCACGGAGCGGGTTGGTCCTCTTACTGGCAGCCGCCGGGAGGGCCATCCCGAGCTCCGTGAAGACCCTCAGTATCTGCCGCTGCTGAACGAGCTTTGGGTGTGCGGCGTTCAGGGCGCCGACCTCGGCGCGAATACGGAACACAGCGACGGGCGCCTCTTTTTCTTTACCGGAGATGTGACCCCGGTCCCAGGAACGGGCAATCCCGACAACGCGGACATGGTGGCATGGACAGACGAAACCAGGATTGTCCGTCACGGAGGGCATTTTTCGCTCGGCCAGCAGTTTGTGCTCCCCTTCGGTGAGGCGCCGGGCCCCTCGCAACAGCCCGACTGGCGCCACTGTTTGAAGTGCGGCAGCATGTTCTGGGATGGCGACCCGCGTGTCAAGGGTGTGTGCGCGGCAGGGGGCGTCCACGCGTGGGACGGCCCCAATTTCACGTTGCCTTTCGGTGACGGGGCGGGCCCGGGGCAGCCGAAATGGAGCTTCTGTGGCCAATGCAGCGGCATGTTCTATAATGGTTACGACTCGGGTGAGCACCCTAAAGGCGTCTGTCCAGCAGGAGGATCCCATTCAGCTATGGGTTGGAACTTCGTGCTGCCCAATGAGCCGCCCGATTCATTCAACCTGCCGGGGGAGCGGAATTGGCGCTACTGCGTGAATTGCGCTGCGTTGTTCTGGGATGGTGGAACCAATAAGGGCATCTGTCCTGGAGCCCGCGGAGGCGGTCTTCATGTGCACCCGGTTCTCAACCATTCCGGAAAGTTTGATGCCTTTCGCGCGGATCCTCCCGTCGGACTCACGCTCACCGTGGAAACTCCAGGCAGCGCCTTCAGTTTCAATGGACGTGTGTACGTCTTCTGCAGTATTTCGGAGGAGAAATACTCGGGGCAAGTGCGGCCGGGCGACCCGGCTTACGGCACTTACCTGGTGAGCAAAAGCAACCCCGATCAGCCTGGCCCCTATCAAGAGGAGTTCATGTTCAGTCCCCGGCTTGGC
>DATJVT010000288.1:0-4925 GCA_035501695.1 Terriglobia bacterium | reverse complement strand
TCTGCCTCTGGGAAATGGTTTGGTACCTGCTTCAAGGCAATGTCAGAAAGGCATTCCGGCGTCTCGCGCAGGGCAGCGTCGCGGCGGATGTCGGGCCTGGCCGGAGTGTGCTCATTCGCTACCCTTCGATTGGCTCGCTCCGCCGGGACTTTGCGCCGGGCTTTCGGCTGCTGAACTGGATGGGCGTCGGCATTGCGGTTCCCCCGTCCTATCTTGAGCCTTGGGCGCGGCGGTTCCCCCGGTTGCTCCGCGCCGCCGCACGGCTCGATGCCTTCCTCGGTCGAACTCCCGGCAGCCGGATGTTGGCTGACCACGTGGTGTTGGTCTTTGAGAGAGTGGCAACATGAGCCACGCGGCCTTGGAAGCAACTGCCATCGCAAGAACAGCTATCGAGGACCATATCATCCGGGAGCTTCCCGTTCTGGTCCTCATGCCCCATAGCCGGTGCAATTGCCGGTGCGTGATGTGTGACATCTGGAGGATCAGGCAGGTTCGCGAGATGACCCTACGTCCCCTTACGCCCAGTTTGGCCACGGTGCGCGCGCTTGGGGTTCGGTGGGTGGTCTTCTCGGGGGGGGAGCCTCTGCTGCATTCGGACTTTTGGTCCCTGGCGCGCTTGTTCCGGCAGGAGGGGATCCGGACGACGGTTCTTACGGCGGGATTGACGCTCGAACGACATTGCGTCCAGGTGGCCCGGGAAATCGACGACGTCATTGTGTCCCTCGACGGCCCGCAGGACGTCCATGACCGCATCCGCGGGATCCCGGGCGCCTATGACCGGCTGGAGCGCGGCATTCGCGCCCTTCGCGCCCATCGCGCCTCCATGCCGGTGCATGGGCGATGCACGGTGCAGAAGCACAACTTCCGTTATCTCCGCCTGACGGTCGAGGCGGCGCGGGAGTTAAAGTTGGACTCCTTATCGTTCCTGGCTGCCGACATATCGTCTGAGGCGTTCAATCGCGTTTCCCCATGGAGCGAGGACAAGAAGTCCGAAATCGCCCTAACCGCACCCGAGCTCGACCTCTTAATGGCCGAGATTGAAGGACTTATCGCGGAATATCCGCACTACCTGCGATCGGGCTTCATCCGTGAGAGTCCGGAGAAGTTGCGGCGCATCGGGGAGCACTTCCGCGCCCACTTGGGTCTTACCGCGCCCAAAGCTCCACGGTGCAATGCCCCCTGGGTCTCGGCGGTCATCGAGTCCGACGGTTCCGTCCGGCCCTGCTTCTTCCACCCCGCTTACGGCACCATCAAAGACGGATCTCTGCTCGACGTCCTGAACTCGGACGCGGCGGTGCAATTTCGCAGCCGGCTTGATGTGGCGAACAACCCCATTTGCCAAAGGTGTGTCTGCTCGCTCCACCTGTCCTCGGGAAGCGCCCGACCTGCGTCGTCCTCCGTCGAGAACGAACCCCTCACTTCCCCTGGAATCCTTGCGCCGCCGTGATGTCCTGTCCTCACTTGACCGTAGCGCCGCCATCTTGGCGGCTCCTGTGCCTGTTGGAAGCCGGCGTTACGGCGGAAATCAGGACAGTACCCGCCGTAAAGGAGACTCGCGAAACCGGACCCTAATGAATTACACTGAGATGGGTCCCCCAGGGAAATTTCGGATCAGGGTTTTGGGGAAGGGAGGAAAATGCCCTTCCGATGCCCGCTCGTCCTTCCGGGCGAGGACGAGACCAAGGCCGCCTTCCGGGAGGTTCCAATGGTCAAGCACCGCCGGGCCTTTCGATCTGCGCTGGGAATCGCCGTGTTTGGAGCGATGTGGACGGCGCCGCCCCTATTCGCGCAGCAGGCCGCTGCCTCCTCGCCACCCGCCTCGGGAAGCACTCTGGCCGATTCCGTGCAAGTCCTGGCCGGGGAGGTGAAGGCCCTCAACGCCACGATTGAGGAGCTGCGCGCGGAGGTCTCCCGTTCCCGCCAGGAGACGCGCGAGCTTCGTACCGAGCTACAATCGGCCGTCGAAAAGCTCTCGGCGGCCCACCCCGCACCCGCCACGGCAAGCCAGGGTACGATCGTGGCGCGCGCGGCGACTCCCGGCCCGTCTCCCGCTCCGGCGGCCGCCACGCAGACACCCACCGAGGAGCGCCTGACCCGCCTGGAAGAGGACCAGCAATTACTCCAAGCCAAGGTCGACGAGCAGCACCAGACCAAAGTTGAAAGTGCCTCCAAGTACCGGGTGAAACTAACCGGCATCGCGCTTCTCAATCTCTTCGGGAACAGCGGCACGGTGGAGAATCAGGACGTGCCGAACATCGCCTTGCCCGCCGGAGCAACCTCCACCAGCGGGAGCGTGGGCGCCACCCTGCGGCAATCCGAAATAGGGTTGGAGGCCTACGGCCCCTCCGTATGGGGAGCCCAGCTTAGCGGCAATGTGAACCTGGATTTTATGGGAGGGTTCTCCGACACCTCCAATGGCGTCACCAGCAACGTATTACGCCTGCGCACCGCCACCGTGCGCCTGGATTGGGCTCACACCTCGGTGGTAGGCGGGCAGGACGCTCCGTTTTTCTCCCCCCTCTCCCCCACTTCCTTTGCCTCGCTGGGTTATCCCGCCTTTGCCGACGCGGGCAATCTCTGGACCTGGACCCCCCAGGTGCGGGTGGAGCATCGCTTCCAGCTTTCGGAGGGGGACCGGTTGTCCCTGCAGGCGGGGGTGCTCGATCCCCTGACGGGCGAGCCGCCTTACTCCCAGTATTATCGCACGCCCAATGGCGGCGAGCAGTCGCGCCTGCCCGCCTTCGGTTCCCGGGTGGCGTGGACCCACGGAGCGGGTGACCACGCCCTCACGCTGGGAGCGGGGGGGTACTACAGTCGCCAGAACTACGGGGCAGGACGCACTGTGGATGCCTGGGCCGGCATGGCGGATTGGGACATTCCCCTGGGAAAGCGGGTGGACTGGTCGGGAGAGTTCTACCGTGGACGCGCCTTGGGTGGGTTGGGGGCCGCACAGGGACGCAGCGTTCTTTTTGACGGGCCGCCCACCGATCCCACTTCCGAACTGACCGGATTGGATACGGCGGGCGGGTGGACCCAGTTGAAATTCAAAGCGACAGAGATGGTGGAATTCAACGCCGCCTTCGGAGAGGATTGTCCCTACTCGCAGGATCTCCACTATTTCTATTCGCCGGTCAGCTATACCTATACTTCCGTCGCCCGGAACCAGAACGCGTTTCTGAACGTTATCTACCGGCCGCGCAGCGACCTGCTGTTTGCCCTGGAGTACCGGTTCCTGAACACGCTGCAGACCACCAACGCCTGGAACCATGCCGGGGTTGTAAACCTCAGCATGGGGTTTTTGTTCTGACGCACAAAGCTCCCCTCCGGATTCAGGAGGGGTGGCGCCTGGCGCCGGGGTGGTTACGAGCGGATGTTTCTGAATCAGGAGGAACTCCATGAAAGCAGCCAAAGCAACGGCTCTTTTCCTGATGACCCCTTTGTATGCGGGGGCCGCGCCGGGCCCGCACGTGGCGCGCGTGACCGGGCAGGTAACGGTGTTGGCCGCCAAAAGCGCCCAGCGCTCGCAGCGCGACGAGCGCGTGGCCTTCTGGCTTAAACCGCTCGACGCGCCCTCGCCCGTTGTGCTGATGGTTGCCGGCGGCCACCCCCACCCACGGCTGATCCAGAGAGACAAGGTTTTCGACCCTCACATCCTGGTGGTGGAGGTCGGCTCCCAGGTGGATTTCCCCAATCTGGACCCGTTCTTCCACAACGTCTTCTCCCTCTTCAACGGCAAACGCTTCGATCTGGGCCTGTACGAGTCGGGATCGACGCGCGCCGTGCGCTTCGACCGCGAGGGAGTCTGCTATATCTTCTGCAACATCCACCCGCAAATGAGCGCCGTCGTGGTGGTGGTTGACACTCCCTATTTTGCCGTTTCCGATTCCCGCGGCGAGATTGCCGTTCGCGACGTTCCCCCCGGCCGGTATCAGGCAAAGTTCTGGGAGGAGCATTGCGCATCGAAGGCGTTGGACGATCTCTCCCGCAACATCACGGTGAGCGAAGGCGGAGTGTCGGTGGGCACGATCCAGTTGCAGGAGTCGGAGCAGCCGGCCACCGCGCACCTCAACAAGTACGGAAAGACCTACGATCCCGAGGTTTTCGAAAGCCCCCTCTACACGAAACCCTGATCAAGCTTCGCCGGCACAGCTTTCGTTGCCCGGGCATCCGAACGTGCGAAAAAATCGAGAATCTCGCGCCGAGACGCGGAGGCGCAGAAATCTCAAGTAAATAAGTGGATTATTCTGTTTATCAGCTCTGCGCCGGAGGTCAGGACAGCCGCTCCGAAGTTAGCGCCCGGTTTGTCGGTCCAGCCATCGGGGACGGCAAAGGTGACGTCGCCCACCGATTGCACCTGCCCGAATGCCGCTTGGGTGCAAATCAGAAGTAGAAATGCAATGATGGTGACCTTGAAGGTTTTCGAAGTCGGCATTTTGGCTACCTTTCCGTTCCTCTTCTATTTCTATTTCGGGAAAGCACGGCATGGGTGCCTGCAATCAAGTGATGGATTAGACCGTACCACACCAGGGGGGAAGGGGTCAGAGGGGAAACCGGGGACATCCATTTCCCATTTATCCCGGTCATATTGACCCTCCCCGCTTGTTTTGCTTGACCTCCGGCGTGGCCAGGCGTTCTAATTCCTATTCGTATGGGTGGTATGGGCGCAGGGGAGAACGTGTCAAGGGAGAACAGTGAGAGGGAAAACGGTGTCAGAAACGCGTGATAGATCCAACCTGGGACTGTCACCTCCAATGTAACTGACTGAAACTGCGAGGGGCCAGAATTGATAAAACCGATCCTTTTACGTGTTTCCCGACCCCTTCCCCTCCTTTGGCAGGGTAGACCGCTCAAGTCGGGTATTTTGTCGCCTTATCCCGGGCCCGCAGCGTGCCCAGGTGGGCCGACACTCGCCCAAGAGCACGTAC
>DATJVT010000287.1:0-2621 GCA_035501695.1 Terriglobia bacterium | reverse complement strand
GCGGCAGCCATGGTTAGCAGGGCAGTCAGGGTCAACGTCAGGACCGCCTGGCGCACCGAGCGGTGGATGTTCTCGATGGTTTGCGAACGTTCGGCATTCATCTCCGCGTCAACCTGCGCCACCACGCTGCCGGTAATCTGGCTGATAGCCTTCACCTGTTTGGCGAATCGAAGCTGCAGCGCCTGCCAGTCTCCGGCTCTGGCCAATGCCGACATGATGTCGGTCTGCGTGGTCAACGAGACGCTGGCCCCCGCAAGCGTGTCCGCCAGGAGCGCGTGTCGCTGCGCATCGGCGGGGTTCGATTGCAGGAGCCTTTTGGCCTGTTCGGCGGCAACCACCACCGACTGCCGCAGCGGCCCCGCCACCGCGACAAACTGATCGGCCGACCGCGAGTCCACCGCGTCCTGAAGACGTTCGCAGAAGGCCAGCACGCTCACGTGGACACGCAAGGCCGCCAGCGCCTCGACGTCGATTTCGGACATGCGGTGAGCACGGGTTTGGATGCTGTTGAATTGCCAGAGTCCAACCCCCACACCCAGAAGCATCAGGAACACGACCACCAGGTATGACAGGGTCAGCCGAGCCCGGATTCTGATATGCCTGGAGTACATGTGAATTATCCAGAGAGTAGGGAACAGGCAGTAGGGAGCATTGAGGAAGTGCGGAGCAGGAGACTCCCTATTCCCTACTCCCTATTCCTAAGTCCCAACTCCCTATTCCCCATTGCTATTCCCCTGCCGGGATCGGCGCCGCTCCGGCCGAGGTCCGGATTCTTAGTCCCGTTAGCTCCGCCAGGGTCTTTTCGAGGTGGGCCATCGCGTCGGGCGCGCGCTTCTCCCCCGTCAGAACCGAATGCACCGCCTGGGCATAGGCATCGGAGACCGCTGCATACGACTTCCCCGCGGCCAACGACGGCCGCGCCACAATGATGCGAGGCAAGCTATCCTTCAGCCACCGACAGTAGGGATACGCCCGCAGCACTTCGGGGTCATCGTACAAGTCCGGCCGCGCGGGGGTCCACCCTAACTCTCGCGTGAACCGCAATTGTGCCTGGCGGCTGGTCAGGTATTCTACGAAGTCCGCCGCTTCTCGAGGATGGGCTGAGTACTTGGACACCGAGAACTGCCATCCTCCGAGTGTACCAGTGTGGCCTGCGCCTCCGCTCGGCAGGTAGGTCACGTCAAACTTCCCCCGGATCAAGGAATCCGGCTGGTTACCCATTGCGTAAGCGTAAGGCCACTCGCGCATGAAGGCCGCACGACCGGACTGCCAGACGTTCAAAACATCTTCCATGCGGTAGGCAATAATGCCTGGCGGCGAGATGGTTCCAATCCAGCCCTTGGCTCTTTCCAAAGCTGCGATCGTGCCCGGATTGTTGACGCTGATGGTGCCGTCGGGCTCGATGATGTGCCCACCACCCGAGGAGGCCTGCCATTCGAGGGCCGTATAGGTGAGGCCCTCCCAAGCGGCGCCCTCCCACACAAACCCCCAAAAGTCCTTGATTCCGGTGGCTCTCTCACCCGACTGAATAACAGACGCCATTTTCCTCAATTCATCCCAGGTCTGAGGTGGCCCGGAATATCCGTACTTTCGCACCAGGTCGGAGCGGTAGAACAAAAGGCCCACATCGGTGTTGTTGGGGACGGCCACCAGCTTCCCGTCGAAGATGAAGTTCTGGAGGATGGCCGGCATGTAGTTCTTCGCGTCTTCTCCGATGAGCGGAGCGAGATCGATCATGTGCCTGGCGATTGCGGGTAGTTCGATGATGTCGGTCTCGTAGACGTCGGGTGTGCTCGAGTGCTCTTCCAGCCACAACTGGTGCTGCGCCCGGCGTTGCGCGAGTTCCTCGCCGTACGGCAAGGTCTTGACCTCAATGCCCGTTTTTTGGGTGAATTCAGCGACCGCTTCCGGGCCAGTCTTGGACGGGCTGTGCCAGTCATTAAGGCAGGAGAAAACGATAGTCACCGGTTCGGCTTTGCCGTTGCCGCCCCATCTTCCGTTACTGCGACACGAGCCGAGGGCCAGTATCAGCAGAAGTAAACCCTGCAGGTGCATCGCGCGCGAAATGGAATGGCGTCGTCTCACTGCCTTTTATCTATCGGCCGAAGAGTCAAAGCTCCTGAGCAGCCTGGGTCGCCGGGTAACAGCCCAGGGGGCGAGAACTACAACGCCAGTTGCGGATGAAGGCCGCGCCCAGCCACGCGCTCGAAAAGGCTTTCATCTGATGGTTGCCAACACAGAGATCATACCTTCGCCGGTTCGAGCCTAACCACTTAGTGATTGTAGATAAATATTTCGATAACGTCAATATAAACTACATCAAAAAGAAGTAACGAAGAAGTACTTGGGGAGCACTTCCAAAGCGTGTTCGACTCGCCTGGCTCCTCTAATCCCGAAATTGCCGCATATCTTTGCTCGGCGTAAAGTTGTCTCCACAAGCTTCTTGGCCGTCTTGAGTAGTTTTCGTCCACGAGTCCTGCCCCGTACCTTCAACATCGTCTCTTACTCCCATTCTATTATCGACACCTCAACTAGATGCCTTTGGCATTCTCGGGAAGCAAAGAGGGCCCCGACACCTGCAACCCCGTTCGGCTGCATTCGGAGCTGGTGCAGTGTGTGTT
>DATJVT010000286.1:0-5695 GCA_035501695.1 Terriglobia bacterium | reverse complement strand
GCCAGAGTATCAAATCCCAGCGCGATGTCTCCCATCTTCCCCGCTTTGTCGGGGGTCTTGATCGACAGGATGATCCCCCCATACGTCATGAGGCGAACTTCCATGCCTTGCGCGTTCGTAAGGGTGTAGAGATCGACGGCCCTTCCGTCAGGCGTGCTTCCAAAAGCCTCTTTCTTGACCATAAGCGCTCCCTTTGCAGAAGATGACATCCCCCCGCCGGGGATAGAAGCTACCAGCATCAGGCACAACAAGAAAAGCAGAATCATACGATGAATCATACGAGTCCTCGGGTGGCGGGTTTTTGGTAAGGTGGATTGGAGAAACTGATTGATCATGGCAAAAGGACGGTCCACGAAATTGTCAGGAAGGATTCTCCCCGGAGCGCCGGTGCGAGTCAAGCACGGAGTTAATTCTCAAGGCCTTTGACATCGGCCCCGGATGTTGATATCAACGTTGACGGTGATGGCTACCGGCCGTCTGATATTCCATAGCGGAGATCTTTGCTTTTGCGCAACCACTCTCACGAATATGGCTCGGGCCTCAGTCAGGACGCGCGCGCGACTCTTGGGCGGGGTCTCACTGAACTGTTGGTGATGACAGAGGGCAGGGTATTCCAGCCCGTCGCCTCAGAGCGCTATCCGCTTCCTCTGGCCCTGGCGGTCTACGGTGAGGTTCCCGGCCCCGAGCAGGTCCGCTGCGAAGTTCAGGCAGGCATCGAGTCCGAGCCCCTCCGCTTGCTGGAGGCTAGCTTGGCTCTTCTGGAGCTTTACGCCTGCAACCAACCCGGCGTATCCGCATCGGTTCCCGACGACGACGCTTTCCTGACTGAGATCTTCGCGAGCAAGCGCAGAAATGGCTGGATTGTCCTGCTCGGCGATGCGAATCGGGATGAAACCCAGGCTGCCATAAACGCCCGCTGGCAGTTCAAATTCATGGAAACGGGGGAGAGTTGCACCAGCCTTTACCTCTTGCTGAATGTATTGGCCCGTTACGCCTTCGTCTACGGACGGATACCGCCCGGTGACACTCATCTGCTTGGGCACTTCATCGAGGACATAACCTCGGGATTGATCGTGGGGTGCGGAAAACTGAACGACCTGGAATTGGCCCTGTCTCTGTCCGCCATGCGCATCGGCGTTCCCGCCATTACGCCTCAAGACTACCCCTTCCAGCTTGGACGCCACGTTCGCGCTGGCACATTACCTGAAATCGTCGAGGCGGTGGGGAGTTTCCCTAGCGTCCGGCGCCTATTGGATCATGCCGAGGTCCCGCCTTTACCGGACTATCTGAATCCCGCGGAGATCCAGCCGCGCTTCCAGCCCGGCAAAACGTGGGGCGACACCCCCGAAAGCTTCTATCTTCTACGCCGAGGGCCGGTGGAGCTCCCTGGCGTCAGCGTGATAGGAACGCCCTCTGGCGCGATGGGGATTCTGCTTACGGCTGAGGCCGAGCCTTTGGACGCTTTCGACTGCAGGTATATCGAGTCTCGCGCGGCACGGGTCTTCCTAAGAATGCGCGGCGTTTCGGCGAGACATGCATCCGGGAGGCTGGTGCTGGGACTGGCGCGCGACTTCGACTTGCCCCCGCAGCAGATTGGCGAGTCCTTGATCGCGGCCGTCCGCCATGAGTTTCCGCGCATCGTCAAATTGCGGGTTGAAATCATCTTCGACTGCGAGCGCCTGAACGACCTGAGTGCCGAAGTCTCGGCCGAAAGGACTGGGCGGAAGCGGGAAATCGCGGCGGCCACCGAGGAGAACGTTCCCGAGTTCGTCACTTGCGTAGGTTGCTCGGCTTTTGCCCCCGACCACGTGTGCATTCTGACGCCCGAACGGCCCCCGCAGTGTGGCCGCGCTTACGAGTTCATCAAAACCGGGGCGCTCTATGGGTACGATGACATGACCAACATCCATCACCGGGACTTGCATTTCGGTGTTAATTCTTTTGGAACCTGCTCGAAGGGCGAACTCCTGGATCCCGCCGCCGGGGAGTGGTCAGGCGCTAACGACGCGGCAGCGCGTCTGACGGGAAACCGGATCACGCGCGTCCAACTGCATTCCCTCGACGAAGCGCCACACACCGGCTGCGGTTGCTTCCAGTTGATCCTGTTCAAGACGGACCTGCCCAAGCCTGGAATCGGAATCATGGAGCGCGGCTACAAAGGATTTGCGCCGGATGGCCGCACTTGGCGCGATCTGCACTATGCGTTGGGTGGGAAACAGGCCCCCGGCCTGGCCGGCGCGGCGTGGGGATACTTGCAGTCGCCAAAGTTTCTGGCTGCCCACGGGGGGCGAAAGCGCGTGGTGTGGACCAGTCCTAAGGTATCAGCCTTGATGCCACTGGCGGACGGATGCAGGTGAAGACTTGTGCGAGCTGATCCTATGCCCAATCGAATCGAGGCCTGGGTTTTCGACGCTTATGGAACCCTGTTCGATCCTTTTTCCGTGCAGGGGAAAGCAGAGAAGATCTTTCCCGGCCGGGGCGAAGCTCTGAGCCGGCTTTGGCGCTCGCGTCAACTCGAATATACATGGCTGCGAGCACTGATGAACCATTACGCGGATTTCTGGCAGGTCACGCGAGAAGCTCTGGCCTATGCCTGTCGCAGTCTGGGCTTGGCCTGCGAGGCAACACAGCAAGCGGACTTGATGGAGGAATACCTGCGCCTGGACGTCTATCCCGATGTGGCGGTGGGGCTCCGGGCCCTGCCAAGCCAACGCCGGGCCATCCTCTCCAACGGGTCACCGCGGATGCTGGAGGCTGTGGTCCGACGCGCGGGCCTGGAACAGGCGATTCCTACTCTGCTCAGTGTGGATAAAGTGAGAACGTACAAGCCCAGCCCGGCCGTCTACCAACTTGCCGTGGAGGCGTTGAAGGTGAAGAAGGGCGAGATTGGCTTCGTGTCTTCAAATTACTGGGACGTGGCGGGGGCGGCTGCCTTCGGCCTTCCGGCCTTCTGGCTCAATCGCTCCAAGGCAACCCCAGACGAGTTAGGGACTGCGCCTGAGGCCACTATCACGGGGCTCCGCGAACTCACTGATCTCTTCTGAGCGCGGGGAGCTCCCCTGACTATGCCGCCGCCTGTCTGTAACTATATCACGCAAGCTGGAACCGCCCCCCTGACCGCGAGAAGCAGCCGGCGAGCAGAATCCTCCCCCGCGCCTGAATCCAAATTCGGTCGAATCCTTTGGTAACCAAAGAACTCCAGCGGAAATTTCACTTCGCCGATATGGAATTATTCGCGGCCTCGTCCCGCACCTGCATCCATGTGGGGAGGGGGATTTTGAGGAACATATCCACGATGTGGGGGTCAAACTGTTTTCCCCCACACCGCTGGATTTCCGCCCGGGCCGCCTCAAATCCCGGAGCTTTGCGATAGGCGCGGTCGGTGGTCATGGCGTCCAAGGTGTCGGCCACCGTGAAGAGCCTCGCCCCCAGGGGAATTTCGGCGGCTTTCAGGGAATCCGGGTAGCCGGTCCCGTCGAAGCGCTCGTGGTGGTGCCGCACGATGGCGCTGGCGGGGCGCAGGAAGGGAACTCGCCGCAGAATGTCATCCCCGGCGGCGGGGTGCTTGCGCATCTCGACCCATTCTTCCTCGTTGAGCTTGGCGGGTTTCAAGAGAATTGCGTCGGCGACGGCGATTTTGCCGATATCGTGCAGCAAGGCGCCTTGTTCGAGCGGGGGCAAAAGAGCAGGTGGGTAGCCGCCCTGCCGCGCCAGGTGGCGGGTATAGGCGCGCACTCGCAGGGAATGCGAAAAGGTTTCGTGCTCGCGCGCGTCCAGGGCGGCCACCAGGGCCTCCAGGGTCATCTGGTAGTTGGACTCCAACTCGCTCAGCGCCTTCTCCAGTTCGAGGGTCCGGCGTTGGATGGTGCTTTCCAGCGAGCCCTGGTAAGCACGCATCTGCCGGGCCGCCATCAGTTGCTCGAAGGCGCGCTTCACAGCGTGTGTAACCTCTTCCGCCCGCAGGGGCTTAAGAAGGAAGTCCGCGGCGCGCAGGCGCAAGGCCGCAATCACCGTCTCTGCCCGGATTTGTCCTGTCACCAGGACAAATCCCACGTCCCAGCGGTTCTGTTGCGCCAGGGAGAGCAGATCGAGCCCCGAGGCGCCCGGCATCCAGACGTCGCAAACCACAACGTCGAAATCGCCGCTCTCGATCGCCGCCAAAGCGCGGGGGGCATCGCCTGCCTCGGCCACTTGGGAGGCCACGGACCTCAGCGCTTCGCGGAAAAACATGCGAACCGCCGGTTCGTCGTCCACCACCAGGACCTTGGGAAGTATGCGATCGATCATGGGTCTCCCGGGCAGGCCACTCCTCCCGACTGGGGCCGGCACCTTGTACCTGACCCCAGCCAGAGCATCCCCACAGGAATGCATCGGCGCCGGAGGCATTCTCTTTAGCCACATCAATCTCATTCAGGGGAAACCGGCACCATGTTCCGATTAATTGAAACCGTTCCGGGTGGTAATATTTTGAGCCTCCGCGCGGGGTCGATTTCGGCCGCTGGTCGGGAAACCGGAAGTTTGGTTGGCCGCTGGGGTTTTTCGCGGACGGCCGCGGGGCCCGAGTCGAGCGCCGCTGGGTTTGTTCTTCCAGCCTCCGGGTTAACTCCTCTACTCCTCGGGGACGTCCCGTGTAAGGAAAGGGTAACTGGAACGTGTGAAAAAATTAACAAGAATGCGTGGTTGTGGTAATTGGAGTGAAGCCGAGTGGAAGCATGAGCGAAAACCCACAGATGACTCGACCACGTTTAGCGGCGGTCAATCGGCGCCAGATGGTGATGCGCGCCATCGATGTGGAGCTGTTGATTGAGGAGGATCATCCCGCGCGCGCGATTTGGGAGTTGGTGGGGCGGCTGGATCTGAGTTTATATTATGCCGACATCGGCGCGGTGGAGGGTCGGGCGGGGCGAGAGCACATCGACCCGCAAGTCTTGATCAGTCTCTGGCTGTATGCCTATAGCCGCGGCATCAGTTCGGCGCGCGAGGTGGCGCGGCGGTGCGAATACGAACCGGCCTTTCAATGGCTCTGCGCGCTGGAGCCGATCAATCATCACACCCTCCCTTAGGGGATGCGCTGACGTTCCAGACGTACAGGAAGCTGGCGTCGCTGGCGGTGGCCACCGTGCGCCCAGCTTTGCGGGTGGCACGATTCAGGGCGGAACGCACCTTCTCTTTGCTTTCCACCAATTCCGCCAGGGGGACTTTGATGGCAGAACCGTCCTGCAACTTGTCGAGGTCACTGAGGATGGTGGATACGATTTTCTGGTGCTTACCCTTGCGTCCTTGCGGGACGCTGGCTTGGGTCATCGTCTTAAAATGGGCCGGGCCTTTATCGGTCCGAGGAGTCATGCCGGCCTCCGCGAGTCCATAGAGTTACACATTCGTAGCGTTATCCTATCTCAACGTAACGACAACTGCAAGTAAACAATCGAGTGCCTAACGTATCGGGCCGATGCCCCCGCGAACGGCGGGGACACCTGACCCCAGGGGTGGGCAAGATGTCGCTAATTTAGCGGGTGAGCCACCATATGGGACACCCTAAAGATTTCGAAAAGAGTTAACCCGTATCGGAAGTGGGCTGTTAGCCTTTACAAGACAGAAAGGATAAATCCAAATGGCCAAATCGCAAGAACCGAGAACACACTTCGAGCAGGTACCTCTGGAAATCGTCAAAAAGATCGCGGAGGAAGAAATCCCG
>DATJVT010000285.1:0-6505 GCA_035501695.1 Terriglobia bacterium | reverse complement strand
ATTCCCAACCCCGAACGGCCGGCAGCATCCGCTGCCGGCCGATTGGGCCCTGCCGATTCTCAAAAATCGTAGAGTTGATTCAGTTTGCTTGGGACCGGAACCCCGCCAGCGGACGGCGCAGGCGGTTGCGGTCCTCGTGGGCAATGCGGACCAGTTCGAAGGTCAATTCCTGCGGCCGGGATTCCCGCACCAGGACGTCGGCGCGGATGCGGCGAAATCCGGACTGGATTTCCAGGGGGACGCTGCACCCGGGCTTGATGTGACACTGGCTCTTCGCCACGCCTCCGCCCAGGCTGAGTTGTTGCAGCGACACTTTATGAATCCCCTTTTCTGCGTGGACCATTCCGCTCAGGGGACGAGGCAGGTTAACCCGCTCGTAGCGCCTCTGGCGTATCCAGGGTGTCCCCGGCTCGGGATCGAGAGCAGCAAGATTCAACTCCGCGCGGCTCAACCCGCATTTGGGTTGAAATCGTTCGGCCCATTCGGGGTCAATTTTCTTCAGGGCTTGCATGGCCGTGATGCGAACTTCGCGCGGATGTTTCCATCCCCAAAAGCGCTTGCTCTCGGCAAGGGGACGCAGCAGCGGTTCGGCTTTCCCTTCGCGCAGCCGCCCCAAAGCCTCGATGGCCTTGATCTGGAGGTAAGGCTGGGTGGGGTCGGATGATTCCTTCTCTACGATATGCATCAGCCTGGGGCTGGTGGCGGAATCGCCGGACATTCCCAGTTCATCCACCGCTTCCGGCCGGACATTGGCATCAAGGAGATCATAGAGCTTGTCGAGGAGCTTCCCCCGCCCCGGTGCCATACCATTGGCCAGTTGCCGCACCACGACATCGTGGGCCATCGGGTCCCAATCGCGCAGGCGTGGAGGGAGCCACTCGTCCAGGACGCGGGGCTCCAACCGGCTCAGCAGGGCAACCTTGTTCGCAGCTTCGGCCGCCGGGCGGGTTTGCAAGATGCGGCTGAGATGGGCGACCCCCTCCGGACCCACGCCCTCCACCATTTCCAGCAGCCGTTCCCACTCTTCCCGGCGGGCGCACCGGGGGATGCGGGCGGCGACCTGATCGACGGTGGCGTGAGGCATCCTGCGCAGCACCTCCAACAAACCATCGGGAAGGCGCGGCGCACTCAGGGCTTCCTCAATGAACTCCGGCAAGGGGTTGCCGACCTTCACCCGCGGCCAGAGGAGCCGGGCCAGGCCGGGTTGTCTCTGCTCGAGATTTTCCATGGCTTGAAGCGCTTCGTGAACGGCGGGGTACTGGCGGCGGGCCGCGGCTTCGTGACTGAATCTTACGAATGACGCTCCCAACAGGGTTTGCAAGTCCGCATTTCCCTCCCGGGTCAAGGCTTCGCCCATGTGGTGCAGGGTGGATTTCAACAGCGAATGGTTAACGCGGGAGAAAAGGTCCGCCATTTGTGCCAATCCTGCGGAAGCCTTGCGTCTGGCCTCCACATCGGCCATGTGAACGCACTGCGCGTAGTTGTCCAGCATGGCACGCGCGGAACTCACGTCCCCGCTGTCCAGTACCTGCTCCACGAATTGGCGTACGTTACGAGGGGGGACAGCCCAAGCTTCCGGGGAAAGGAGCATTTTGCGCTTGGCGCGCTCCGGGACTTGTGCCCAGAATTGCCGGTCTAAAATGTCGGCATGAGATTCCACATCCATGCCGGCCTGCCCCATCTTCTCTTCATGCGCCTTCAAGATACCTCGGAGTGATCCGATTTCGCGCTTGAGCCGGTCCAAGAGTTCGACGACCGCGTTGGTCTTGGCATCGCCATGTTCGTAACGGTCGAGCGCAAAGCGCACCGCCACCCGCTCCGCCAACTGGAGCAGCAGCGGATCGTCCGGCCTGGGGGGGTCGCTTTGCGAACTCATGCTCATGAGGGCCTGGGCCAAGGCGACTTGGCCGGACTGGGGCAATTGATGGAGGTTGGATTCTACGGCGTCGATCTGCTCGGCTGAATCCGGGTGATTGGCGGTCTGGCCCAACTGCGAAAGCCAGCGCAAGACCCTGAAAACATCATCCTCTTTCGGAGCCGGCCCCGTCATGGCGGGCCCCTTGGCACTGGCGCCGGGGCCGCCGGGGACGCCCTGGCCTGGACCGGGGCCAGCGCCAGGCCCGGGACCGTCGCCGGGGCCCGTTCCCGGGCCTCCTTGATGGCTCCGGGCGCCCTCTGCTGCCGCAATGAGTTGCAGCAGGCGCTGTGGCTCCTGCAACCAGGATTGCAGCTTTTGCGCATCTGCTCCCAGCGACCGGGCAGCCAGTTGGGCAGCAAGGCCCGCGTCGCCCAGCGAAGCATCCTGAGCGACAAACCGGACTTCATTCACCCGGATGGCCCCTTTGTCTCCTCCCAGAAGCGCCCTGAGTTCCGTCGCGATCGGCCCAGTCTTTGGCGCCGCCGATGAAAAGGCGCGGACGAGGCGCCAGAAGTCTTCCACGGTGACCCGATGGGAAAAGTTGATGCTGGCCAAACCGGCAGAGTTGAGCAACTGCGCAAAGCTGCGGTCGGTGGGGCGCTTCTCCAACGGAACCCCGTCCAGAAGGATCTGGTTGCCCGAGACTCCAATGAGCAGGCCGGCCTCCCCCGAGGCCTTCAAGGCGGAGCGGAGATCCTCCCAGGCAGACTCGAGTAGGATGGAAGACCGTTCGTGTTCCCCTCCGTAGAGTCGGACGGTTTTTAGGAGGATGTTCAGACTGCGGGCGAAACTTCGGGCCGCCGTGAGATTGGATACGCCTTCCATGGTTTCCTCGCCGAATGCCTCTCCGCCGCGCGCGGGCTGAGCCCCGGCAAGACCCAGTGATGCTTAAGTGCTATTCCTAGTGCTTAAGTACCATGACTGAATTGTTATTCCAAGAGTACGAAAGTACTGCACCCTATCGGCAGACAGTCCGATTACTTGATAGCCCGCCTCGAGTCTACCTGGGTTAGAATCTTGCTCTGGAGCGAAGATGACATTCTTGGGCATTGATCTGGGGACGACCTTCATCAAGGGCGCGGTGCTGAATCTGGAAGCGCAGCGCCTCGAGCACGTGCAGCGGGCGCCCTTTCCACCCCCTCTGGCGAATGCCAACCCTTTGTTCTGCGAGGTCGATCCCGGCGCGATCTTGGACGTCGTGCAGGCGCTGCTTGCCGATCTGGCTTCTGCCGCCCCGGACTGCGACGGAATCGTGATGTGCACGCAGATGCACGGCATGGTACTGATCGACGAAAACAGGAGTGCGCTTTCGAACTGTGTGACGTGGCGCGACCAGCGTGCCCTGATGCCGCATCCCTCTGGCCAGGGATCGTATTTCGAAGTGCTAACCCGGCGATTGGACCCCCGGCAGGTCCAGCAACTGGGAAACGAGTTGGATCCCGGCAGGCCGCTTTGCTATCTCTTCTGGATGCGTGACCAGGGAATGCTGTCGCCCGGCCTGGTACCGGTGTCGGTGGCCGACTTCGTCTTGTGCTCGCTTTGCGGTTGCGCTCCGGGAGCGGAGTTGACCAACGCCGCAGCCTATAGCGCCCTCAATCTGGAAACCGGGTCGTGGCACGGGGAGGTTATTGAACGCCTTGGCCTCGATCAGCTCCGCTGGCCCGCCACGCGCGGCCAGGGCGAGATGGTGGGTCGCGTTAATCTCAAAGGCAAGACGGTCCCCTGTTATGCCCCGGTAGGAGACTATCAGTGTGCTTTGGCGGGAGCATTGTTCAGCGCCGGGGAATTGTCGCTGAATATCGCCACGGGCGCGCAGATCAGCCGCCTGATGCCGGCCCTCACCCTGGGGGAATATCAAACTCGTCCTTTCTTTGACGGCCGGTTCCTCATCACTTATACCGGCCTGCCCGCCGGGCGCGCGTTGAATGTCCTCGTCGATCTGCTTTGTGAATTGGCAAAAGCACAGGGCGAATGTCTGCCTGATCCCTGGGAGTGGATCTCTGAAGAGGCGGCGAGGGTTCCCGATACCGACTTGGAAGTCGATCTTAATTTCTTCGGCGCGCCTCAACGGGAGAGGGGGCGGATCACACACATCCGCAACAGCAATTTGACGGCCGGGCAGCTATTTCGCGCCGCGTTCAAGCATATGGCAGAGAGCAACTACAACGCGGCATTGCGTCTATGGCCCGAAGCCGCTTGGGAGAATCTCCTGTTCTCGGGAGGCCTGGCGGTCAAGCTCCCCGTCCTGCGCGAAGCGATCCAGAGGCGATTTGCCACGGGCTACCGCGTCGCCCCCTTCGCGGAGGATACCTTGTTTGGATTGCTTATCCTGTCTTCGGTGTTGCGAGGGATGGGACAGTCAGTGGAAGAATACATCGAACATATGCGGGGGACCCCTCCCACCCCATAGCCACTCCCGGCGGCAGAACCGGGGTGTCTGCCGCGCAAATTGACGACTCCGCCCATACTTATGTGCGTCAGGTATAATGGTCTCGCAATCCTCTGGCGCACCACACGAGCCGAATCCACGCTATGAATCGCAAAGACGATCCCTCCAAGAGCGCGGCCGAGCGGGGTAAGAAATCCACGGTCCTGGGTGTCGGCGTGAATCTGGGGCTGGCCTTCACGAAGTGCTCTGCGGGTATCCTCGGGAATTCCTTTGCGCTGGTTGCGGACGGGTTGGAGTCGTTGACCGATGTGTTTAGCGGCCTGGTTGTTTACTACGGCCTGAAGATCGCGGTCAAACCGCCCGATTCGGACCATCCCTACGGTCATGGAAAAGCCGAACCCATCGCCGCCGCGGTGGTCAGCTTGGCTTTAATGGCTGCCGCAGTGGGGATCGTTTACGAGGGCATTCGCGAAATAACCAGGCCGCACGGTGCGCCCGCACCTTACACCCTGGTCGTTCTCGCGGGTGTGCTCATCGCCAAGGAGTTGTTGTACCGCCACGTCCAGTCCGTGGGCGCCTCCATCGGCAGCCTCGCGGTCAAAAGCGATGCCTGGCATCACCGGAGCGATGCCCTTACCTCCGCGTTTGCATTCGTGGGAATCTCCATCGCCTTGCTGGGAGGACCGGGGTGGGAGGTGGCAGACGGGTGGGCGGCGCTCTGCGCCGCGGGGGTGATTCTCTTTAATGCCCTGAAGTTGCTGCGGCCCGCAATTCGTGAACTGGGGGACATTGCGCCAGACACCGGCGTGGAGGCACAGGTTCGCGCCATTGCCGAGCGTGTTCCCGGGGTCATAGGCCTGGACAAATGCTTCGTCCGCAAGATGGGATTCACTTTTTACGTGGACCTTCATGTTGTCGTTGCGGGGGAAATGACAGTCCGCGAAGGACACCGGCTGTCACACAAGGTCGAGGACGAAGTACTCAAGGAGTTACCGCAAGTCGCGGAGGTTCTGGTTCACGTGGAGCCGGAAGAAGAACTGGCGAGCAAGGGGAACCGGAAACGCGTCGGGCCGTAGACGGCGCTCACGCCGAAAGCATGAAAGGGAAGGGCAGGGCCCTTCAGCGAAGCCTCTTTCCCCTGTAGCAAACCAAGCAGACCCCTGTCATCCTGCCTGCCCAGATCCCTCTGGGTAATTAACAGATCATCAACAGGTTGTATAATTATGCAAAATCGGTTTGTCGCCGGAGGCACCGCCATGACTTATGCTCGACTTGGCCTGTCCCGGCAGGCCCTGACGCTCTTGGAACAGAGGTCGCATTCGGTGCTGGGTGATATTGCGCGTGCTCTGGGAGTGTAGCGCCACACGCTGGAGAGAGTGTTCAGACTGCGCGCCGGTAAGTCATTTAGAACAGCCCGCCGCGAAAATTTCCGGCCCTGCGTCGAGACGCGGGCATTGAGGCCCACCCGAAACTTCAGGGTCTTTACAACGACCGCAACGCAGCGGAAATAGGCCGAAGGGCGGCGTGGATGGCCGGGAGGAGGCCGCCCGTCACCCCCATTCCCAGGGCAAAGATGATCCCCCCCAGAAGCAGGCCGGGCGTAATCCGGAAGGCAAAAGCCATGTGTGAGAAGGTCTGCCAGTTCATGGCGCCGGTGGTGAAGCCGTTAAGAGGCAGCACCGCCGCGCAGCCGATGGCGCCTCCCACGAAGGATATCAGCAGGGCCTCAACCAGGAATGAAAAGACCACGGCGATGGCGCCGAAGCCAAGGGCACGCATGACGGCAATCTCACGCCCGCGCTCTGACACGGCGGAGTACATAGTATTGAGAGCACCGAAAACTGCGCCGATTGCCATCACTGCCGCCACCAGGCCGCCCAGCACCGTGATCAGCCGCGT
Organism: Terriglobia bacterium; assembly: GCA_035501695.1. Lineage (GTDB taxonomy): Bacteria > Acidobacteriota > Terriglobia > UBA7540 > UBA7540 > Bog-366. Next base: position 299 of record DATJVT010000285.1, on the reverse strand, counting down.
CATCGTCTGCGATTGCTTGGCGTAGTAATCAATCTCGCGGCTAACGTCCACATTCAAGCGAGGGTCCTTGAGCAGGGCGTCTTTGAAACTCTGGAACGCGTCAGGAGATGCAAGGTGCACCGTCGCCGATTGGAAGATGTTGGTGGGACGTTTGTAGACGTCGTCGAGCACACGGCTGTCGCACCAGACTTCGGAGTCAAAGGAAGAGCCCCCCGCGTCAAAGATTCCTACAATGGTCCATTCCCCGCCGCCGAATTTCACTTGGTTTCCCAGCGTCAGGCCGGAGTAGCTGTTCGTGG
>DATJVT010000284.1:0-9021 GCA_035501695.1 Terriglobia bacterium | reverse complement strand
AAGAGTTGGCGCGGGTCAGAGCCATTGAGAAGAAGCCGTTCGCGGCAGCGCTATCGGGTGGTTCTACGCCCAAGCCTTTATATGAGCTTCTCGGCAGCCCGACCTTCGCTGGACGGGTGCGCTGGCCGAATGTTCATCTGTTCCAGGTGGATGAACGTTGCGTCCCACCCGAGGACTTGCAGAGCAACTACCGCATGATTCGCCGCGCCCTGCTGGAATCGGCGCCGCTTCCGCCGGAGAACTTTCACCGCATGGCGGCGGAACGCGCCGACCGCGAGCAGGCCGCAAGTGAGTATGCGGGCGAAATGGCGCGCGTTCTGGCTCCCGCCGCGACGGAATTCCCGCAATTGGATTTAATCTTCCTTGGCATGGGCAACGATGGGCATACCGCATCCCTCTTCCCCGGAAGCGCCGCGCTCAACGAGCGTGCGGCGTGGGTCACTCCCAATTTCGCCCCCGAGCTGAACACTTTCCGCCTGACTCTGACATTGCCGGTACTCAACGCCGCCGCTCGTGTTATCTTTCTGGTGGCGGGTAAGGACAAGGCGGAAACGCTTCGCCAGGTGCTGGAAGGGCCGGCCGGGAAATTTCCCGCACAACTGATCCAACCCGTTAACGGGCAGGTGAGCTGGTTCCTGGATGAAAGTGCAGCGCGCCAGCTGAAAAAGCAGTGAACGGTTAACAGTATACAGTACACAGTGGAGAGGCAGTGTCATGCTAAGACGTCGGATCGTCGATGTGGGTTCGCTGCCCACTGTCAACTGTTCACTGTCCACTGCCTTTGGGGGGTGAGCCCTGCAAGTCAAAATAGCTCCTTCGATTCTCTCGGCGGATTTCACACGACTTGGCAAACAGGTCCAGCTTGTGGAGGCGGCCGGCGTGGACCGTTTTCAAGTGGACGTGATGGATGGCCGTTTCGTACCCAACATCACTTTCGGCACCCTCGCTGTTCGCAGCCTGCGCCCGCTGACAAATCTGATCATCGAGGCGCACCTGATGGTCACGCCTCCGGAGGATTTCATCGGGGCATTTGCTGAAGCGGGAGCCGACACCATCATCGTCCACCAGGAAGCCACACCCCACCTCCACCGAGCGCTGGAGCAGATCCGCCACCTGGGGAAAAGAGCCGCCGTGGCGCTGAACCCCTCCACGCCCGCGGGCATGCTCTCCGAAGTGCTCGAGATGGTGCAACTCATTTTGGTAATGACCGTGAACCCCGGGTTCGGCGGGCAAAAGTTCATACGTGCCACACTTCCCAAGATCCGCCAGGTACGCAATGCCCTGACGGAGCGCGGACTGGAATGCGAAGTGGAAGTGGATGGCGGCATTAACGAAGAGACAATCGCCTTGGCTGCCGAAGCGGGGGCTGACGTCATGGTGGCGGGCTCCTCCGTCTACGACGCGCCGGGCGGGGTGGGTCCAGCCATCGCGCGGCTGATTTCCCGCGCCCAGAGCAAGGCGTAACGTCAGTTGTCAGTTAGCAGTTCTGAGTATTCAATTATCAGATTTCAGTATTGGATGTTTAAATAAAATATATAGAAATACTATATTTAATATAATACCGAATACTGATCACCGGATACTGATAACTGAAAACTGAAGACTAACATCTGACGACCGACAACTGGTCCTTTCTGTAACCTCGCCCCCTCAGCGGCATCCGATAGTGAAGAGAAGCCATGAGCCGTCAAGTGGTTACGGGCGACGCGGAGAGCTGGCCGGGCGGGACGATTGACCAATGAGGTTGCCCGTTGCCGGCAAGCTGATTTAAACTCATAACTGCGATGACGGAAATGTCTCAAGCTACTCTGACACGTGACGAGGGGCAACTCGTCAGCGAAGCAAAGGCGGGAAACTATTCCGCCTTTGAAGAGCTGGTGAACCGGTATGAGAAGAAGATCTACCGTCTGGGGATGAACATCACGGGAAACCGCGAGGACGCGGAGGACGTTCTTCAGGACGCCTTCCTCAAAGCCTTTGAACACCTGCCGGATTTCCGCGAGGACTCGCGCTTTTACACCTGGATTGTGCGCATTGCCGTCAACGAAGCGCTGATGAAATTGCGCAAACGGCGGACCAGCCGTGAAGTTCCCATGGAAGACTCGGAAGACGACAACGGGGAAGTGGTGGTTCGCGAGTTCGCCGATTGGAAGCCAAACCCCGAGCAGCAATTTGCCCGGGCGGAGCTGGAGCGGATTTTGCAAGGGGCGGTGAATTCGCTTCCGCCGGGTTTCCGCACGGTCTTTTATCTGCGCGATGTGGAAGGCTTGTCCACTGAAGAGACGGCCGAATTGCTGGACCTGACGGAGGGGGCGGTGAAAGCCCGGCTCTTCCGCGCCCGACTGCGGTTGCGAGAGGAACTGAGCAAGATATTCAAACGAGGGTGACGATCTGTGGAATGCAAGAAGACCATTAATGAACTGAGCAGTTATCTCGACGGGGAACTGGACACCGCACTCAAGCATACGCTCGAATCGCACCTGACTTATTGCAATCACTGCCACGCGGTATATGACAGCACCAAGAAGACCATCGAGCTTTATTGCGATGGCAAACTCTTTGAGCTCCCTGTGGAAGTTCGAACGCGCCTGCACGAAGTACTGAAACGCAAGTGCCAGGAGTGTAAGTAAAGCTCCCCTCATGACCCGGCTTCCACCCACTCGTTCCTCCTGTTGTGTGTCATCTCTCCCGAGGCAATTACCCTGCGCCGGGACGGCGGGACCGCACTGCTTCGGCTACCTTGGGCTTGACAGTTTCAAGTGAGCACCCGTACAATTTTTTTTGAGTTCGCGCACTGCCCGCGGAGGACACAAGACAGCGCATGGACAAAAAGAAAGTCGAACTTTTCAAGAAGCGCCTCCTGACCAAACAGGATGAGCTGTTGCGCCTGGTGACGACCACGGAGAAAGACGGGCGCGAAGCCGACGAAGAGGCCACCCAGGATATTGCCGATAAGGCCGCCAATTCCTACGCCAAAGAGTTCTTGTTTCACCAGAGCGATGAGAGCCGCCGCCTGCTGCAACTCGTGGAAGAGGCGCTGGAGCGCATGCGGGATGGCACCTACGGGAAATGCGTGGCGTGCGAGGAAGAGGTCCAGCAAAAGCGGCTGGACGCCGTGCCCTGGGCGCGCCACTGCATCGAGTGCCAGGAAAAGCAAGACCAGGGCGAACTCTAGCAAGGGACCGATTTCCCGCTGCGAGGTTTGCCTTCTCCCAACCGTTACCATCACCAACCCGCCAGCCGTCACTCCTGCGGGAGTTCCTGGACGGGGCTCTGGCGGTGGCATTTCCCACCGATTGCCCTCTCTGCGGCAGCGAACTTGCGAGCGAGGGATTGCTGCGCATCTGCCGTGCCTGCTGGGCGACCTTGCAGCCCTGGAGCGGGCCGCATTGCGCGCGCTGCGGCTTGCCTTTCGCCTCCGTCCGCGCCCTCGATTCGGACCTCGCCGAATGCGGTGAATGCCGAAACGATGAACCGGGGTTCGACGGGGCGCGCAGCTTCGGCCCGTACACGGGCAAGCTGCGGCAGGTCATCCTGCGCATGAAATTCGCCGGGGACGAACGCCTGGGGGCGCGCCTGGGCGGTTTGCTGCCAAGCCCCTGGGACTCGCTGCCCCTATGCGGCGAGTCCGCTCCGCCACTTGTCCTTCCCGTTCCTTTGCACCCGTCGCGCCGGCGGGAACGCGGATTCAACCAGTCGGAACTGCTGGCGGCGAGCTTGGTGCGGGCGTTGCGGCGACGAAAAGGGGGGGTGACGCCAACCCTCGCCAGGACCTGTCTGCGCCGTCAGCGCGCCACGCCTCCCCAGACGGGGCTCAGCGTCGCCGCGCGCCGGGAAAATCTACGCGGCGCTTTTGCCGTGGCGAACCCGGCAGAGATCCGCGGGCGCGTCGTCGTTCTGATCGACGATGTCATGACCACGGGGGCAACGCTTTCCGCCTGCGCCCGGACCTTGAAACGCGCGGGCGCGGCGCAGGTTCTGGGAGTGACGCTGGCCCGCGCCACTCCCCAGTTTCCGGATCTCGCGCCGGCGGATGTTGACAACCCAGTTGACGGACCTGACCGGGACTCGACATAATATCTAGCGGGGCGGACGCTGATCGCTCCCGCGGGTGAAACGCGATGTCGGAGGATGGCAAACAACGACTACTCCAAGAGCCTGTGCTGGTGCTCAACGCCACGTATGAACCCATCAATGTCACCGCCGTCCGGCGGGCCATCGTTCTAGTCTTGAAGGGGGTCGCGACCACGGAAGAGGAAGACGGCATGTTCGTCCATTCCACACAAATGGCCTTCCGCATCCCCTCTGTGATCCGCCTGCTGGAGTTCAGGCGTATTCCCTACCAAACGCGGGCGCTCTCCCGCAAGAATGTCCTGCTGCGCGACCGTTACACCTGCCAGTTCTGCGGCCGGGTGATGCCCGCGCACGAACTCACCCTTGACCACGTCATCCCGCGCTCGCGCGGGGGGCACACCGACTGGGACAACCTGGTCGCCTGCTGCCACCGATGCAACAATTCGAAGGGTGACCGCCTTCCGGAAGAGGCCGGTCTACGCCTGCTGCGGCCTCCGCACCCCTTCACGCTCCATACCAGCCGGCAGATCATGCGCATGATGGGCCGGTCGGACGAGCGTTGGCGCAAGTACCTGTTCTGCTAAGCCTGTTCCGCCGATCATCTCCAGTCTAAAGGGTTATCCACGACCCCGTGTCCGCGGCGTCGCGCGCCCGAAGGCAGATGCGCGTGATGGCAAAGGCATCGACGGTGGAAACCAGGGGTTCGCCTTCGCCGCGCAGGCTGGCAAGGAACGACCCGAAGAAATCCACGGGGGCAGGGAGGGGCAGTTCTCGCGTCCCCTTGGCGTCGATGACGGACACGCGATTACCGATATCCGTAGCTTCCAGAACGCCTTCATGGCCGGCCACGCGCAGCCGGTCGTCGCCGTGGGTGGTGGCGCCGGCCGGGCGCAGGAAATCCAGGTGGCAGGTGGCGGTGCCGCCGTTGGCCAGCCGAAAGAGCAACCCGGCGTGGTCCTCGCAACCGGGGTCCTGAGGGTGCGCCTGATTGCCCTGCCAGGCCGACACCATGGCGTACTCCTGGCCGGAGACCCAGCGCATGTAATCAAGGGCGTGAATCCCCACCCAGGGAATCGTTCCGCCGTAAGTCTTTCTTTCCTTGTAATACCAGGGCCGGTCGGCCCCCCACTGATAGGACTTTTGGCTGGAAAGCAGGATAGGTTCCCCGATGGTGCCTTGTTGCACCGCATGGCGGGCTGCCAGGAAGATGGGCAGGGCGCGCATGGCCAGCATGATGTTGTAGGTGATGCCGGTTTCACGCACCGCCTGCTCAAGGCGCGCGAGGTCAGGGAGGGTGAGGGCGGCGGGTTTTTCCGACACCACGTGAATTCCGCGGCTTGCAGCCTGGATCGAGGCCTCGGCATTCCGGAAGAAGGGAAGGCAGACCCCCACCACATCCAGTTCTTCCTTCTCCAGCATTTGGTGATAGTCATCGTACACCCGAGTCCGTTCGCTAGCCGGGAACTGCTTCTGTACCCAGGCGCTGTCTTCGCCAGGTTCGCCTTTGGCGTAGGCAGTCCATTGGACGTTGGCGAGCTTGGGAATGCTCCCGAGCAGGATCTCGCGGTGGCCGTCCCGCCCGATCAGTCCGACGCGGATCACGGCGTTCGACGCAATGCGGCGCCTGGCGGCTGCCGGAACCGCCCCGGTGAGGGCCATGCTCGCTCCTGCCGCGGTTCGCAGGAACTGGCGGCGGTCGACGGTGCCAGGATCAGGTTGCTTTTGGGAATTTTGCGCGGTGTTTTGCATTGGGTTACCTATTTAAGTGAGAATGGCGTCGAAAACGTTGCGGAAGATTCATTTGACCCCTCGCTTCCTGACTGGATGTCCGGAATGGGATGTGCCCCCTCCTGCTGCCGGCATGCGCGCCTGCCGCACTCTCCACTTGGCGACCTGTCCATCCTCTGCCCCCCTCCGGTCACGCTAGAACAGAGCCCAGGTATCTTGTCAAAATGACAAATTGAACCTTAGTTTCTTCCATGCCCTAAGTCTTCTTCGATCAGGTGAATGGCAACCTCCACGCCATCCTCTTTCGACATCTGCTGCCCGATCAGACTCGCGCGCGCGGCCATCTCGGGGTGGTCAAGCACCTCACCTATCGCTTTGGCGAGGCCTCCTGGTGAGAGGGTTTGACGCTTCAAGCTTCTGCCAGCCACCCCCAGGCGCTCAAGTTCCGCGCCCCAGAAAAACTGATCTGCCATGTGGGCCACAATCAGGGAAGGGCGGCCCGCGAGAAGAGTCGATTGAGTGGTTCCAGCGCCTCCATGGTGCACAATCGCCGAGCAGCCCGGGAAGACCTGCTTGTAAGGTGCGCGCTTCACCTTGAAAATGCGGTCGTCGGAGGGGAACAATGACAGGTTGTCCCAGGGCAGTTGTAAGATGGCACGGCACCCCAACATGCGGATTGCCAGGACCCAGATTGTCGCGGTTTCCTGAATGTACCCGAGACTATCTGGCATCATGCTGCCAAATGTGAAATAGACAGGAGGGGTGCCGCGTTGCAGAAAGTCTTCAAGACCTTCCGGGAGTTGGTCAGGAGCAAGCCCCGCCGGGGGATTGAAGAAACCACACACGCAGTGTCTCGGCTCCCAATCAGGCGGCCGGTGGCAGATGCTCGGGCTGACTGCGATCAAATTCAATCTTTCCGCAGCCCAGGTTTGACTCATCAGGTCGACATCGGCTTTCAATCCTTCGCGGGTGCGCAAGGCGTTCACTCGCGGCAGGAGAATCCGATTGGCCACCTTCCTCACAAGTTTCCATCCCAGCGGATAGAACCATTTCCCGAGGTCCGGCAATCCGGGGGGACTGATATATCTCGAAGGCAGGCAGTTGTGAACGATATTCACCGTGGCCATGGGGACTCCAGCCTTCTCCGCGGCGACGCGAAGTGGAAATACGAAGAAGTGACCAACGACCGTGTCGGAAGAGCCGCAGAGTTGCTGAGCCGCTGTGAACATGACCTCCGTCGCGGGGTCGAAACCGTACTTCATGATCAATTCCGCCTGGCGGATCGGGTTGCCTGCCTCGATAATCCGCCGCCAGACTTTATCGATCTCGCCCGGAGCCTGATTCTGTGGATTCGGGACAGCGACGACCCGGTAACCAAAGCGTCGTCCTAACCCTGTATAGTCTCGCCCCGCATTATCGGTGACAACCAGTGTGACCTCATGTCCTGCTTTCACCAAGCCCGCTGCCAAAGCGGTGAAGGGTTGAATGTCACCTTCGCTGCCCCAAGCCTGCAAACCAACTCTCATCGGGTCCCCTCAAATGTGCAAGCACGCAATCTCAGTCAGCAGACTCCAACGCCATTAATATGACTGGCGAGCCGGGTGCGGTCAACCCCTGAACCGCGCCCTTGCCGCGGAATTGCCCACCGCAAGGTCCTGTGTGGGGGGATGGCGCAAGCCTCGATAATCAGGGAGAGCATTCTCCGCCGTGGGACGGTGGCGGTTCAGGGGGCTTGGTCTTTCGGCTGGGCAGGGATCGGCCGGTCCTTGCAGCAGACTTTTTTCAGGTTCCACACCAGCCAGTCGGAAGGTCCTTGCAACTGGTGGATCAGATCCGCCATGGGAAGGTGGTCGTCGGCCACGATCCAAAGGGCTTCATTGGTCTTGGCATCGATGATTTGGGCGGTAAGGGAGGTGCAGAGTCCAGGAGCCCCCAATTCGCAGGGAACCGGGCCAACCTGCTCGATGTCCAGGATGGCATCGGCCACTGACGGGTCCGGCGCGTCTTGCAAGCAGGTCTCCCGGGAGAGATTCTTGCGAATGTAGGAGGCCACCGTGCCGGAGCCATCCACATAGATCGTTTGCAACGACCTCAGGCGCGCGGCATTGTCCTTCTTGTTTTTCTTCCCCACGGCAAGTGGTTGAGCGGAAACCATAACCAGGCACAACGCGAGAACCGTGATGAATGTTCCACGCATAATCCGTCCTCCATCCCGCCGTAACTCAGGCGGAGGTGATTCGCGAGGGCTGAGCCCTCACCTTAATTTCCCAATGGGCGGTGGGGCACAGCGACATTTGGGGCATTCTACCAGAACCTCTGCTCTCCTTCCTGGCCTTATTGCGAAATGGCGCCATATCCACATCCATTTGCTCAATAGCCTCCGAAATCATTCCACGGAGTCGTGGCGACGTACACTGGCTCGCTTGCTTTGATGTTGTCCCACTCGGTGTTAAGATAAAAGTGGGATTTAGGGATTAGCGAGACGGAGGAGTACGATCACGAAGTGAACTCACATTGTTATACCCGAGCACTTGGTGGCCCCCATTGGTACCGTGGTGGGCAGACGAGGTCGTAGCAGACTTCTGGCCCAGGCGGCGGAAAAAGAGCTCATACGGATTAGCCAACTTAAGGCTCTTGAACAAGCTGCCGGCTGTTGGCAGGACGAGGATCATCCTGAACTTAAGCAGGGAGCGGTCGCCATCCACCACCAGCTTGTTCTATACAGGACGACATAAGGTCCTGCGCATTACCCGTAGCGGCGCTCTCTGCGCGCCCGGATTGTAGCGTCGATCTCCGATCGACGGCGGCGGTCTGAGACCGCCGCTACAAACGAATGCGCAAGCATTAATGTCGCTCTGTATAATCACCGACAATCTGAAGCATTACCCCATGAAGGGCCTGAACCTCTACCCGCTCCCGCAAAATTGACACATCGTGGGGGGTATGTTAGGTTGAGATTCAGGGTGATGGTCGCACGGCCCTTAGCACTTGGCGCGCAGTACACGAGGTGGGCTTACCAGCATGGCCAATTCCGACCGGTTTTTCTTCGATCGCCTGGGAGTGACGCAGGCGGGGCTGTCGCGATACCTGGGGGCGGCGCTTTCCGAGGGCGGCGAGTACGCGGATCTCTATTTCGAGCACACCACCTTGTCATCGCTGCTGGTGGATGAGTCCCTGGTGAAGACCGCCACCGAAGGCATCTCCATGGGGTGCGGGATA
>DATJVT010000283.1:0-6935 GCA_035501695.1 Terriglobia bacterium | reverse complement strand
CGGACCAGCTTCTTCCGGCCTTCCGCAATATCCTGGGCAGTCTGCGTGACTTTATCGAATCCCGCAAAATCGTAACCATCCCTTCCCCTATCCTACCGATTTTGGAGGAAACTCCGCCTTTCATGCGGGCCACCACCAGTGCATCCATGGACACGCCCGGAGCCTATGAAACGAAGGCTACGGAGGCCTTGTTCAACGTGACCCTGCCGCAACCCGACTGGACCCCGCAGCGGGTCGAGGATTGGATGGAAGGTTTCAACCGCGGCACCATCCTGAGCACGGCGATTCACGAAGCGTATCCCGGCCATTACCTCCAATTTCTATGGTCCAAACGGCTGAACTCCAAAGTGCGGAAATTGCTCTTCTGCGGGAGCAACGTGGAAGGCTGGGCGCATTACACCGAGCAGATGATGCTGGATGAAGGCTACGGGCGCGGCGATCCCAAACTGCGCGTGGGGCAATTGCAGGACGCCCTTTTGCGCAACGCCCGCTTCATCGTGGGAATCGAGATGCACACCGGAACCATGACGATGGATCAGGCCCGGGACTTCTTCATTCGCGAAGGGTATCAGACCCCGGCGGTCGCGGAGATGGAGACCAAGCGCGGCACTTCCGACCCCACCTACTTGGTGTACACGCTGGGCAAGCTCCAGATTTTGAAACTGCGGGAGGACTACAAGCAGAAACTGGGAAGCAAGTTCACCCTTCAGGGTTTTCACGACCGGTTGATGGAGCAGGGCGGAATTCCGCTCGTCCTGATCCGCCGCGCGCTGCTGGGGGACAACAGCCCCACACTCTGATACTATGCAGGGTTTTCATGTCAGAGGTCCAATTTAAGCATCACCGCCCGAGAGGACATTCATGAACTTCCGCAGATTCGGACGCACCGGTTGGCGGGTTAGCGAGATCGGTTACGGCATGTGGGGGATGGCGGGTTGGACCGGCTCCGATGATGAGGAGTCGAAGCAATCTCTCCAGAGGGCCGTTGACCTGGGGTGCAATTTCTTTGACACCGCTTGGGCCTACGGAAACGGTCACAGTGAAAAGCTGCTGGGATGGCTGGTGCGGAACAATCCGGGGCGGAAGCTCTACACGGCCACCAAGATTCCTCCCAAGAATCTCCAGTGGCCCAGTCGGCGCGAGTTTACTTTGGACGACTGCTTTCCGCCCGAGCACATCAAGCAGTACGTTAGTTTGAGCCTCGAAAATCTGGGGTTGCCAAGTATAGATCTGATTCAATTCCACACCTGGGAGGATTCCTGGCTGGAGGATGACCGCTGGGTAAAGACCATCGACAACCTGCGCCACCAGAAGCTCATCCGCGCCGTCGGTATCAGCATTAATCGCTGGGAGCCTTGGAACGGGGTGAGTGCGGTCGACTCCGGGTTGGTGGACGCCGTGCAGGTGATCTATAACATTTTTGATCAGAACCCCGAGGACAAACTCTTCCCAGCCTGCGCCGCCCGGGACGTGGCCGTCATTGCGCGGTGCCCGTTTGATGAAGGCACCCTTACCGGAACCCTGACTCTCGGCAGCACCTGGCCTGAAGGAGATTGGCGAGCCACCTACTTTGTCCCGGGGAACCTCAAGGCTAGCGTGGAACATGCGGAAGCCTTGCGTCCTGCCATTCCCCCTGGAATGGATATGGCGCAAATGGCTTTGCGTTTCATCCTGAATAACCCCACCGTGAGCACCATCATCCCTGGCATGCGCAAGCTGAAGAACGTGGCAGGGAATATACAGGCTGCCGGCCAAGGTCCCCTGCCGCTCGATCTGCACGCGGAGCTGCGCAAGCATCGTTGGGACCGGACACCCACCGAATGGTCCCAATAAGGATGACACACGATCATGAGATTTTCCCATCCAGGAAGGAGAGCTTGATCATGGAAAAAAGAATAGATATGACGCGTCGTGAATTCCTGAAAGACTCAGCTATTGCCGGCGCGGGAGCCGTTGCGCTGGGAGCCTTTGCCCCGTCGCGAGTGCTGGGTGCTAATGATCGCATCCGCATGGGAGTAGTGGGAAGCGGGCATCGCGCCCGCTACGTCATGGAGTTGTTCAAGCGGGTCCCCAACGTCGAGTTTGTAGCGGTCTGCGATGTTTACGCCCCCGCCCGCGCCAAGGCACTGGAAATAGCAGGCGCCGACGCGCAATCTTGCACGAACTACCACGAAGTTCTCGACCGCAAGGATATCGACGCCGTCCTGATTGGCAGCCCGGACCATTGGCACAAGCAGATGCTCATCGATGCCGTAAACGCCGGCAAGGATGCCTATGTGGAAAAACCCATCATGCACTCCATTGAAGAGGGCATGGAGTTGGTGCGCGTCGTGGACGGGAGCCAGCGCGTCGTTCAGACTGGCACCCAGCAGCGCAGTTGGGCGCACTGGAAGCAGGGTAAGGAGATCGTTGCTTCCGGCCGGCTCGGGAAAGTCACCATGGTCCACACCTGGTGGTACCAGAAATATGAACGCGTGGAAGAGCTACCCACTGTCGACCCGGCAGACCTGGACTGGAAAGCATTTTTGGGGGACGCTCCCGACCAGCCTTTTAGCGATGAGAAATTCCGGTGGTGGCGCTGGTATTGGGATTTCGGCGGGGGCATACTTACCGACCTGCTGACGCATTGGATCGATGTCATTCAGTGGTACATGGACCAGCCGGCCCCCAAGACAGCCACCTCGGTGGGCGACCTTTACGAGATGAATTGGCAGTGTCCTGACACTCTCACCGCCGTTTACGAATATCCGGGCAATTTCATGGTCACCTTCACCGGGTCCATCAATAGCAGCGTGGATGACGGGGGCGTGACGTTCTGCGGCAGCGATGCCACGCTGAAGGTTGACCGGTCGCATCTCGCCCTCTACCCTGAGGGGGTAATGCCCGCTCCCGCCTCCCTGGCGCCGGAACCGGAGATCTTCATGCGGTCCGAGCACGACGGAACGCTTGACAACGTCATCAACTTCGTAGACTGTATGCGGACTCGCAAATCTCCCAACGCTAATATTCATGTCGGGTTCGAGGCGGCGCGCACCTCCTGGATCGGCAACGCGGCTTTGAAGCGAGGAATGAAGGTCGCCTGGGACGCCACGAAAGGCAGGGTAGCATGATGAAGTTTACAGATTCATCCCACACGCCAAGGAAAGCGCTGGCCGGTCTCGTACTCGTGGCTTTTCTCGCCGGCCTTTCTCTGCGCGCCGAGGAGCCGACACCCAGCAAGGCTTTCTACAACACCTTTAATGACGAAGAAGAGATGGCCATGGGCCGCCAGGCGGCTGCGGAGACCGACAAACAGATGCCACTCCTGGAAGCGCCATTGCTCACCGCTTACGTGAACAGTGTGGGCCAAAAGGTGGCCAAAGCCTCCCGGCGGCCCGAAATTCAATACACCTTCAAGATCGTAAATACGGATACGGTCAATGCCTTTTCGCTGCCCGGAGGATTCGTCTACGTGCATCGCGGCCTGCTGGATTTTGTGGTCAATGAGAGTGAATTGGCCGGCGTCCTGGCGCACGAGGTGGGTCACGTGGTGGCTTACCACAGCATGAATGACGTGGCGCGCCGCTACTGGGCAGACCGCGTGGCTTATGAAGCCAAGAAGGCGGGCGTGGTTTCCGACGAGCAGATGGCGGACCTGCTCAAGCAATATGGGGGTTACCTGGTCTTCGTTGACCGCAAGTTCAGTCGTGAGGAAGAATCCGAGGCGGACATGCTGGGCATGTACAATGCCATCCGGGCCGGCTATGACCCGCAAGGTTTGGTCTCCGCCCTCGGTCGCCTCAGCAAATTCACCGGCAACCCCACGCTGGTCGAGGGGCTCTTGATGAATCACCCCCTGCCGGACGAACGCGTGACGGCGCTCCAGGCGGAACTCAAGCAGAACCCTCCGCCCACAGGGCTGGAGAAGGACAGCATTGCGTTTCGGGCGGCCAAGGCGAATTTGAAGGTTCTGCCGCCGCCTCCGCCGCCTCCCAAGAAAGAGTAAGGGACCCCTCGGAGTCAGGCGCGGCGCGGGCCGCTGAGAATTCGCGCCGGAAGCGTGATGAGGGCGCGCAGCAGGTCGAAGACTCCCCCGACGGCGATTCCCACCAGGCGAAAAGGGAGGGTGAGAAGCCAGACAATCGGATAGAGAATCAGCGCCAGCAGCGCCAGCGGCCAGCACAAAAATAGCAGGATGCACCAGAGCAGAAATTTCACCATTCCATTCAACTCCTCCGACGCTAGTCCATCGGGTAAAGGCTGCACCCTCCGTCCACCATCAGCGTCGCTCCCGTCATGTAATCGGAGGCCTGAGAACAGAGGAAAATGAAGGCGTCCGCCACCGATTCGGGGGGCTGCATGAAGCCGAGGGGGATGGCTTTTTCCGCCCGGCGGCGGTAGTCCGGTTCGTTATCCCATTGCCGTTTGGCCATGCCCACCGCGACTATGCCGGGGGCGATGGAATTTACGCGGATTCCTTTTGCTGCAAGTTCCCGCGCCATACCCCGCATCAGCATCTTCATGCCGCTCTTGGTTACGTTGTAGGGAGTGATGTCTGGCCAGGGAGTATCCTGCACCCACGATGAGGTGAAGATGATCTTACCCGTGACATGGGGTGGAACGCCCTCCGGCCTGGCATTCCGCGCCACCATGGCGCGCGCCGCCGCCTGCGCCACCACAAATGCGCTCCGCAGATTGACGCGCATCATGCGGTCCCAGTCCTGCTCGGGGTAATCGAGAATGGAGCACGACTGCGCCATTCCGGCGTGGCACAGCGCCACGTCGACGGTTCCGAAGGCCTGGATCGTTGTTTCCACCAACGACTGTGCGCCCGCGGCCGTCGTCACGTCTTCGGCGCAGTAAACACAGCGGTCGGCCGGGAATTCGGCCGCTAGCATCCACTGTTGCGCTTCCTGGTCCGGCACGATATCGTTTATCACCACCCGCGCCGAGTGCGCCAGCAACTTTTGCACCACCACCTTGCCGATGGCCCCCAATCCTCCTGTGATCAGGATGGCCTTGCCCTCCAGACAATCCGCTGCGAATGCCATGGTTTTTCCTTTCGTGCCGCTGTCTGCTTCCCCTCGCCTACCCTCCGCTGTGCGATTATAGTATGGATTTCCCGTCGCGCCGACAGAGGCATTCGGGAGATTCCCACCCGCGATTGTCGCTTTACTTTTCCCCTCATCTCTGATATTCCGCTGCTGACTGGAGTGGAGCGTTTATGAAGATCACCGACATCAAAACCCTGGTCGTCAATGCCCAAATGCGTAATTGGATATTCGTAAAGGTTGAGACCGATGTGCCGGGCCTCTACGGCTGGGGTGAAGGGACCCTCGAATGGAAGACCCGCGCCGTGGTCGGCTGCGTGGACGACCTCAAGCCGCTCTTGATGGGTCGAGACCCGACGCGCATCGAGTTCCTCTGGCAGATCATGTACCGCCACTCCTTCTGGCGGCTGGGGGTGATCGGGACCACCGCCATCTCGGCGATCGAGCAGGCTTGCTGGGACATAACGGGGAAGTCCCTGGGCGTTCCTGTCTACAAGCTCCTGGGGGGGCGCGTTCGTGACAGGGTGAGAATGTATACCCACCTCGGCATGGGCCAAATGAAAGCTGTGTATGAAACCTCCTCGGTGGAACCCTTGATTGAACGCGCGCAGGAAGTTCTGGCCAAGGGTTATGGCGCCGTCAAGGTCGTCTTTGTTCCGCTTTCTGAACCATTGATGGGTTTGCCCGCCGTGCACCACTTCGCCCATTTAATGGGCAAGCTTCGCGAAGCCGTCGGTGATTCCGTGGATATCATGATTGACTTCCATGGCCGCACCACCACGGGACAGGCTATTGAGTACATTCGCGCCGTGGAGGAATTTCATCCCTTCTTTTGCGAGGAACCCGTGCCTCCGGAGCAGCCCGACGCGCTCCTGGAGGTTCGGCGCAGCGTGCGCGTGCCCCTCGCCACGGGCGAGCGCCTGGCCACCCGCTGGGAGTTCCGCCGTGTCTGCGAACTGCAAGCCTGCCACGTCCTGCAGCCCGACCTCTGCCATTGCGGCGGTCTGGCGGAGGCGCGCCGGATTGCCGCCCTGGGGGAAACCTACCTGATGGGGATCGCTCCGCACAACCCCAACGGTCCGGTGGCCAATGTCGTGGCCCTGCACTTCGACCTGGCCACGCCGAACTTCCTGATCCAGGAGGATATGGTGGGTGACGTTCCCTGGCGCTTCGACGTGGTGCAGACGCGGCTGAAGCCGGAAAAGGGTTACTGGCTGCCGCTCGATGAACCCGGCCTGGGTGTGGAGATCAACGAAACCGAAGCGCGCAAGCACCCCTTTGAGCAGGAAATACTCGAGCAAATGGTGTTTCATCCCGATGGTTCCGTTGCTGAATGGTGAATATGGATAATCATTTCTGGTTTGGCATGACTGTTATTCTTATAAGCGGTGCAATGAATGCCTCGTTTGCACTGCCCATGAAGTATTCCCGCGCCTGGAAGTGGGAGAACCAGTGGCTGGTGTATTCCGTGTTCGGCATTCTAATCGTGCCCTGGGCGATGGCCCTGGCGCTGGTGCCGGATCTGATGCGCGTATATGCCGAGGTACCGCCGCGGGCCTTGATTCTGCCGTTTGTGTTCGGCCTTCTCTGGGGAACTGCGCAAGTTACCTTTGGGGTTAGTTTGCGGATGGTGGGCCTGGCCCTTGCTTATGCAGTGGTGTCCGGTCTGGCCAGCCTTTCCGGCTCGCTGGTGCCCCTGCTGGTCTTTCATCCTGCGGACCTTTTCCGCCCGCGCGGATTGCTGCTGCTCCTCAGCATCCCGTTTCTCCTCGTGGGCTTGATTTTCTACGGTGTCGCCGGCCGCCGGAGGGAAAAGGAACAAGCCAGCCCCGCGCCGGATTCGTCCCTGGCGAAGGGGAGCTTTGCCGTGGGTATGGCCTTGTGCATCTACACGGGGATTTTTGG
>DATJVT010000282.1:0-4266 GCA_035501695.1 Terriglobia bacterium | reverse complement strand
CAGGATGCCCAGGTCCAGGCGTCCTCCTCCGCCCGAGCACGATTCAATCTCCAGGCCGGGATGCCTGGCGCGCAGGCGGTCGAAGATCTCGTAGACGTTCTTCGTGTACTTTACCCAGATTTCCTTCTGCTCGGCGGGCGGGACCTCGGGCCAGCCCGGCTCGCCGAAGTGCCGATTCATGTCCCACTTGATGAACTCAATGTGATTCTCGCTGAGCATCTTGTCGAGCACGCCGAAGATGTATTCCTTCACATCGTCGCGCGCCATGTTAAGGACAAGCTGATTGCGTCCCTCTTCACGCGGGCGCCCGGGAAAGTTCATGGCCCAGTCGGGATGCGCCCGGTAGAGATCGCTGTCCGGGTTCACCATCTCGGGTTCAAACCAGAGGCCGAACTTCATGCCCAGTCCGTTGACGTGCGCGATAAGGCCGTGCAATCCCTGCGGGAATTTCTGCGGGTTCACAAACCAGTCACCCAGGCCGGCATGGTCGTCATTGCGCTTGCCGAACCAGCCGTCGTCCATCACGAACAACTCCACGCCGATCCTGGCCGCCTTGTCGGCGAGGGCCTCCTGGCCGGCTTCGTTGACGTTGAAGGTGGTTGCTTCCCAGGAGTTGTAGAGCACCGGACGCGGGCGGGGCGCAGCATGGTCGGGCAGCAGTTCCGTGAGCACCAGGCGGTGCATCAGGCGCGAAGCTTCGCCGAACCCCGCGTCCGTGAAGCCGCCGTAGTAGGCGGGAGTGTCCAGGCTCTCGCCGGGCTTCAAGGGATAGGAGAAATCGAAGTCATTGTACCCGCCCACCACGCGCACCTGCCGCGCCGGAGTCTGCTCCACCACCAGTTTCCAGTTGCCGCTCCAGGCCACGCCGCCGAACCACACGCGGCCATGGGTCTCATCCGCCTTGCCGCCTTCGTCCAGTGCGAACCAGGGATTAAGCTGGTGGCCGGTGTTGCCGCGGCGGCTGTCCAGCAGGACCTTGCCGGGATGAACCGGCACCTGGTTCACCTGCGTTTCACCGGCCCAGCGCCCGGAAAGATAGGTCAGGCGGTAGCCGTCCCCGGGAGCGACGTACCACACGCCGGATTGCGCGCTCTCCAGCGTCACCACTTGCGGCGTGCGGTTATCCACCAGCGAACTTTTGCGGATGGTGTCTTCGCTTGGAAAGACTTTGTAGACGAGGGTTACGAACAGGTCATACTGGATGTCGCGCGTGCGCAGCTTCAAGGTGTCGCCCTGGATTTCGTAGGAGTCGTACTTCAGCACCAGGTCGCGGTCGCCATCCGCGAGCGTCACTTTCAGGCAGGGTTCGGTGTAGAGCCGCCCGCCCCAGCCGGGATACTCGAGGTTGGACATGGTTTCGGGAGAATCGAACGACGCATGCTCCGGCCGCGTGTGGGCTGCCTGGAGATCTGCGTCGCGCCCCAGCTTCTTCCCCCAATAGACATTCTGCAGTTGGCCCGCTTCATTGACGCCCACCACATACGTCGCGCGCTGGGTGTCCAGCACCCAGAGTTTCCGGTCGCTGAGATACCGGATGGGAGCGCCGGATTGAGCGGCTACCGTCACGGGAAGAAAGAAAGAGAATGCCAAAAGAGTGAGAAGCGAACCACGGGCGCCTTTATTGCACGGACGAAACATGCAAAATCCCTCCTGATGTTTGGAAGCCTCGCGGCCTCCTCAGGCGGGGAGTATACCTGAAACGGCGACGCCCGGCAGTGAGGTAAATTGCAAGTCTGAAGGAACCAGGGACAGGGGCACGGCAAAGTGGTGGTTCTGTCATGCCTTTTGGTTGAGATTCCCCCATAAGTCGCGACGCTGGAATTTAGGATGGGAGTTGGTGGCGCGTGCCCGCGGGCAATACAGCGCTGGACAGGAGTTGAATAATTCCGCAGAATAACATCGAGGTTGATGGACGACGGTTACTGAGAAGCCTCGACTGGGAGGATGCCCCTTGGGAATTTCCCCGACTGCGCCGAAGGATCTGATCCCCATAGCCGATTACGTGCAGGGAACCTTCGTTCCCCTCTCGCGGCTCGCGCATGAGTGGGAACTGCATTCGGCGCTCAGCTTGAGCCCGGCGGAAGAGCGCACCATGGTGCGCGAACCCGTGCAGGCTATTCCGGCGGCAATCGCGCAGCGCCTGGGGAAGGTGCGAGTGCTGGCGGTGCCTTACATTGCCTGCCTGGAAAGCGGTGACGTGGTCAGCCGGCACAAACCCAAGGGAGAGTCCCATACCGCCGCATGGGTGGAATCACCGGAACTCATCAGCCTGGTGCTGGCGTGCCGCGAACTCGACGCCCACGACACAGGGTTTGAAATGCTGGGGAGCGTGGCGGAGTTGCTGCGAACCCGCCTGACCAGTTCCGAAGTCGAGGCGTACACGCAGATGTTGGAAGAAGAACTCCGGCACGGGGTTCGCGGCGAGATTGACGAGGAAGCCTTGACCGCCAAGCAGAACTACCTGGGCAACCGCAACAGCCGCCGCTTCCGGGCCCAGTTCGACCCTTACTTCGAAGTATCCTTCGTCAGTACGGCCGCCGAGTACATGCACGGGCTGTGGCACGACGTGCAGATCCGGGTCGGCCCCGAGCACCTGCCCGTCGCGCAACTGCGCCGCCGCATGGACCTGATGGCCCAACTCTTCCCGCCCAACGAGGGTTATCGCGTGTTTGACGAGGCCGTGGAGAAAACGGAGTAGCGAGCATCCCCCGGCACAGGACCGGGGGATGCTCCCCTCGATCTCAGGGCAACTCCAAAGTCCAGATCAAGAGCATGGCGGTGTTGTCGTCCACGGCGGCAAAGGTTGCAACCTTGCCGCTCGTCGCGGTGGCCAATCCGAACGAGCCGCCCTGGTTGGGGTCGACCGAGATTTGCTTGACAAAGTCGCCCTGGACAGTGAACTCCACAATTTCGCTCGGCTGATTGGGGTCGGAATTGATCACATCGTTGTTGCTGACCACCAGGTGCCCATTGGGCGCCATGGCCATGGCGAGCGGGCCGTGCAGGTGGACGTCGTCCTGGTAGATGATCTTGCCCATGCCCCGATCGCGGGTCGCATGGCCCGCCCCGCTGATCGCGAACACAGCATTATCCACGGTGGAAGCCACATAGAGAACGTCCTCCCGCGGATTGTAGACCAGACCGGTGGGAGCATCGACGAAGGTCACCGGATCACACTGGAACCCGTAGCCGGAAGCGATCTGCGTGAAGTTCTGGACGGTCACTCCTCCGTTGCCCACTTGCAGATCGAGTCGCGCGACGGTTCCGCTCAGGCCGTTGGCGACAAAGAGGAGGGCGGTGCTCCCCTGGTCATAAAGCGCGGAGTCCCAGGGGCCGTTGATGTAAGAGGGATTGGTAATGCTGCCCACCTGGGTCCCGCTGCTGTTGATGACCAGGATCGAACCCGGCGAGGCCGTCCCGCAAGTGCCATCGACGGAGGGAAAGTTACCCACCAGAACGTACCCTGCTTGCAGAATATTGAGAGCGGTACTCAGTCCCAGCGGCGCTACTCCAGGAAAGAACACCGAGGGCGGGGCATTGGGAGGAACCCGCATGATCGTGGTGCCGGTCCCTTGCAGGTTCTGATTGTTGTTGAAGTTGGAGACAAGGATGTCTCCGGGGTTAACCGTCCCGGCCGGGAAATTGAGCGGGACGAAGGCAACTCCATAAGGGTTAACATCCCCATTGGCGGGAACCGTCGACACACTTCGAACGGGCGAGGGGAGAAAGGGAACAATGTAATTGGGCTGTTGCGCTTGCAAGCCGGTCGATGCCCACAGCATCAGCAATCCCGTGGCGGTTATCAACGCATGTACGGTGACTCTCTTCCTGGCCCTCGTCCATTTCGACCCGCGCACCCAGAGGTTGGAAACCAGGCTGCTTTTCATAGGGTTCTCCTTTAATTTGAATTTGCCGTTGGGATGTGTGGACCCCCATTGCGACGGGCGCCGCGAGTTCCGCCCCGATTGGTCCCGGGCGTTGCAAGTCACGAGTATTCCTATGCCTGCATTCCGCAAGCGGCTGCCCTCCTGGACCTCCCTTGTTCAATTCTCGCGATGTGCCCAAGCCTAAGTTGACAGAAACCGCTCTATCGATTGCCACCGGATTATTAAATAGTTGTAACTTTTTTGCTGGTTACTTTGGTGAGGGGGGCTGCTTCTAAGCAGCTTCTTGCAGATGGAAAATGGTGCGGACAACGTCGATGAACTCGGAGCGGTCCGGGCGTGAGGCGGCCTGCTTCAATTCGGTGAAGGGGGTGTGCAGAAT
>DATJVT010000281.1:0-3012 GCA_035501695.1 Terriglobia bacterium | reverse complement strand
GGGACTTCGGGAATGCCCAACAGCGGATTACCTTTACCCCATCGAGGGTTTCACGCCGGAAGAGCCTCCAGCTGTACCCCGGCGGAACGCCCGGCAGTTGGTCGTGGGGAGTCCCCGCCAGCACGCTGACCTGGTGACCCCGGGCGGCGAGTTGCCGAGCCAGGCCGGTGATCACGATGGCGTTACTCGTGAACTCCGGCGCGTAGCGGATGCTCAAAATCAGCAGGCGCAAGGGATCAACGTGACCGCGCCAGGGGAATTCAGCCGCGGTCAGGCCCTCCTCTCCATGGGAGTATGGCTGTCACCCCCCTTTGCGGGAAGCGGGTGGGGGGCGAGTTGCATCAAGGTCTGATACACCTTTTCGGCGCCTCGCCGCCAGGAGAATTGCGTGGCGCGTTCGATGCCCCGCCGCGAGAGCCCCTCCCGCAGGGACACGTTCGCAAGCACTTCAAGGATTCTATCGGCAATGTCGGCGGGATCTTCACCGTCAAACAGAACCGCAGCGTCCCCACAGATGTCCATCATGGGCCGCCGCCGGCAACAGAGGATCGGCGTGCCACAGGCGAGCGCCTCAATCAGCACCGTCCCGCAAGCCTCCAGCAACGACGGGAACACAAAACACGTGGCATGGCCAAACAGCAGGGGCATGTGTTCATGAGACACATAACCGGGAAACTTGACCCGATCCGCGCAGCCTTCCTGCGCGAGGAATTTCTTCACGGCGCCGATGTACCGCCAATCCCATACCTCGCCGGGAACCACCAGGGGCATATCGAGCTTTCCCGCTTTCACAAGCGAGACGTAGGCGCGAACGAGATTGAGCAGATTGCCGTAACCTGCCAGGCGAGTCACGGAGAGAATGTACGGTGGAGTGAGCCCCAGGCGTTCGCGCAACAAGGCGCCGGAGCCCGCCGCGGGGGGGCGAAACCCTTCCGTCACGCCGGGATAGCTGACGATGATCTTCTCCGCGGGCAGGTGGAAGCGCTCGATGAGAAATTCCTTTTCCCAATCCGAGATGGCGATGATCCGGGCGCTGCGCCGCAGCGAGAACTCGCTCATCTTTCGCAGCAGCCACAACCGGGTGCGCAGGTGAACGGGGTTGGGGAACTGGCCGGCGAAGAAGGGCTCGACATTCTGCATGATGATGACGTTGGCCGCCGAGGAGAGAAGAATCGCCAGGTTTTGAGTGGTGTAGACCGCGTCTATCCGGCTTGCCCGCAGAGTCCAGGGAAGCACCAATTGCTCCCAAAGCACGCGCCAGGTTCCGGACCGGGGGGCTGACCTGGGCACATGAACACGGAAGTTCGGACGCTGCACGTTCAGCTCCGGCGCGAAATCCGGGGGCAGAAATATCTCGTAGTTGTTGGAGGAATCCAATTGCGCAAGGTGGGGAAGAACGCTCTTCAAATAGGTCAGGCTGCCGTAGGACGTCGCCGTGAGCCCGAGGATGGCGATGTTCATTATTCCGTGTATCCTAGCGCGAGCGCCTTATGGCGGTGCAGGCGGATTCTGCGTCAGCACGCGGGAACCGCGGATGCCTTGGCCGGAAGATCCAGACGCGCGCAGAGGACTTGCATGGCCACATGGAAAAGCATCATGTGGATGTCCTCGACCTTTTGCATGTCGTTCACCGGAACATGCACAGGCACTTGCGCCAGGCCCGCCAGCTTTCCGCCGCTGAAACCGGTCAGCCCGATCGTGATGGCCCCCTGCTGGTTGGCGTAATCGATGGCCTTTAGAACATTGGGAGAATTCCCGCTGCCGGAGATCGCGATCACCAGGTCGCCGGGATGGAGGAAGTTCTTGAGTTGCTCCACGAACACGTCCACGTAAGACACGTCATTGGCGTAGGCGGTTAGGGTGGCCAGGTTGTCGTTCAGGCTGATCACGCGGAAGCGCTTCTCGCGTCCGTAGGAGACGCCCTTGTTGAGGTCGCCGGCGGCGTGGGAGGCGCTGGCACCGCTTCCCCCGTTGCCCATCAGGAAAACCTGGCGGCCCTCCAGGTAGGCAGACTCCAGAAGCTGAAGGAACTTCTCTGCCGCGTCGGGGGGAATCAAGTCAATCGCCTGCTTCAGGCCCTCGCAATAATCAAGAAACTGTTGGCGAATCATCCCTATTCTCCTGGTAGTGATTATTCATCATCGGGCAAGGAAGGGCAAGCGCCGGTAGTGGCCTAATTTGCGCATACGGCTGGCCATAAGACCAGCGTCTACCGGCCTCAAGGTCGGCGCTACGTCGCAAATCAGGACAGTACCCAAGCGCCGGCCGCACCCCATCGCAAGAAGATTGAATCATGGGACGAAATGAAGCCGCAACGTGTGAATTTGCGCGAGCAAGCCTGTAAGCCGAATTCTGTCTCCCGACGAGTCGGGATGGCGATCATTCCTCTAGCCCCGCGATTGCTCGCGGGGTCCAGCGACCTACCCGAGGGTTGTGGCGGGACGGGCAGCCCCTCCCCTCCTATTTGGTCTTGCTCCGTGTGGGGTTTACCCTGCCCCCCGTGTCGCCACGGGGGCGGTGCGCTCTTACCTTAGTTCCCGGCGACCCGGGACCGCACCTTTTCACCCTTACCCCGATGAACGGCATCGGGGCGGTATGTTTTCTGTGGCACTTTCCGTACCTGAGGCGTACGTCCCCATGAATCAGGAATCCCCCTCAGGCCCTCGCCGTTAGCGAGCACACTGCCCTGCGGAGTTCGGACTTTCCTCTCCCCCGCCCCTGCCAACTCCAAAGAAACGGAGCGCCAGGGCGGGGCAGCGATCACCCGGCTTGCCCGCGCATGTTTCATGATAGTCTCGTCAAGGGGAAGGGTCAAACATGCGGCGGACGTTTCCGGGTGAAGCACACAGCGCGATGCAATTCTATCGGTCATCTCGGCAGTCGAGAATCATCCATTGGTTTGGGGCCATCCTCTCCGTCCTGGTTCTCCTCTTCCCAGCCGCCGGCGTTGCCCAGCAACCCCACCAGGAATTACTCTCCCAAGCCGACCAGATACTGAAAGAAATGAGCCGC
>DATJVT010000280.1:0-5458 GCA_035501695.1 Terriglobia bacterium | reverse complement strand
AACGGGAGAGAATCTGGTGTGGTAGTCCAAATGCACCTCGGAGGACCCGACGTATTTCATGAACTGGAGCATCTGGTCGTAAGGATGGGTTCGGCAAACAAACTGCACCGGCACCGGGAATCTCCCCTGCCGCCGGGCCTGCAGCAACTCCTCCAGCCATGACGCCTGGGCCAGCTCGAAAATGGGGCCACCCGTGGCCAGCAGGATCGTCTTCTTTCGCGGGTCGAGGCCCAGGGAAGCCAGGAATTCCCCGCGCGACTTCAGCGTCTCCGGCCGGAAGTACGGATCGAAGCTGGTGGGGCCGATCACTCGCGTCGCCTCCCGGCGATAGCCCTCCTTCTCGATGGCACCCTGCTGGTCAATTCCGTTCCAGACCCCCAGGACATCCGGATGCGCCAGCAGGCCCTTGGGCACATGGTCCCAACTCGCCAGCATCCCGACGGTCCGGATTCCCATCGAGCGGGCCGCGATTTCAGCAAACCGATCTGACAACAGGCCAGGGTGAGTCAGCACGACCGCCGCGGCCGGCTGGCTCCGGAACATCGCCGTGAAGCCACTCACATCCAGCAGGCATCGCTCCAATCGCCAGTCATGCCAGGCCAGCCATCCAGCATTGGAGCAGCGCTTTCTGAACTTCCGCCAATGGTAATACAGCCGCCTCTCACTCAGCGCCGGCACGGGCTGGACCGTGACGCGCTTATCAATCAACGCCTGCTCCAGAAACTTTTGCTCCCGGAATGCCGGGCTAATCAGAACCACGCGCTGAGGACACAACTGGAGCAGATGCCGGAGAATGCCGAGATCCAGGAAGTCCCTGCGCGTCGCGTCGTGGTTTATCAGGATGTAGATGCTCTCGCCGTTCACCATTGTCCCACGCAATTCAATCTAACCACAGATGGACACGGATGAACACAGATAGGAACCACTTTGCCGCGTATTTCGCGGCCAATCCATCCGACCTCTGACGCCTGACCACTGACCACTGATTACTGATTACTGATTACTGACCACAGATTACTGGTTACTCATTACTGATTACTGAACACTGATCACCGATCACCGCCCTCCACCCGCTGCCTTCGTGTCCTGCGCGTAATCCTATCATCTGTGGTCACCTTCTGGATTAGTTCTAGTCCGGTAGTTGCTCGCGCAGCAGGCCATTGAATTGGCGTTCCCAGTCTTCCCGGCGGCAACTGAGAGGATAGCGCAGGCCATATAGAGCGAAGCCCAGGGGGCCAAAATAGCTTAGCCATCGGCAGCGTCGCGCCAGCCTTGGGAGCCCTTCCTTCTGGAGCAGTGCGGCCAATCGGCGCAGGGAACGGCCATTCCGTGTGCCGGCTTCATACCGCAGGATATGACGCCAGTACCTCCCGCGAGGACTTATGCCTGAGGCTTGGCCGTTCGACTCCGCAGTGTAGTGGGGTGACACCGGCAAGCCATATTTCATTCGGAGCTGGGGGGCCTCACCCAGGCCGGTCTTGCCGAACGAGGCTGGCAATAATCTGTAGGCGTAAAGCACTTCCTCCATTTCCCACCCCTTTTCGCGGCCCAGCATTCGAATCCATAACGAAATGTCACCCACGGAGAAATCCGGATCATAACCGCCGGCATTTAAGGCTGCCTGCCGATCAAACATCATGGAAGGATCAGCCGAGAACCGCGTTGCGGGATCATCATCCAGCAGCGCAAAGCTGCCGCTGGTTAGTTCCCGGGAGCGGATAGGCCCCGGGCCAAGCTTTTCAAAGAGGTGGCCGAACGGGGTCAGAATGGCGTAGTTGGAGCCAACCAGAGCATAGTCCGGATGGGCTGTGAGAACCTGCACCTGGGCTTCCAGGCGCGTAAGAAACATGAGATCATCGGCATCCATCCGGGCCAGCCATTTGGACCTGCAGTTGTTGAGCGCGAAGATAAGGGCGCCCTGGAAACCTACTGGCCCAAGTTCGAAGACCTTGACTCTCGGGTCTTGATGCTGGCGAGCGATTTGCAGCGTGGCATCTTCCGAACCGTTCTCGAGCACCCAAAGCTCGAACGTCTGATAGCTTTGTCGCAGCACGCTCGTGATCGCCGCCGCAATCCATTTCTCGGCGCTGTGGGCGGGCATCACTACTGTCACGGGTGGGGCAGGCTGGCTCATGTGGAATTAGCGCAGTAGCGGCCGACGTAAGGGCGTGTCCACCAAGCAGTCAAACCCCTATGATACGGAGGGGCGAGTTGCACGAGGCCCTGGATTCCGAGCGATTTGTAGCGGAAGTCAGGGCCTCGTGTAACTCGGCCCTCCGAGCGGGACAGTTGGGCAACACGCCCGTAAGGAGGCTCTGACTGACAAATCGTAAATCGCAAATCGCAAATCGCAAATGCCAGAGCCTCCTCACGTCGGCTGCTACTTAACAACGTGTTCATCCTCGAGTCGCCAATAGGGCACCACTTGCCGGGACCGGTCCCCCAATTCCGCCTTCAACAATCTGCCGCAGACGCTCGTAAGCAAGCTGGCCGGCCTCTATCTGTCTAACCGCTGCCGCCAGCAGCCTGGGCCGCACCACCTCAGCGGAATCCCAGGCGTTGTCTATGGCGGTTCGCAATTTCGCCGGGAACGCCTGATCGTCCAGGAACACAACCTCACACCCGCCTCCGAACTGGGCGGCCAATCCGAGGAACTTGGCGCTGTAATAATCTGACCCCGAAATGCCGACCGCCGGAATTCCCTGGGCGAGGGCAAAAACGGCGGCGTGGTAGCTGCCCGCCACGACAACCCGGCACCTCCCCACCTGCTGGATGACCGCGGCAGGCGTGTCCAGGCCTGCACATCCTGCCCCGTGGAGACCAGGTGAGCCTGCGGATCCCCCTTCACCGGCGCTCAAGGGAACCCTCGCCCCCTCGGAGGGGCAGAGGGCAGGGGTGAGGGGGCCACTGTCAATTCCACTGGCCTCCCGATTTAGCAGCCGTCCGATGCTGGCGACATCGTCATCGTCAGTGCCAGGGCGATGGAGTATGGGAATGGCAAGGAGCTCGGTCTTCCGCTGTTGGGCTACCTCCATGAGCACAGACCTGATCTGGCTGACGGCCTGTTCCTGCGGGTTGGCGTAGGGCCTGGTTCTCAGGTTGACGCCGATGGCCCGGCCTACAGATGGGGGGGCAGCTCGGTAAGCCATCTGGATGGCATCATCGCCGGGGGTAACTACGCGGTCCATTCGCACGCCTAGACTCTTGAGTAAAGGAAGCCCGCAGCGGTCCTCGCGGAGCGCGATGCAGTCCACCCGCGGGAGGACGCGGCGCGCCTTGTCCAGGACCTCGGGATGTGACAATGGGCCAACGCCCTGGCTCATCATCGCTGTTCGGCAACCATGAGCCTGGGCAAATTCGAGCAGGTCCAGCACCGACATCGCTTGCTTCCAGAAGGGGTCGGCAAAACCCCCTTGCCCGCTCACTACGAAAAGGTCGGCGTCTTGAATCGCCCGCAGAAAAGAGGTCACCGCGCTGTAACTGCCGCCCTCATCTCGAAGTCGCAATAAGCCCAGCGCCGCTTGTGGGCACCGCTTTCTGAACGAGCTGGTCAGGCTCCGGGCTGACTTGGCCAGGAAGCCCGGACAATACCGTTTTCTTTTCCTTGTGCCGTTCTCCGTCAGGAGCCACCTGTGACAGGCGGCGCCATCGAGCGCCTCCGTCCCGGGACAGAACCGGACCATCCTCTCCGGGGAGCGCGTGAGCATCTTTATCTGCGCGTCCGGCCAGACGTTTCGCAGCCGGACGACACAAACCTGCAACATAGCGATGTCTCCCATGTTGTCGAACAAGTACGTGCCCGGTTCGATGATTATCCGCTTCGAGGATCTTTCGCGCACTGTCATCTCGACCCCGTCAGGTGATCTTGTTAGCCAATAACCGCCTCTTGATAGAATCCCTTGCTCGCCAGGGGATTACCTTTCCGGCCAACCGCCCGGTCAGATCCAGGAATGCGTCAATCCGCGCGGAACTCTTGAGCGATCGGTCGATGGCGTTTACGACGTCATTTCGGCCAACGCTCTCTGCATACGAGCGGATATCGTTAAACAGCACTCGGTACTCTCTGCCTTGAACATACAGATTCCTTACCTGCGACAGATCCAGGGTCGTGGAGGGGAACGTTCCGCAACGAGACAGTGCGCCGACCAACTCCAACTCCAGCATAGTGCGGTAACACTTTGAGCATTTGCCACAATTGGCATCGGAGTGATCGCGCCAACAAACACGCAAGACCTGGACCGCGGCGTTTGATTCTGCAATCAGCCTGGTCTTCTCAAGCCTGCTATGCCCTGCGCCATCATGCACAACTCGCGTGTTGCGCGTTGAAAGCAAATGGTCAATCATGGGATGTGAACCCCAAGGAGCAAACCTGTTATAAGAATAAGTCGATGAGGCAATGAACAGAGTCTGATATCGCTTCTCGAGAGCGAAGCCTACACTGGCCAGCGCGGAACCGTGGTAATGGTGGCTCCAGTCGGCTTGGTTCAGCCGCGTTTCTCTCAGGTTTGTGGCAACATCGATCAATTCTTTGCCAAATCCGTTGGCCACAGAACGCATCGTCGAGCGCAGTCTCGCGAAGGCCTCCGGATTGCTCAGGGGAATGTCGAATCCCCAGATACACAAAAGGTCCTGAACCGGCCTGCTTGAGACATCGGCCCTGCGGCCTTCGTGCCGTAGCAATGTGAAGAAGGAGTCCACCCCACCGGAGAAAAATGCGCCAACCCTGCCGCTGGCGCCAGGGGACTGGCTCTCAACGGCCTCAGCTTCAATGGGCACTGTGTGCAGTCCGGGAAACCAACATTTCCAAATATGCATCAGCTCGAAGACATTCTCCCGGAGAACACCGTCAATCGCCCGACACAAGCGTAAAGGCTCTCCCAAGACCGCAGCTAAGGGAGCTAGAGACAGGAGCCAGGGGTTGCCCGAGGTGCTCAGGAATTCTGAATACCTTTGAGGAACATCAAACCAGTAAAGTTCCCGCTCTCCAGGCTTGTCGTCATAAATGACTTCTCCGACTAGGCGGACGCGAGACGGGTCGTCAGGCGATTCGATCGTGTTGACGGACTTCAGTTCCATGAGGCAATACGGGTTCCTGCCGGAATCTCTTGCGGCATGCCATTCAACTCGCTGCTTGCACAAGCCAGAAATGCTGCAGTAAAGCGGCCCCTGAGATGCCCGCGAGATACGAGTCGAACAGATGTCATTTCGTCAGAAATTCGAGAAGCTCTGCGAGCGTGCCGTGCCATAGGTGGTCAATTGCGCGGGCCTCATCCCACAAGTTTCTCCCGGGCAACAATCCCGAGGCAATGTTGATGAGGCCATCGCAGATGGGTGTCGCCACGCCGACTTTCTTACCGAGGGAGTGCAGTAATCCCAAACCCATTGGAACATCTTCGGTCACGTAGCGATGATCGAGAGTGAACGGTCCGTCTGGTGCTTCCGAAGCATATTGCCTGAA
>DATJVT010000279.1:0-3736 GCA_035501695.1 Terriglobia bacterium | reverse complement strand
CGGCTGGTATGACGGTTTCCGGTTCACCCAAGGCATCAGTACCGGCCTGGCCTCTGTCCCTACTGAACAGATGAAGCAGGGGGACTTCACAAATTATGGGACGTATGACGACAGCGGGAACTGGACGGTGACCCCCCTCGTCGATCCCCTCACCAAAACGGCCTGCGGCGCGATGGTTTGCAATAACATCGTTAACCCTTTGGATTTTGACCGCGTCTCAAAGCTCATTCTCCCGTTGTTCCCGAAGGCGTTGGGCGATCCGCGGATTGTTTCCAACAACTACACCAATACACTGGGAAATCCCACATCGGTGAATGAATGGGGAATCAAACCCGACTTCACCCTTAACAACCAAAACCGCCTGAGCGGGCTGTACTTCCAGGGGATGTTCTCGACCGCCAACATTCCACTGATACCCGCCCCGCTGGGAGGCGGGGATCAACCCTCCACCAATCTGACGCGGAATGCGCGGATCAACTGGAACCTGACTCCCCGGCCCAACCTGACCAATCAGCTCACCTTGGCGTGGAACCTCTGGACCGGCGGCCTGCCTGCCCCCAGTACTTGGGCGGGGAAGTCATATTGGGTCGATTATCTTGGGCTCAAGGGATTCGCCCCCAACTACAAAACCCAGTTTCCACAATTCGGCATCGCCGGCGTCGACTGTTGCACTGGGGGTGGCGGAGCTTCCAGCGATTCCCAGCATTCCAGTAACATCAAAGACATGGTCAATTGGAGCAAAGGAAGACACACGGCCAAATTCGGGTTTGAATACCTCAAAGGTGCCGATAATTCGGTCAATGTCGGAAATAGCGCGGGCTCTTTTGACTTCCTGAACCAGGAAACCGGTTCGCCCGGCATTTCCGGTTCGGGAAATGGCTTCGCCAGTTTCCTGCTGGGGTACGCCGATGATGTCAATGCGTATCACTACAATGCTCCGAGTTATAACCGGAATGTATATTGGGCAGCATTTGTTCAGGATGATATCAAGGTGGCGCGAATGCTTACCTTGAATCTCGGCCTGCGCTATGACCTGTTTGAGCCCGACTGGGAGAAGTACAACCACAAGTCGTGGGTTGATTACTCGGTGCCGAACCCGGATGCCAACAACATCCTCGGCGCCTTCGTTACTGCCACGCGCAAGGACCGTACAGGCCTCAATGTATATAAAACCAACTTCAGCCCGCGGGTGGGGCTGGCTTACAGCCTGAATCACAAGACGGTGATTCGCGCCGCCTTTGGCGTGTACTACGCCACGGGCAACGCTAATCACCTGGACTCTGGCTCCTACACTCAGGGTTACAACGGAACTTGGAGTCATGCCTCGCCCGACAACGGCGTCACGCCGGGCTTCATTTGGGGAACGGACGCCGCACAGCCCTTTGTCCCCAGCTTAGCCCTGGGAGCTTTCCTGGGCCAGGGCTCGGCCCGCCACTCGGCCGGCACGCTTATGGCGCTGGACCGCACGGATTCTCTTCCTCCCTACATGGAGAACTACACATTCGGGGTGCAGCGCCAGTTGCCGACCCAGATGGTGCTGACCGTCGCATTCGTCGGGAACACGGGAATTCACCTGGCAAGCCGGGTCATGCCATGGGATAAAATGCCTCCCCAATATATGCCGCTGGGCATGACGCATATCTGCGATGGCACGGTTTGCTCGGACCCAACCCAGGGGACGTCATTGCTCTATCAACCCATCGGATTCTCCCTGGCCCAGCAGGTTCCGGCCGTCGCAAAGATGCCGATCGATCCGGCGACGGGAAATCGCTCTCCTTTCGAGGGCTTTGAGGCGCTCTATGGGACGGACGGCGCCACCCTGGGCCAGGCGCTCCGCACCGCCCCGCAATACAAGGGCACCCATCGCTATTATGAAGGGGTGGGTACCTCGGTTTATGACGCGTTACAGGTGAAACTGGAGAAGCGCTTTTCCGATGGCCTGTTACTACTCGTGTCCTATGCCTGGTCGAAAACGCTGACCAATGGCGGCTCCATCTTCGGCACGTTCTCCTCCGAATTCGGAACCACCACCCCCTGGAATGCGCACGCGCAAAAGGCCTATTCCTTCGAGGATATTCCCAATAATCTGTCGATTGCGTACGTCTATGACCTGCCTTTTGGTAGAGGAAAGAGATTCATGAACACGGGCGGAGTGGCCAATGCCATTCTGGGCGGTTGGAAAACCTCGGGCATTTTGCAATACCAGAGTGGCCGGCCTCAGAACGTCGAAATTCCTGACCACACGGATGACCTGGAGGACCTGGGCTGGGCAGAGCCGAATCGCGTCAACGGGGTTCCCATGGCCTCGGCGGCGTACCATTCCGGCCACTTCCAACCTGCCACTCCTCTGCAGCCCGGCGATAGCCAGTTCAACAGCGCCGCTTTCACCATGCCTTGCGAGTGGTGTTTTGGCACGTTGACGCCCACCGAAGCAACGGTCAGGGATTTCTACTGGCCGAATGAAGATTTATCCCTGCTAAAAGAGTGGCAACTTCACGAATCATGGAGCCTGACCTTCCGGGCGGATTTCTTCAATGCGTTCAACCGCCATGTGTTTGGTGATAATAACGGCGCCTACGCAACCGAGCCGTTGTTTGGATACCCTGGCTTTGGTACGGTGGGAAGCCAGGTTG
Organism: Terriglobia bacterium; assembly: GCA_035501695.1. GTDB lineage: Bacteria > Acidobacteriota > Terriglobia > UBA7540 > UBA7540 > Bog-366. The sequence continues at coordinate 1,103 of DATJVT010000279.1, read as the reverse complement.
ATCAGCCGCGTTGCATTCAATTCGGACTCAGGCTGAAGTGGTGACGAGCTTTTGTTCCTGCAACGCGCTAGCCCGCCCCAGACTGCCCCGCGCTTACGGCCTGCAAGGCAACCCGGCCAAAGCCCGCGCCGCCTGCCGGGGCTTCCTGACCCTCTGGAAATACGTCGACCCCGGCATCCCCATCCTGAAGCAAGCCAAGACGGAATACACAAAGCTGAAATAGTCCCGGCGCCCCGATCCCTGCTTGCAAGACCTCCGCCGCCGCATGAACTGCACGCCATAGCAGCCCAAATCACGACTTTAGCCTGATTTGGAACGAAAACGCCCATCCCGCCAGCAATCATGCAAACTCCCCTGATACGGGGTTCTGGGATGTCTGCAGCGTGGTAGTGGTAGGGCGTGGCTGGCGCAGACTCCTGCTGTCGGGAGTCTGCGTTCCCGAAGGGACTTCGACGTACGAGATGATGTCCCGTAAAACGCCGACACTGAACTGCGTGTCTGGAAAGCGCCGGGATAAACCGGCAGGAAGCAGAGGATGAAAATTCCTCACGAGAAAGGAGCCGCGATCCACTCGGCCCCGAATTTTGCGCGGTGTGTCGCGAGGCATGCCGTGAAGCGTAAAGGAGGGGAAGAGGGGGGCTGGGTATTGAGCTTCGAAAAACTGCCATCAGGACGCCGACGCTGTCAGAGTGTGCGGAAGGCAACCCGGACGGGAGCGGTAGCGCGCGTTCCCGGACGGTCCTGCGGAGTCGTAGACCCCAGACACGCCTCGATACTTTCTGCACGAGAAGCGGGAGACCGCCAGGCTGTCCCAGTCGATCGGGGCCGGCGGGCGAAGGCCGAGGCCGCAAGGCCCGCATGCACGTCGGGGAGGAGTCGCACCGCGGCATAGTACCGATGAACCTTGCGAACAACGACGCAAGATCGCCGGCGGAGAAGGGGGAGGGAAGGCCGTGGAACAAGGAGAACACCGGCTTGCCTAACACGTCACCGACACAGAGCGGGGCGCGCGTGTCCCAGGGGCTGGCGGGTGTGCGGAGAGTCGCGCAAGAGCAGCCCGGAACGAAGTTCACGGCGCTGCTCCACCACTTGACGGTCGATCG
>DATJVT010000278.1:0-10305 GCA_035501695.1 Terriglobia bacterium | reverse complement strand
TCTTACGGGTCGGTGGTTAGCATGGAGCGTTGGGGATACCTTAAAACCGGCGATCGTTGGAGGTATGTTAAGTTTGCCGGGGGAGGAGAGGCGGGGTATCTTCCGACTCACGAGAAGAACGCGCAGTTGTTTGACCAGATTATTAACTCAGCGTGTTTCCAGGCCGCAGGCCCCTGACGCAAACAGAAACCTGTGGATACCGAAATATGCCCGAAATCTCCTATCAATTCAAAACCTCGGAAAACGGGGAACGACGGGAAGTTCCCCGGATTTGAGAGGAGAAGGGTGGTCCTGCTCAACAACGGTACCGTGATGGTGACGGGGGGCTGGGACGTCAACAATAACGCCCTCGTCAGCACGGAAATTTACGACCCGGTAGGGGGGACCTTTGCCCCCACCGGCAGCCTGAACACGCCGCGCGGCCAGCCCACCGCCACCCTGCTGCCCAACGGCCAGGCGCTGATCGCCGGGGGCGCAGCCTACTTCATCCAGAGGATCGCCTGGAAATCGTGGCGGAAGTCGGCGGGAGCGAGAGAGATGGTTGTAGTCTTGGCCGCGTCGTAAAGCTTGACCTTGCCGTCCTCCGGACCCAGGATGGCGTAGCCGTGGAATTCGGTCACGAATTTGACGTCCTTGCTGTCGGGTTTCGAGGCCCCGATGGTGGGCCGGGTGGTGGCCTTCCTGGCCGCGTCGGTAATCTCGCTGAGAGCGGTGTCGTTGTTGATCGGGATGCCGCCCGGCTGGGAGCCGGTGATCTTTTCCCAGAAATCATTGGCCTTGATGTCCTGGGCATCGAAGTTCTCGTAGCTCTTCAGTTTGACGGCAAGCCCTTTTTCGATGATGCTCGCCCATATGGCTTGCCCGTTGGGATCCCGCAGGTACAAGGGCGAATACCCGCGATCGTGGTCGTCAGTGTAGAGCACGTCGCTCACCTCGACGGGGCCACCGGAAAGGTTGACAGTGAAGTATCGGGAGGAGGTAAGGGTCATGCCGGCCGGCGGGTTGCTCAGGGTGTCAGGCGGCAATCCGGAGAGATCGGTGACCACCGTGGCCGGCGTTTCGGCCACCATACCCTTGAGCTGGGTGCGGCCCCGGTCCGTGTGGGCCATCGCGGCCAGGATGGAGGCCACCGGGCAGTTGGCGATTCCGGGAGCTTGCTTGACATCGGCCAACGCAGGTCCATCTTTCGAGGCGTAAAGAGGCCAGGAAATGACGTGAACGTCCTTGCTATCCTGGTCCCTGGTCGGCGGCGGCATGACGGTTTTCTTTGCCCCCTTGGGCGTCGCATTCTGCGGGGAAGCCTTCGATTGCTTGTCCCAGAGCCGGTTGCCGAGCGGCCCGGGTAGCCGTCCTCCCGGTTCTCCGGAATATCTGCCCAACGGGCCGGGTACGCTTGCCGAGCCGCGATACTGCATTGCCATGTGAACGACTTCTTTCTCCCTCGCGCCGGAGGTCCGGACTTTCGAGCCGATGGCCTCGAGACGCAAACTACGGGATGTTTTTGGCCCCTACTATGTAGATCGAAAACGGAGGTGAAAAGATGCCAAATTCTGACCTTCGAATGATTTCTACCCTCTGTTGGCCTAATCTTTGTACGGGGAGACTGCGTCCCGTGGTAAAGTCCTTAGCTCGACAATTCGTGAATAAGGACAAAGGTTGGGTGGCAGAGCAAAAACGAATGTCTAATTCCCAGTCCGAGAGTTCCGTCGGCCGCCAGTTCTTCAATCGTTGAGATTTCCGCCTGGATAACCGCAAACTCTTTCTGCCGTCCCGGATATTTGGTGATATCTCATTCACGCAAGAGTGTTCAGTTCGCGAGCCAACGCAGTCGATTTACAGCTAACCCCGGCCGCGGAAACCGTATCCTCCATGCGCTGGTCGCCGGCATCGGGCTGATGGCCTGCGCCGGTCTCCTGCGCGCCCAGTCCGATGCCACGGGGGCGCTGGGCGGGACCATCGCCAGCGCGGACCACCCCGTGCCGGGCGTAACCGTCGTTCTCACCAACAACGCCACCAATCAGACTCTCACCATGGTCTCGGGAATGGACGGGAGCTATCGCTTTTCGTTGCTTGCCCCCGGCACGTACCGTCTGAGCTTTTCCGTACCCGGATTCAAGACCTCGCAAGTGGGCTCCGTTACCGTCAGCGTTTCGGAAGCTCCCACGCTGGATGCGACCCTGGAACCCGGCGACCCAAGACAGACGGTCGAGTGCAACTGCCGCCTCAGTTCGTCTGCCTCGTCCACGGGTACCCTGGTGGATCATAAGACCATCACGGGCGTGCCGCTGACCACGCGCAATTTTGCGCAGGTCCTCTCAATGTCTTCGGGAACCGTGGCGGATGTGAACAATGCCGGAACGCTGGGGCGGGGAACCCAGACGGTGAACGTGAACGGGAGTACTACAGCGGGCAGTTACACGATCGAGGGCGCCTTCCCCCCCAGCACCGTGCCCAATCCGGACGCGATCGCCGAGTTCAAGATCCAGACCTCGCAGTACGACGCCGGCTACGGCGCGATGGTGCCCAGCACCAACGTGATCACGCGGGGCGGCGAAAAGCAGTATCACGGCACGGCCTGGGAGTTCGTGCGCAACGACATCTTTAATTCCAATGCCTTCTTTCGCAATGCCACCGGCCAGCCGAAACCCAACCTGAAGCAAAACCAGTTCGGATTTTCCCTCGGCGGTCCGGTGCGGAGAGACAAATGGTTCTTCTTCGCCTCCTACCAGGGAACGCGGCAGGTGAACGGGTTGGATCCCACTTCCGTAGCCACCGTTATTCTTCCGCCCCTGACGAGCGACCGGTCGGCCGCTACTTTGGCGGCCGAGTTTTGCCCGGCCAATCACCTGCTCGCGAGCGGCCCGGAGGCCGGCCAACCGGACTCGCGCTATTTAACCTTTGCGGGGGGAAAGCAACTGGACTGCACGAACCAGAGCACCGCCACCACCGCTCCCATCAACCCGGTGGCGCTGAGCATCCTTCAGACCAAGCTGCCCGATGGCTCATACCTCATCCCCGTACCCCAGACGATCCTGACGTCGGGCAGTAATGAGGGCATGGGTTTTTCGTCCTTCAGCTTTCCGTCTTACTACAATGAGGATCACATCCTGGCGAACAGCGATTACGTCGCCTCACCGGTTCACACCCTGTCGTGGCGGGGCTTTTTCGCGCGCATTCACCAGCGCCGATCGCTGGGAGCGCCGGGCGGTGCGACCGTAACCCCGGTGATTCCCGGCGCAGGCTCTCCCCAAGCGCTCCATGCGGAGGACGCCGCGCTCTCCCTGAAGCTGACCTCGGCCGTGACGCCCAAGGTGGCGAACGAAGCGCGGTTTGCCTACACACGCACCCTTCAGGCGGCCCAGGGGGTCGGTACCCCCACGGCGGAATCGTTCGGCATAACCCCGGTGGACAGGTTCTTTCCCTTTCCCCCGGAAGTCACCATGCTGGGTCCCATGGGAACGTTCCGATTCTTTGGCAACGGCGCCAACGATTTCTGGATGCTCAACAACACACTCGCGTGGACGGATAATCTTTCCCTGGTTCACGGAAGGCACAATGCGCGGCTGGGGGGAGCGTTTCTCCTGCAGCGCAACGACCGGCTGGACACCGGGATCGCACGCGGCAAGATCACCTTCGAGACGTTCGAAGATTTGCTGGTGGGCTTGAGCGCCACGGACAATCAAAGCCCCGCCGGTCGCAGCAACATCGAAACGGTGCGCGCCAACGAGGGAGTGGGACCGAACGGCGAAGTGCAATACCAATACCGGCATTATTACGGGGCGGGGTTCGCGCAGGACGATTTCAAGGCGACGCCCCGTCTGGCGCTGAATGCCGGATTGCGGTGGGAATATGTGGGCGCCGCCTTCGACAGCAATGGAGAGATCGGCAATGTCTGGCCATCCCTCCTGAAGCAGACGCCCATTCCGCCGCTCGAGGGAACACTGGCCGGGGACGTGGTGGCGGCGAACTACAATCCCGCCGTGATCAACCCTTACACGGGCCAGCCATTTGGACCGGCGCCCGCGGGTGTGCGCACCAACTCCACCCGCAGCTTCTATCAGAACAGCACTCCGCTCGCCACGTTCGCTCCCCGGTTTGGTTTTGCTTGGCAGCCGTTGGGGACAGCCGGGCGGGTGGCGGTGCGCGGCGGTTACGGCTGGTTTTACCAGGCGCCGCCCTACAGTGGCAACGCCGCGGGAGTTCCCCTGTTCACTTCCGAGCCGTACGCACAGGGGTTCAGCAATACCGACGCCGCGAATGGCCAGTCAGATCTCCCGAAGCCGTTTCCGGCGGCGACTCTGGGTTTTGTTCCACGCACGCCCTCCTCCCAGCTTGCTGACCGAATCGCCGGACCGGATTACAAAATCCCACGGCTCGAACAATGGAACCTAAGCCTCCAGACCCGATTTCCCCGGGCATTTACCCTGGATATCGGCTACGTTGGGTCGTACGGCGACCGTCTGTTGATCGGCGTCGGCCTGAACCAGCCCCTGCTCGCCAGTCCCTCGAGCCCGGTCAACTGCGGTTACAATGGAGCGGCTTTCGATTGCGTGACCACCAACTCCGCCGTAAATGCGGGCCAGCGTGTTCCGTATCTGGGAGAGACTCCATCGGCATTGACGGACAGCGAGTTCACCGGCGCGTCCTGGTACCACGGCCTGCAAGTGACTCTGCGCAGGCAGATTTCTCATGGCCTGACCTTTCAATCGGCCTATACCTTTTCGAAGGCCACGAACGACACCTCCATCTATAACGACCTGAATGATCTCGCCGCGAACTGGGCGCGCGCCACTTTTGACCGCACCCAGCGGAGCGTTACCAACTTCGATTACCAGTTCCCAAATCCACTGCACCATGCCGGCGCCGCAGCGAAACTGTTGAATGGGTGGTTCACCACCGGAATCATCATTCTGCAGACCGGATTGCCGCTGACGTTGAGCGATCCGAACGGCGGCACGGTCTACGGGGAGGCTTCTCCCTCGACCGTCACACTCTGCCCGGGCCGGACTCTCGCCTCCCTGGCTACCTCCGGCAGCCTGGAATCGCGGCTCAACGGTTGGATCGACACGTCGGCACTGTGTTCTCCTTCCACCGTGGGTTCCGACGGCTCCACCGGATACGGCAACACCGGGCAGAGCCTCCTCGATGGGCCGCCGCAGGTCAATACCGATTTGTCGCTGGGGAAGAGGACCGTGGTGGGCGGCTTGCGGGAAGATGCGGAACTCGCCTTGCGGGTCGAATTTTACAACTCCTTCAACCATCCTCAGTTTAGCAACCCGGGGACGACGCTGGGAACCGCAAATTTCGGTGTGATCACGCAGACTTCGGTGGCCCCTCGCCTGATTCAGTTCGCCCTGAAATACCTCTTCTGACGGCGACGGGAATATTCTCGCTCAAAGACCGTCCGGACTACCCAAGCTCTGATATAGTGATTGATTCACCCCGGCTAAATCCCAAAAACCTCATGCGGCGCGATGCGGTGATGCTGATGCTCCTGGCCGTGAGTTGATTCTGAGGAGGGCTATGGGCGGGCCCCACGATCCACTCCTGCAAACCCTGACCGGCGAATTGCCTTTTGTGATCCTGGCCTCCGCGTTGTTGGCTTTGCCACTGTCATTCTTCCTGCTGTGGCTTTATCGAAGGGCGGTGCGGCGATCGATGCGAAGCCGTTCCGGCGTCATCGTTCCCGTCGTGCCCCCTGCGCGGGCATCCTCGCCTCCCCCCCACAACATCGAGCTGTCATTTGACGGAAGTTCTCTGAGCTCTCCTCTGCCTACCCAATCTGTTATTCGGCAAATCGAACGCGGGCCATGGCAGGCGGCGGCTGTCTACGCCGCGGCGGGAGCTGGATATGCCCTCGTGATGGCGATCGGTTGGCTTGCGGCCACCCACGACGCCTTCAAGCCCCTGAAGTTTCTCTGGCTATTCTGGAGTTACGTGTGGCCGGCCGTGCTCACGGTGAATCTAGTGGCAGGCTCAACCCGGCGAGGAAAAGCGTACGTCCTTCTGACGTACTTCGCCGTGTTGGCCGTTCTGGGGGCCATAGTGCTGATGACCAGCCCCAAATTGACCCTCGGGCAGTTGATCTTCGGCTTCTGGCTGGTAATCAACGGCCCACCCACCGTTCTGCTGTTCACATTTCTGCTCCGCAGGATCAGGGCCGTCGGGCCGATGGTGATCACGTTTGTAGTGGTCGGGGTTCTGGGGGCCGAAGTGGCAGTGGATGTTGCCCGCAGGAGTAACCGGATCCTCCGCCTCGCGGCAGACGTCGCCGTGCACCTCAGGCTATCCGGAACTGCCATGTTCTGGGTACTCCTCATGATGGGCTTCGCCATTTTCGGTTTGGTGGGATGGCCGTTGCTGCGATGGGTGCGATGGAGGTATGAACACAAGCGGATCAGCGACCAATCGCTGGCGTGCGATTCCATCTGCTTCCTCTTCGGCATTTTTCAGTCCATCTATGTTGCCTTCGAGGGCTGGTGGTGGATCTTCACAGGCCTGGCGGGTTTCGTCGTCTACAAGTGCATTGCGAATGCCGGATTCTTCTGGCAGCGGCGTGGGCGGAAGGCCCCCGCGCCCAAGCTGCTCCTTCTCCGCGTGTTTTCCCTGGGAAGGCGCAGTGAGAGATTGTTCAGCGCGCTCGGGAAGCACTGGCTGCGCGCCGGCAGCATCCGGATGATCGCCGGACCCGACCTGGCAACCAGCACAGTGGAGCCCCACGAGTTCCTCGATTTCGTCAGCGGAAAGCTGGCCCGGAGGTTTATCGATGGCCCCGCGACACTTGACCTGCGTCTCCGGGAACTCGATACGCGGCCCGACTGGGATGGGCGCTTCCGGGTCACCGACTTTTTCTGTTATGCCGACACCTGGAAGATGGTTCTCGCGAGGCTCATCGGCGAAAGCGACGCAGTGCTCATGGATCTTCGCGGGTTTACGCGCCGGAACGCAGGATGCAGTTATGAAATCGAGGAACTTCTGAGCGTCGCTCCGCTCGAACGCGTGGTGATTGTCGTGGACCGAACTACGGATATGGCATTTCTTGAAGAGGTCGTCAAAACAGGCTGGAGCACGTTGCGCACCAACTCACCCAATCGGGAGCGCGAATCGAGGCGGCTTAAGCTGTTGCGCTTCGCAGGGTCCTCATCCCAAGACTTGCAGCAACTCTTGCAACGGCTTTGCCTTGCCGTGGAAGGCGCCGATAAACTGGAGAACGATAAAGGCCAGCCACAGGCAGACAGAGGAGCTCTTTCGGCCGGCGCGTAGGCAGAGCATCTCGTGCTTTGGTCTTATGCCTTGCAACTCCATCACTGTATCACTGTCAAACGACTGCACCAAGCTGTGCTATGATCCTTGCTCCCAAGCCGGACCCCCGGCGCGTACTTAATTTGCGGGGGAGACGACGGCTTGGGTACTATTCCCGGAGTTCGCCACACGCCGCGGCTCCAAGAAACTAGACCAAACATGCCAAAATATACGCGATCATTGCTGGCTCGGGCCAAGAAGATCAAGTTGCTGCTGATGGACGTGGACGGAGTGCTGACGGATGGGAAGTTCTACTATGTTCCCCGGCCTGGGGGCGGCATGCTGGAGACCAAGGGCTTTGATTCCCGCGACGGTCTGGGGCTTCGCCTGGCTCACCACGCGGGCCTGAAGACCGGCATCATCACGGGGCGCAGTTCAGCGGTTATCGAATACCGCGTCAAGGATCTCGGCATTCATTTCCTGCAGCAGGATTCCCTGGAAAAGATCGGGCCCTACGAACGGATCTGCAATGCTGCGCAGGTGAAGGACCCGGAGGTCTGCTACGTGGGCGACGATCTGACCGACCTGCCGCTGCTCCTTCGTGTTGGCTTGGCCGTCTCGGTGGCCAACGGCGACGATTTGGTTTGCAAGCACGCGCACTTCCGCACGCGCCGGGTCGGTGGCAGCGGCGCGGTTCGCGAGGCCATTGAGCTGATTCTTACAGCGCAGGGAAAGTGGGAAGGAATCTTGAAATCCTACCTGCAAGGCGACCGCGCGCTGAACCTCAAAGGCTCCGCTGAAGCCAGCCCGCCTCTTCCCGCGCGTGCCGAAAGCCCCCGCCGTGGCCCGCGCGCCATCGAGGTATTCGACCTGACGAAATAAATGCGCGGCCCGACTTCATGCCGCGGCAGGTCTTTTCCTTCCAAGACTCTTAATAGACGTAGCAATCGCGCTGGAAAAGGAATTGGCCAGTGAGGTCGCGAAGTTGGCAGGGATGACGGGATCCCAGGCAGGGCCCGAGTACCACTCGGGGTTGTATCGCCGGGTTGTCCCCTGTCCATGCGGGATCAGCACGGCAGCAAACCTCTCGTTCCAAGCCTTCTCCACATTCAGGGCCATGGCGTAGGGCAGGAACTTTTCGAAAAGGGCGGGAGTGGCCTTCAGAGGACTGCGAATGTCACGTCGATCCATTTCCGCCGTAGCAAGGAACATGCGGAAGCCTTCGATATCGTCCAGAAGCTTGCGGCCCGAGCGGGAGGGGGCTTTCAAAAGGCCATGAAAGAGGTAATTAAGCAGAATCATTATGGCCACAATAAGCATTAATTCCATGGAGGCAGCCCAAGCCAGGGTTCCCAGGCCTGCAGTTTCGCCTACCAGGAGCAGAAGGCAGACGGCGCCCATTATCAGGGCATTCCGCCGCGCGGCGGGTCCATGCTGCGGGCCCGATAATGCATTCCGCCACGTGGCGATGGCGAGGGCGGAGAAGGTCAGGAAGGTCAGGCTCCAGAGCAGTATCCCGAAGGTCACAAGGAGCACCAACAGAACTTGCCCTCCCTGAATCGACATGGCGCAACGGACGGCTGTGGCAAGTGCAAGCAAGAGCCCGGGAACCAGGTAACGGCCATTCGCCATCAGATAAACCTTCTCCAGGTTCCACCTTAGATGATAATGAAATGCTGCGACCGTTTTCCCCAAAAGGGCCCGGTTCGCGGGTTCCAGCCGGATTGTTTCCCTTACCGCAAAGAGCTTGTCCAAAAGCAGCTTTTCGTCGGCAGTAATTGGAGGCCGGGCTTCCCCGTGTAAACCGGGGCGGGCGGGGGCAGGCGGAGCAACCCGTCGCAAGCGGCCCAGAATATAGCTGCCGGTGCCGTCTTCCAGGATGGCCAACTCCTTCTTTACTGCCAGGTCCACCAGGTTGGCGGCCAGCGTCTTCGGGTCAAAGGCCATACGCCACAAGTAGCGGACCGCAGCGGGGGAGAATCCCGAAGGCGGTTCGGGCTTGGGGGCGAGCACTCCCCGCTTGGCGTCGCGCCCTGCCCTGAACCACACAACCGTATAGTAAATCAGCAGCACGATTAGGCCTGCGAGGCCGATTAGATTGGACTGGTTGTCTTCCAGAAAGTAATGATATTTCTGATCGTCAGTGGGAGGGTGCACGAAACCCTTGGGCCAGCGGACCACCACGGTCAAACCCTCGGTGGGGCCGAGGGCGCGGGTGGTGTGAAATGTAATGTTCCCCTGTCCTTCTCCGGACACGGCGTAATCGGCCTGTGCCGAGCCCTCGCGACCCGTGTAGGCATCCGGCATGATAGCTTGCGCCGCGATGCCGCGGGGAAGATGAATGGTGGCCGAGGCTTTCTGGATGGGAAGCTCCCAGCCGTTACCCGTGACATTCCAGTAAAGCTCATCGTGGTCGGGAGCAAAGGCAATGGCGCGGTCGACAGTGTAGGTGAGTTCGTAGGTTGGCTTGCCGGAGGCGGGTTCGCCGCCATTGCCCAGGTATATACGCAGGCCGTTCGATATTTTGCGCAGCCGGGATTCTTGGGTTTGGCCATTGCACTGCACCGAGACGACTTCGAAATGTATGGCGTAAGGATTGCCAAAGCGATCATTGTAATGCGTGAGCATGTCGCGATGAATCCGGTGCTTGATTCCCAACGCCGGCGGGGATGTTGTGATGGTCTCCCGCACGAGAAGTGTGGAATCAGGATTTGCCGTGATGTCGCTGTCGTAGGAAAGAATCTGGTCGGAAGAGGGCGGTAGTGGGACGGGCTGTTGCGCGAACAGGACAGGGGGGAAGACTCCTGCAAGAATCGTGAAACACAGGGCAGCCGGAGATGAGCGTAGTTTCAACATAGGGGCCCCACCTTGCACCGGATTACGGAAACAAACCCCTCATCATAAGGCTCGGCATCGCGAGCTCAAATACCATAGGGTATTTTCGTTCACCCCTCCCGGTGATTATGCCCATATCGACTGCAAGGGCGCCTCAGCTACCGCCAGACAGTTTCCTGGGCCGAAACATCTCCCCCGCTTGCCGGGCCACCAGCCTACGGGGTGCCA
>DATJVT010000277.1:0-7998 GCA_035501695.1 Terriglobia bacterium | reverse complement strand
TTAAACTCGCCCTCCTTTGGCACCAGGAAGGCCGTTTCCGAGAGGTTCATCTCCCGGGTCACGTCCCGCATCCATGCATCGGAGGCGGGTGCGGGCAGAATGCAAACCGCTGCCGGATTCCCTGCAAACGGCCGCGCGGTGAAGGAGTCCACTTGGTAGATTGTCTGCACCATGTTGATTGCCCTTCCTCTCTTAAACGTGAATCAAAATCGATGCAAAAGCCCCCTCCATCTTTGCTCGATTACCGGGTCCCACTCGGGTCGAACTGGAGGATCAGGATTCCCAAGCCCGGATGCACATTCTCACCTTCCACCCTTGAGATGCGCCGCAAAGAAATCGGCCGCGGCGTGGTAAGCGGTGAGCCAATGTTCGTGGGTCAAGAAATCGTGCACCTCGTCGGGGAAGACAATTTGCTGGAACTCCACGCCCTGTTTGCGCAGCGCTTCCACCAGTTGCATCATGTTGGTGAAGGCCACATTGCGGTCGTCGTCGCCCTGGATCAATAGTACCGGCGAGCGCCAGGTCTTCACATCCGCCAGCGGCGAGGATTGGAAGGCCACACGCGCCCACGATTCCACTTTCTCCCGATTTTCCGCCCCCAGTGTATGCGGCTCCTCCAGGTTCCAGTCGTGCACGCCGTGCAGGTCCACGCCGCAGGCGAACAGGTCCGACGACCGCGCCAGGCCCAGCGCCGTCAAGTAACCTCCGTAAGAACCGCCCCAGAGGCCGATGCGGGAGGGGTCCACATCCGGGCGCGAGCGGAGGTAGAGGCCCGCTCCCTGGACATCATTGAATTCACTTGCGCCGGTCGGACCGTAGTTCAGCGCTTCGCGAAATTCCATGCCGTAACCAATCCCGCTGCGGTAGTTCACGGAAAGCACAATGTATCCCTGGCTGGCAAGATACTGATTCATGGCATAAGCATTATGGTAATACCCCATGTAATGCCACCCGAGGAGCATCTGCCGGCGCGAACCGCCATGGAAGAAAACCACGGCGGGATGCCGTTCGGCGTCGCGCCCATTGAGAGGAAGGAATAGCTGCCCATGCAGCTTCAGACCATCAGCGCCGGAGAGAATCACCTGCTGAGGCTCAACCAACTGCGCGGCGGGGAAATCCCTGGGGAATGCGTCAGGGGCGAGGTCGCGCATGCCACCGTCAGACCCCACGAGGGCTGGCCGTGCCGGCCAATGGGCGTCGGAACGGAACACCACGATGCGGGTCCCCTCACTCGTCATCAACGGTTGCCACTCAATCCCCTGCCCGCCCGTCACGCGCGACGGTTGGTCCGCCGTCGCCGTCTCCCGCCACACATGTCGCCGGTCGATATCATCCTGATTGGAGTTGAAGATGACCTCGCGCCGGTCGGCGGACAGGGCAACGTTTTCAACCTCAAATTCGCCGGGCGTCATCAGGTGCGCCGCGCCTCCTTGCGCCGGGACGGAGTAGAGGTGCGTCCAACCATCACCTTCCCATGGGAAGATCAGCCGATCATCCGCGGTCCAGAAGAGTTGCTGCTCCGCCGCCAACCGGCGAAAGACGCTCCCCCGTCCCTCGCGCGCCTTCCAAACCTCTTGCCCAGCGCCCGTGACTATATCCGCCACGCGAATCGACCACGGCGTACCAGCGCGCTTGGGGCCAAACACGCCAGACCCGGAATCGGTGGGAAGGCGCAGAAAAGCGATTCGTTTGCCATCTGCCGACCACACCGGGTCCTGGTCGCGGTCGACGCTCGGATCGAGATAGCGCAAACTCTTCTGCGTGAAATCGTATACGCCGATGAAACTGTGGTCCTCGCGCACGCTCACAAAGGCCAGCTTGGAGCCGTCCGGCGACCAATGCAAATCCTCAGCCTCGCCACGCGCATGGATTAATTGCGCCGGTTTTTCACCACCACTGAGCTTGGCCATCCAAATCTGGTCCTTGTAGATGAATACCACTGAATCGCCTTGGGGCGACACGGAGGGAGAATGGCCTTCCGCCAGTTTTCGCGGCTGACCTCCCTCCAGGCTTTCCACCCAGATATCCTGCTCGACCCCGCGCGGGTCGCTGAGCGGATTCGGCGCCTCGCGCCGCATCTCAAAGTCTCCTCCTCGCGCGTAAACGATGGCGCGGGCGTCGGGAGTCCATGCCAGTTCGGCAATCTCCTGCCCGTCGTCCGCGGCGTAAGAAGTCAGGGAACGCGCCCTGTAATCCGGCGGTTCCGCCACCCAGATATTCCGCACGCCGCGCGCATCGTACACCCACGCAACCTTGCCGCCGGCGGGTGCCGCCACAATACCACTGGGAAAAGGCGCGTTCATGACCTGTTCGAGCGTGAACGGGGCCCGCTGTGCGAATACCGGGGTCCCGCCTGCCAGCAGGGGGATGAACAACAAGAGCAAGGGACCTCGATAAGACCGCTTCATCCGGTTCGCCTCCTTAGAGAATGCACTTTGTGGATGCAGAAACCATTCCGACCATTGGCAACTGACATTCCCGCCACGCCGGAAGGCCCCTGTGCAGTAAAAGCCACGCGTGCCCAGCGCCGGGGCACTTTACTGCTCGCCCCGTTCATCCCCCGGTCTGCCGTCCTTGCCGGGCGGCGGAGAGGTACTGCCGGGTGGGGAATTCTTATGTAGTTCCGCGCTGAGCAGCGCTCCCAGAAGCACTTCAAGGGAATTGAGCAAACGCTTGTCGGCCGACTGAATCAGGTAGTTGGCCATCCGCAGCAGTTGGAGTTGGCGGGGATCGTACGCTTCCGTTCCCGGTTCGGCCCGCCTTCCATGGCTGGAGTGAAGCAGATTCATAACACAATGGCCGGAGGAGGTAATGACACATTGCAGCGTGCCCAATTGGGTAGGGCGATCCTGAAAAAACTCGCCTACCGGCACTCCCAGAGCCATCGCGATTTTGCTCAAAGTGTGCGGCCGCGGTTCCAAACGGCGGTTTTCAATCCGCGAAAGGTAGGAAGCCGCCAAGCCTGTGCGGTCGCTCAACTGCTGCTGCGTCAACCCCTTCTGGTTCCGAATCTGAATAATGCGTGTACCGATGCTCATCCGGCACCTTCCTTTGACAAACTCGCACTCATATTAACACATATGTAATAAAATTACGCGGGGGATTCGATTGGCTTGACATTCCTGTAAAGCGGCGTATCTTAGATGTGGGCCCAATACTCAGGAAAACGATGTTGAGTCCAGGTCTTCAGAAGTTCCGGAATCCTGCCGGTTCCGCCGTGTTCGCGAGGTGGCGGCAGCGCGAGGGAAGTAGCAAATAGGCCACGGGTTGTGGCCGACTCGGCGCCCCAAGAAGGATGCAAGGCGGGCTGGAGGTCGAAAGCGGCGTGTCGCGTTCCGCCAGTGAGGAAAGCGCCCGGCCCGGTTGAGCCCGCAACTTGGCGGCAGGGTTCCGAGATCCTAAGATTCGGTAGGAGGAAAGAAAGCAAGGCGCAAGCCAAAAGCACTACCAACGAGCCCACCGACCCGTCCGGGATTTGTTAAGCAACCCCACAATCCTGCCTGATAAGCCCTGAGCCGGACGGGTCTTTCCTTTTGAATCCTGATATAATCCCCGCCCTTATGAATCTGAAAACTGCTGTCAGGTGGTTTCTTTTTTTCAGCCTTGTCCATCCGCTGGCGGCTGCGGAAACGCCGCTGCGGTGGGCCACGGTCCCCAGTTCGCAGTTTCAAGTTGAAGGGCTTCCCTGGTACCCGGAGAACGGCGGACAACTCTACCGCTTGCCCATCAAGCTCAAGGACTCCTATCGTCCGCCCGTGTGGGAGCTTGCCCAATCCCCGAGCGGGGGTCGGATCCGCTTCCGGACCGATTCGACCTGTCTCGCAATCCGCCTTGAGTACCCGGAGCCACCCAGCATGCGCAATATGCATGCCTTCGGGCAATCGGGAGTGGACCTGTATGCCGACGGGGTGTACCGCGGCACTGCTACTGCGGAGAAGGACTCGAAGCCGGGTAAGACCACCGAGTTCACTTACTTCAAGGATCAGCCCCGCGTCGGCCGCGAGATCACCCTCTATCTGCCGCTCTACATGCCTGTCAAGGTTTTGGGGATCGGGTTGGACGGAGAAGCTCAGGTGCAGGCTCCCAAGCCCTTCGCGCTGCCCGAGCCCGTGGTGTTTTACGGCACCTCCATCACGCAGGGCGGCTGCGCCAGCCGATCGGGCATGAGCTACCAGGCCATGCTCGGCCGGATGCTCAACCTGGACTATGTCGATCTCGGGTTCTCAGGCAATGGCATGGGCGAGCCTGAGCTGGCTCGCGCCGTGGCGAGCCTCCATGCCGCCTGTTTTGTGATGGACTTTGCCCAGAACAACCCCACGGTGGAATCCCTCGCCCAGGTATACGCGCCATTCGTAGAGACCATCCGCAGCTCCCACCCGGAGACTCCGATTCTGCTCATCACTCCCATCTATGCCACCCAGGAATCGTGGTCTCCCGATGCGAGGTTGGAGGGCATGCGCGAGTTGATCCGCCGGGTGGGCGCCCAACGCATTGCGGCCGGCGACCGCCACCTTGAAATCATCGAGGGAACGGACCTGCTGGGGCCATCGCGCGGAGATGGCCTGGTGGACGGAGTGCATCCCAACGACTTGGGCTTCGAGTGGATGGCCGAGGGCGTGGCCGCGCGGGTCGCGAAGGTGCTGGGACTCAAGTCCGAACACTGATCCGGCACCCGGCAATTCGTTTCGCATAAGGCGCTCGCAAGTCTGCGGACTTCGGGGAAATCGTGGGTACGAGGCAAAGGGGGAAAGAAAGCATGCGTGTACTGGTCACAGGCGGCGCCGGTTACATCGGAAGTCACGCGGCCAAGGCATTGGCAAAAGCCGGGCACGAACCACTGGTGCTGGATAACCTGACCGCCGGCCATCGCTGGGCCGTCAAGTGGGGGCCGCTGCTGGAATGGGACCTCGCCGACACGGAACTGCTTCCCCAGTTCCTGGAGAAGGAACGGGTGGAAGCCGTTCTACATTTCGCCGCCAGTTTGCTGGTGGGCGAGTCGGTAGAGAAACCACGCAAATACTTCTGGAACAACGTGGTCAACACCCTCCGCTTGTTGGACGCCATGATGGCCGCCGGCGTGAAGCGCATCGTCTTCTCTTCTTCCGCCGCTGTCTACGGCAACCCTCTGAAGGTGCCGATTCCCGAAGATCACCCGAAGGAACCGGTGAATCCCTACGGCGAAACCAAGCTGGCCATGGAACGCGCCCTCCAGTGGTATGGAAATGCCTATGGCGTGCAATGGATCGCGTTGCGATATTTCAACGCCGCCGGGGCGGACCCGGAAGGCGAACTGGGGGAATGCCACGACCCCGAGGCACATCTGATTCCCCTGACCGTCCAGGCCGCGCTCGGCCGGCGCCCCCAAGTGGAACTGTACGGCACCGATTATCCCACTTCCGACGGGACCGCCGTGCGAGACTACATTCACGTTACGGATTTGTCCGACGCCCACGTTCGGGCCTTGGAACACCTCGCGGACGGTGGAGAAAGCCAGGCCCTCAACCTGGGCACCGGCCAGGGGTGCTCGGTGCGCGAAGTCATCCAGGCGGTGGGCAAAGTCTCCCCTCTCCCCGTGCCCTTTCGCGATGGCCCGCGCCGCGCCGGTGATCCCGCCGTGCTGGTCGCCGATGCTTCCCATGCCGCCAAGATCCTCGGCTGGAAACCTCAGCGTTCCGATTTGATGAGCATCATTCGGGATGCGTGGAATTGGCATTCAAAGGGCGGTTGTGCGAAGTAACGCTTTCTACTTACCCATGCCCTCTGGGTGGCCGGATCGCCATTGCGAAGTCCGCCGAGACCCTCCCAACAGATCGCCGACACACGGGCGCCCGCCGGAAACCGCCGCCACGGCAACCCTCCAATGTCACCAAAACACCCCGCCGGGACATTGTGAATCCGAATGCCAGAAGGAACCATTTCCCCTGTAAGCAAGCACTTAGCACAATCTCCAGAATGGTGATCGAGCTGCCTCCCTGTTTGCCGGAGTCAGAAAAGATTGGGGAATGGGGGCTCGCATGGCCACGCTCGATGGTCCAAGAGAAGTCCGGGAGAACGGAAGTATACTGGCTCGCGCCGAAAAGGCGGCCTTGGTCTGGATGGCCCGGCGCCTGCCGCACTGGGTCAATTCCGACCACCTCACCCTGCTGGGTTTCGCCGCCATGCTCATGGCGGGGGTTGCATACTGGGCCGCGCATCGCAATCGCTGGGCCTTGATCCTCGTCGTGGTGGCGCTCTTCTTCAATTGGCTGGGCGACAGTCTGGACGGCACGCTGGCGCGGGTTCGCAACCGGCTGCGACCGCGCTACGGCTTCTACGTCGATCACGTGCTCGACATGGTGGGGACTTTCTGCCTGCTGGGTGGCTTGGCGCTTTCCGGGTACATGAATCCGCTTCTCGCACTGGGCATGCTCGCCGCCTACTTGACCGCGGCCGCGGAGGAGTTTCTCGCCACGCACGTCCGGCAGGTCTTTCACTTGTCCTTCCTGGGGTTCGGCCCCACTGAACTACGCATCATCCTTTCCATCGGGACGATCTATCTCCTCTACAACCCTTGGGTGCACCTGGGAAGCCTCGGCGTGTTCCGCCTTTTCGACGTGGGGGGCACGGTAGCGATTGCCGGGATGATGCTCAAGCTGGCCGTCTGCGCGATCCGCAATACCCATGCTCTGTACCTGGCGGAGAGGCTGCCGCGATGACAGAACGGTGCCAGCTTCTGTGGCGACGTTGGCTCATCTTCAATGTGGTGGGAGCCATCGGTATCGGAGTTCAGCTCGCCACCCTCATGGCGCTGACGCAAGGCGCGGGGCTGCATTTCCTTCTTGCCACGGCACTCGCAGTGGAGACGGCGGTGCTCCACAACTTCGTCTGGCACGAGCGCTGGACCTGGTCGGACCGCGCGGCTCGCGACAGGTCGGGCCGGTGGAAAAGGCTGTGGCGCTTCCACGCCACCAATGGGGCGCTCTCCATGGTCGGCAACGTAGCGCTGATGCAGGTATTCGTGGGACTGTGGGCGATGAATCACACGCTCGCGAATCTGGTCGCGATTGCGGTCTGCTCTACCCTGAATTTCTTCGCCAGCGATCACCTGGTTTTTCCGCGAACCCACGCGCGATAGATTCCACCCTTCATCCCGAATTTGAATGGCGGGTCTTCATTTGGCAAAGAGTTCCATTTCCGTCAGCTGCGAGATGATATGCCCGATAAGGATGTGGGATTCCTGGATACGCGGCGTCTGATTTGAAGGTACGCACAGGCAATGGCGCGAAACATCCTGCATCATGGCGCCGAATCTTCCGGTCATGGCCACGGTGACGAGTCCTTTGGCCTTGGCGGCGGCGAGCGCCTTCAGAACGTTGGGGGATTTGCCGCTGGTAGAGATTCCCACCGCCACATCGCCCGCCACTCCCAGGGCTTCGACCTGGCGGGAAAAGACGTTATCATAAGCGTAATCATTGCCGATCCCCGTAAGCGCGGAGGTGTTCACGGTCAGGGCGAGCGCCGGTAGCGGGGCGCGCTCCATCTGGAACCTCCCCACGAATTCCGCCGCAATGTGCTGCGCGTCGGCAGCGCTGCCCCCATTACCGAACAAAAGAATCTTGTGCCCACTGCGCAGCGCGGTGACAAACTCGTTCACAACCTCGTCAATCTGGCCGAGCAGGTGCGGGTCTTCCAGCAGGGCTTGCTTGACTCGCATGCTTTCTTGAATCGAAGATTTGATCAGCGCGTTCCTGTCAGTGCTCATACAACGACCTCCCCAAGGACAAATGAACTATGCAACTGCCTCAAGGTGCGATCTGCTTCCGCCCGGACGGCCGGGAGAATTCATGGTAGCACAGCGCGGCGGAGCCGCAACCGATGCGTTTCGTAGGGGCTGGGCTTGCCCTGCCCTTGTAGTTTGTCCGTGGCGGAGAATGGGGGCAGGGCAAGCCCAGCCCCTACGAAACAGCAAAGTCTTCTCCACTCGGTTCCACAATGTGCGTGGCCAGGAGAATCACCACC
>DATJVT010000276.1:0-11446 GCA_035501695.1 Terriglobia bacterium | reverse complement strand
CGGTCGAACTTCGACTCGTTCTTGTACAGACCATATTCGTCAATGATACGCTGCAGGTGGGTCCGGCTCAGGATCTCCTGGCTGATGATCTGCAGGCGATTGTTAACATCCGTGGTCACGGTCGGCTTGACGAAGTCCGATGGCACTTTTTGCGGTTCAACGAGAATTGTGGTTTGCGAACGGTAGACCTTGGGGAGTTTTGAAACTACGCCGACGGTCCCTCCTGCGATGACTATGGCCGGGATGATGATCCACCACCGCCTGCGGACGAAAATATCCCAATAGTCACTCAGTTCAGGAGTTGGTTTCTTCTTCATTTCCCCTCGATCCTAAATCGCTATGCTCTCTTGCATCGGGGCAGCCTCGACGGCCAATTCATCCATTTCCCCTTCGCCAGTTAATCGATGGCGCAGCGCAAAGCGCAGCAATTCGCCCCGATTGCGGACACCGAGCTTGCGAAAGATCCCGGTAAGCTGGTGTCGAACGGTAACCTCGCTACGAGAGAGTTTCTGCGCCATCTCTTGGGTACTTTCACCGGAGGCAATGGCCCGAACGAGGTTGAGTTCACGCGGGGTCAGCCCAAAGGACTTCTGCCGATCCTCATGGCCATTATTTCCAGCTCGTTGGTTGAGCGTGCGGATAAGAAGCGAGATCCGATCGCGTTCTACCCAATACTCACCCGCCTTCACCGCCCGAATACCTTTCAAGAGCAGGCTGGTCGTGCTGGTCTTAAAAGCCACACCGCGCGCGCCCAGACAGAGCGCATTGACCAGATCCTCTTCTGCGATGGCATCAACAAGCAAAAGGGCCCTTGTTTGGGGCGAAAGGCTGGGTATTTCCCGCAGGACCTCAAGACCAGAGGAGCGCGGGAGCGCCAGATCGAGCAAAATCACATGCGGCTGCACGTCTCGAATGCGGGCGACCGCTTCTTCGCCGTCTTCAGCCTCCCCAACTACGACAAATCCCGGTTCTCCCCCCAGCAACTTCCGCAGCGCGGCACGGAACATGGCATGGTTGTCGACAATCATGATTCGAATCCTGTCGCTGCTTCCATTACCGTTGAAGGGCTTGGAACAACGCATCATCGTTCCCATTCGTGAATAAACCCCCATGCATTAACCATAAAGTCGTGGGCTCGGATTCGAACGCCGGGCTCATGAACGCGACACCCGAACGTTTTCTGCACGCTGGCCAGTGGTTTTTCCGGGCAATTCCCCTCATCAGTGATCGAGGAAGTTACCATCCAGTTCGGCTCACGAGCCCGTGATTATTGGCGAAAATCGCGAGTTCCAGTCGCCCCGAAACCCCCAGCTTATCGAAGATACTCGTGAGTTGGTGCTTCACCGTTTGTTCGCTTAGGGACAACTCCTTGGCAATGACCTTGTTGGTGCGCCCCGCGACCACCGCTGCTACAACCTCCAACTCGCGGGGGGTAATTCCAAAGTTGTTGATTTTCGTGGGTGCCTTTACGGAAGGCGTAGTCCCGCGTAATGCCTCAATAATGGTGTCGACGCTATCGCGACCCACCCAATACTGACCGTCAAGGACCTTCCGGATACACCGCACAAGTACCAGCACGGGCGATTGTTTCGAAATCACTCCCCGCACGCCTGCCTGAAGTAGCTCTGTAACCAGCTCAGATCTGGAAAACCCGTTTAGCAAAATGGTGTAAACCGTAGGTAACGAGGTGAGACACCTCAGGTTCTTCCAATCCGCAGCGGTCGAGAGGATAAGATCATGGAGGACAATTTCCGGTCTGAGCTTGCGGGCCAGTTTCAAAGCCTCCGGTCCGTTCGAGGCCACACCCACGACCTCGAAACCGCCCTCGGCTTCCAGCACCCGTCGAAGGCCGTCCCGGAAGACCGGATGTTCGCTCGCGATCAGAACATCAATTTGATGATTATTCCCAGCCATAACGATTGAGATAAGCCGGCGTGCAACCAGTGAAACTCCTGCCGATGCCGGGATCCATTTGCAGCCACCCCGGGCTTGCAAGCCTAGAATTATCTTGAGGAAGTAAATCAACCATTGAGTGAGCTTCCGGAGGTTGCTCCATCAGTCCAACTGGGGAATTTGGGAATGATGCTTTGTTTCCCAATTGCTTTGACCTTGCGTTCGATCCCCGTCATCCTGGCAGGCCGACATTTGAAGGGGGCTTATCCGAGCATTTACGAGATTGTCAGTCGCAACTGGTTCATTTGGATGACTCCTGATGATCTTGCGGGATTGACAAAGCTCTGCCCCGTGAGTCCCATGACTCAGTTTTCCTTTCAAACAAGTGTTTTTATAATATCCGACCAGGTGCCCCCGGCCAGAATAGCGACTACATTCTACCGCGCAAAAAACAAGGCATTATGGCGTTTAGAACATATGATCCCGCCGATGTCTCCAACAGGCCCATCTGCGTGGCACATGCGCTCAATCGCCCATCCTCTGCAAAATCAAGCGTTCCCCTACAACCGCGAAACCCGGGCCCGGATTCTTGCTGCTGCGGGTCGTCTCCACGCGAATAACTTGCCCCTGGAGTTGCATCCCGAGGGGGGGGACCGCCCGGGCGAGCGGCCGTAGAATAGCCTTGACCTTGATTCTGGACTTCAACGGCGGAGAGTTCTTTGTAAGCACAAACATGCCTTTGACACTGATGTCGCGTGTGAGGCCTATGCCCTCGTGTTGGCTTCTCTGCGCGTCGTTCCAGAAGAACATGACCGGAGCTTCGAGTTTATAACGCTGGTGCTCTCGAGGGTTTGCGATGGCTCGTCTCCTGCATTAGCATTGCACGGTCTGGCCCCAGACCACGCGAACGTTCTGCCGCCTGCGCGCCCAGACCGTTGACGACTGTCTTTCAACCGCGCTACCGGCCCCGCCATGTTCGAACCCACGCCCAAGGCCAAATAAGCGAGTCGAACAAGAAAAGCAGGTTACACAATTGTGATTTATTTAAAGCTTCTAAATTTTACGCGGGCAAACGCAGCTCCGCAAGAAGCCAGGAATCCCCGTGTACGTGGGAAATTGGTGCGGACTTGCAAGGAGAGAACACTGACCCCATGGCACTGATCATCATATGAGTCTTTTTTCCTATCTGAGATCGGAGCATTCCTCTTAGCTTCCAATAAGACGTATGAGAAAGATAGGTATCCGAGAACTCAATGGTAGAAAGATATCCATACGCACAAACGTTACGATTTGCCCTTTTCTTTGCTCAGGGGCAAGTGTATAATAGGGGTTTCTTCTGTATGAATTTTGCTTGTCGTTCGGCCACCACTTCAATGGGGGGTGGTTATCCCTGGATTAATTTCTGTAATCGTCGCGCAGCGCAGCCCCCTGGCCGCGCAAATGATGTGTCGCGCGCTCGCACAACGGCGCCAACACTTCAAGGTGGTGGCCTGTGTTCATACCCAGGAGGAAGTGCTCAAACAGGTATCCGAACATCACCCTCAGGTTGCTCTAATAGGCCCTCTCGACGAGGGGAGTGATTACCCGGAATTCAAGATCATCCGGAAGTTGCGTGCTTTGGATGCTGCAACGCGCGTCATCGCGTTACTGGAGTGTTCCGATTCAAGGCTGGTTTTCGATGCCTTCTCCGCGGGCGCCAAAGGGGTCGTTTGCCTCACCCACTCTTTTGAGTCAATGTGCAAAGCTATCAAGTGTGTCCATGCCGGGCAGATCTGGGCGGACAGCGGTCAGCTCCAGGGGGTTTTCGAAACCCTGGCGGAGGGCAAGACCGCGCGCGTCGTCAATGCCAAAGGCATGCCTCTGCTGACCAAGCGCGAGGAACAAATCACCCAACTGGTGGCCGAAGGTCTACCCAATAACGAGATCTGCGCGAATCTCGGCGTGAGCACGCACACCGTCAAAAACCACCTCTTTCGGATCTATGAAAAGTTGGGGATCTCAAGCCGTGTGGAACTGGTCCTCTACGCCCTCAGCAACCATGAGGAGCGATAGCTTAAACCTGTTCCCGGTGAGGCTGGGCCATCACAAATCTCAGGAGGGCCTGCTGGTCATTCAGGCTCATCGATGTGAACTGGACCCCAACTCCCTTGCCATCCTCTGACCACCTTACGATTCCCTGCGCGGTTAATGGAGGCAACTCGGGCGGCCGGCCAAAAACCAAATGGAGTTGAGTCCCGACCGGGAAAGCCGCCTTCGGAAGGAGGCAGAGTCCCGTGTCACTGACATTCTTGGTTTCGCCGACGTAGTGGTCTTCCCCGTTTGCCATGACAACATTCAAAGCCGTGTTGAACCTTCTACCTCGCTTCCACTCCTCGATTGCGGGCATAGTTTCCGGCTGCCACCCCTATTTGTAGGTTGAACCCAACGGCGCATCATACACCAAACAGGTTGAATTCGCACCCTGCGGTTTTGTGCCTGCGGTTTTGTGCAAGGATCACCTATTCGCTTCAGCCTGTTGCTGCCCTATTGAATCGGAAGCGTGCTGGACCAGCCCAGAATGCCGATAGACACTAACAGGGTCACGAGCCCTACCATCATCCAACGGCGGGCACGGGGAGAAGCGGATTTCCACTCTCCCGTCAGGAATCCCACGCAATTTGCGGTGACGAGGCTGGCCACCAGGCTGAGTGGCCAGCCGATGGCCGGTCCGAGCCTGCCAAGTTGGGGAGAAGCCGCACCATAGACAAAGATGCTCCCCGCCCACCCCAGTCCCATGAGCACCGCCAGAGCAAAAAGCCCGCCCGCTTTGGGCTTACGGAAGTTAGACCAGGTCCGATTCCGGGTCAACAGGGCACCACAATAAACGATCTGGACGATGGCCCCATTCCCCAGCACCAGCAACCAGATTACGTTAGAACCTGCAAAGGAACTGTTACCCGCCTGCACCGCGGCAGTCATAATCCCCTGCGAAAGGCTGTATCCCACGTTGAACAGAGCCGAAATCAGTCCGCCACCTGCGCAAATCACGAGGCCTACCCAGAACGGGCGCGCCACGCCTACCATCTGCCGGGCGGCGACTGCTCCAACTTTCGCGCTCCTCTCGCGCAGTACACCGGCATAGCCACAAAGACCAATGCCCGCCAGTCCTACTGCGGTCCCCAGCATGATGGTCTTGCCTTGCGGTTGTGCGAGCCGCTCGGGCGCCAGGATGAGCATCGGCAGGAAAGACCCCAGTGAGGCGCTGATCGCCAATACCAGTGTGTTCGCCATGGAAATGCCAATGGCGCTAACCCCGAGACCGAACATGACCGCGCCAAACCCCCAAATGAATCCCGTGGCCGAGGCGATAATCTCTGCGCGTCCGGGGGCGGCCGAGAGTACCTGCCAGGGATTCGTGACGGTTAGGAAGAACATGGCCGGAGGCAGGATCAGGCAGGCCACTACCACAAAGAGACCCCAGACATTCTCCCACGCCCAGCGGCCCAGGTAGCGCATCGGCAGGGTGAACGTCCCGTTCATGAAGCCGGACAGTACCGCTAATGAAATACCAAGATAAATTGTGGAGTTGATTCCCATCAAAACTCCTCTGCCCCCCCAGTGGCTTGCACTCCATCAGATTTCCGCCGGAAATCGACGTGGCGGCGGCCCATGATATACGAAAAGCGAAGCCGGATAAACCAGGATCCCACATCTCCCCCGTGTGAGACCCCGCGGTTATGGCCTCATGTTTTGTCGTGGTATTTAGCGAAACAACCGTAAGATCGGCGCCTGTACGGATGGAGCGTACTGAAAGATGACTCCCTGGTCTTTCAGAATTCTCGTCAATTCCTTGGGATCGATTTCTTGAACCGCCTGATGGTTCGCGATGGCGAGCTTCGCCGCCACCCCTGCAGCCTGACCCATCATCATGTACTGTGGCTCCATGCGGAGGGATCCGTAGGCAATATGGCTGGCGGATACACAGACCGGCACCAGGAGGTTTTGAACTTCCTGGCGTTTAGGGATCAGAATCCGATAGGGGATCTGGTAGGGCTGGACCGGAACCTCCGTGTCCCCCTCATTGGTGACAAAGCCCTCTTTACTGACCACCCGCTGAATGTTATGCGAGTCGATGGTGTAAGAGCCCATTCCGATCGGGTCGGGTTTGGAAACCTCCGTCTGCACATCCTTCTGGGTCATCACGTATTCCCCGATCATGCGTCGCGCTTCGCGAACATAGAGTTGCGGCGGCCAGTTCTGCGTGTCAATGAACTCATCCTTCGCCAGACCCCAGTGATTCAATTCATCCTGCAACAGCTTCGGGGTCTGCGGATCGTGCGCCAGGAAGTAGAGAAATCCGGCCGTGTATATGTAGTGCGCCTGCCAGATCTTCTCGCGCTCCGCATAGCTGGCCTCGGGGTATGCCCAGCTTCCACCGATGTAATCGGTGGAAAAAGCGCCCATGTTGTTCACGTCCGCCTTGTAGTTGGGAAGAGGGCCAATGGATAGCACCGATTTCAGCCCCGGGGGATGCCCCTCTTGTTCGGCTCGCACTTCCAGCAACCGGGCCAGCAATTGGTAGCGCGCCGGGTCGTAGCCGTCCGGCCGGGGGAAAGGGACCTGATTCACCGGGTCTGAAGAGAAACAGAGTCGGAAGTTGTAGGATTGCACCCTCTTGTCGGCCGAGCCGGGAGTGCCCGTTGGTCCCGTCGAGATCTCAGGAAGGAGCTTCCCGGTGGGACTATAGGGGGAGATTTTAACTTTGAACTGATGGTCCGGCGTTTCGGCGCGCACGCCGGCCAGCGGCTCGCCATATTGCGAGACTCCCTCGCGCCCCCAGGTATAGGAGACCCCGGCTTGGGCCATCAGATCGCCTTCGTAGGTTGCGTCGATGAAAACCCTCGCCGTAAAGGATGAACCATTCTCGGTAGAAATACTTGTGATGCTATTACCGATCTTGTTGACACTATTCTTTTCACGCACCCGACGCCGCAAGAGGATGGTAACGTGGCTGCCGGCGAGCATCTGTTCCATGACCGTCAGGGCGACATGCGGTTCCGGATACCAGGAGACCGGTTGCCCGTGGCGGTCCATATCATAGTGCTGCCCGGCCCGCCAATAGAACTCCAGCGGCAGTCCTCCGATGACTTCTTGCATTCCCACGTCGGTACGGCTCAGTCCGCCAGTCGCCATGCCGCCCAGGTGGGCGGTGGGCTCCAGCAGAGCGACGGAAAGCCCCTGGCGGCCTCCCGCCACTGCCGCCATCACGCCTGCCGGAGTCGCTCCATAGACGACCACGTCAAAGTCCTGGCTCGCCGCGAGCCGCCCGCAAACCAGGAGCACCGTGGCGAGTGTGATGCTAATCCAGGCGTGAAAGCGATGCGAAAGGACCGATGACATGGGTAACCTCGAGGTGGTGATTCCCTGGCGACGACTTGCTTGCGAAGGGCATTGCCTTTGCCTTGCGACCGCCACCCTTCTATTTCCCTCCATTCATCTCCCGCCGGATCCGCGCCGGATCATCCAGCGGCTCTGAGGGAGGAAGCGGTTTCCCTTGTCGAAGAGTGTACAGCGGGTCCCGCGCCTTGGAGGGGTCAAAGATACTCGCGTCCGAGGGCAGGGCCACGTAGGGAGAAACATCCGGGATGTTGGTAAAGCAATCGGAAAGATCCGTGGCCGCGGCATCGTATTGGTTGAGTGGCGGGAGGCCCAGGATGCGCTCCACAGTCTTAATTATGCTCAGCATGCTGGTATGCGTATGGGAAACGCCCCGGCGGGAATAGGGACTGACCACCAGGAGCAGGCTTCGGTGAGCGTCCACGTGATCGTGCCCGTTCTGCGCGTCATCTTCGGTGATGAACACCGCCATCTCCGGCCAGAACTTGCTGTGCGAGAACAAGTCGATGAGTTTCCCCAGCGCCAGGTCATTATCCGCTACATAGGATGCATGATAAGCGTAGCCGTCCTCCGGGCGCGGCTTTGCAGTGTGATCATTGGGCAGCCAGATATAAATGAACTGCGGCAGAGGCTCGCGCCCGGTTATGTAACGTTCCTCAAACTCCTTCTTGAACTGTTCGAACCGGTATTGATCCGGAATCGAAGTATTAAACATCGGATAGGTTCGCGAAGTATTGGCGTATAGAGGTCCCGGCACGGGAAGATTGATTCCCAGCCGCAGCCCGGTGGGCTCGTATCCCTCGTCGATTTCCCCCGTCAGCCCTTCGCCGTAATTTCGAAAGGTCTTGTTATAGCGGGCGAGATGGTCCCATAGAGACCCCGCCTCCAGATAATCTTCCGGGCGCAGAGAGGAACTCCCTCCCAGGCTCAGGCGGCCCGGTGCGTCGTTGTCGTAATACAAATGAGACCTATCGCCATAGCCAGGAGGCCACGCCGTTTCCACCCATTCATTGGGATAGCTGTCCACCAGCCAGTGATGCCCGTCAAAGGAAACGTCCGAGTCCACATAATAGTTGTCGCTCAAGCCGAAGCGGCCCGCGAGGGCGTGATGATTGGGTGTGACGCGGACGTGCGCCAGGGTGGCCTGCCCTTCATCGTGTACCTCGGCATTCAGTCCCCAGCGCGCCAGGGCCGGGTCGCCGTTCACGGGTTCGCCGGCAATCTCCTGCACATCGCCAAAAACTTCGTCAAAGGTGCGATTCTCTTTGACGATCAGCACGACGTGGTGAAGGGGAGACCCGGTGGCGCCCCCGGAGGAAATGGGGAAATCCGCCGGCCGTGACTTTTGCGCTCCGGCAGGCGCAAAGCCGTTATTGTGAACGACCTTGTAGGTCAAATTGCCCAGTTCAGAGTCCGGCGGGACGGGAATGATGGAAACGGTGCCTTTCATAATGTCGCCGATATAGTCGCCTTCCGGTCCCCTCTGGAAATCCCGGCCCCCATTGGGCCCGGCGCCGAAACCCTTCGCGTTGGCGACATAGAGGGTTCCCCCATCCTTGCTCACGGCCACACGGGCCGGGAACCAACCCGTGGGGATATATCCCAACACCGCGTTATGACTGGTATCGAACACCGCAACAGCGTTGATTCCGGCGCAAGCGATGTACAATCGCGACTCGTCCGGGCTGAGCGCGAGGCCGAAGGGCAGCACGCCACGCAGGCCACCCACGGCAGGAGCAGGCTCCAGGCGGACGGTGGTCACCAATCGATTCTTTCGTGCATCCAGAATGCTGACGCTGTCCTGCGCCGAGTTCGAAACGTAGACGCGGTTACGACCCGCCACGACGGCGCCGGGGCTCGACCCGCCCACCGATTGACTCCCGATTGCCAGACCGGTCCGAATGCGCGCCAGCACCGGCGGGGGGCTGCCTTTCGCATCCAAAATGAAAACCGAATTTGACTCGGGCACATTGGGGTCTCCCAAACCAGGTATTCCCTTCCCCGCAATGACTGTGCCCCGCATCGCTTCCGCCGTCCCCGTGCCAAAGGGCGGAAAATCCAACCCTGTGTCCCCTGCCCTCTTCGAGTCAAATCCCGGTATCACCGAGTATTGGTAGGTGCCGACGTTGGAGACATACACCCGACCGCCGTCCGGACTCACAGCGACTGCAAAGGGAAGCCTTCCCACGCGAACCCGCCAAAGAAGCCGTCCCTGGCGTGTGTCGATACCCACCAGTTCGAAGTGCGCCAGATCCAGCGCATACAGTAGCTCTCCATCCGGTGATAGCGCCAGGGCTCCGGTAAAGCTACGGCGGTAGGTCTTGCCCTTGAATTCGCCATCGAAGCTGATGACCTGGGACCCCTGACCATTTTGCAGGTTGTAAGCGTCAATCTTTCCCGTATCCCCTTCGGAGAAATAAACCGTGCGGTTGTCGTTTGCAATGGCGAGTCCCATGTAAACGCTGGAGGGTTCCACCTCGGAATGCTTCGGGGGGTAGCCGGAGGGAATCTGCCGGACTTCGGGCACCTGGCTCGCCAGCGCGTTGATAATCGACAAGGAGAAGGGCCAAGTGCCCGTGTTGGCCGTCACCAACAAGTTTCCGCCAGGGCTGAGCGCCAATCCGTAGGGATGTGGCATGACGGTGACCTGCACACCCTCCGGAGTGATCAAGCGGCCATTGGGGAGAACCGTTTCGCCGGTCGAGTTGATGTAGGTGGGTTGATCCCCCGCCGGTGCGGCGAGTTCCCATGGGCTGATATTCTTTCCCGTCCTGGAAAGCAATGGCGGTTTGACGATCAGGAACAAACCCGTTGCGACCAAGCCAATCAACAGGATCACTCGCCGCATGAACTGCCTCCCCACCCGCGCAACCCTCTCATCAGCATGAGCGCCCATCCCAGGCTATACGGTGGGAGGAAAAACTCCGCGCAAGTAGTTCAAGTCGTAACGGACGCTTTCTTCCACGCCCAAGGGAGTTTTGACGCCCTCGATCTGCATCCATCCGCGATAGCCGATGTCGTCCATGGCCTTGCGGACCGCGGGAAAATTCATCGAACCCTTGCCATAAAGGTCATCGTAATCCTTGGCGTGAAATTCGCAGATCCGCTTGCCCAGGAAGCGAATCTCCTTGCAGATGTCGTACCCCGCTTTCTGGGAATTGCCCATGTCGTAATACACCTGCACGGCGGGGGAGCTAACGCGATTTAGAATGTCCACGTGCTGATCGGCGCTGAGCCAGCTTTCCACCCCGAGAATGACCCCCGCCTTTTGGGCCTTTGGGGCAAGCCTCTTGAAAGCTGCAACTACGGCATCCGTGCCGGGTTTGTCGCCCCTCAAGTCGGCTTTTCCGAAAAATGGTACCAGGACGACTTTGAGTTTCATCGCCGTGCACACCTCGATGCTGTCCGAGACCCATTGCTCGGCGCGGGAATCGTTTTTCAGGGGAATTTCATTGAGCACACCCAGGGCGAGGGAAGATACCGCCAACCTTGTCCGTGCGACGGCTTCCCGGTAGCTCTTTTGCACTTCCGGGTGGCGCAAGGGAAAGTCATTGCTCGGGCTGCCCATGTCGGCCATGACTCCGTCCAGTCCGAGCCGCTTGGCGAGATCCAACGCCGTTGGGTCGCTCCGCTTGCCAATCGTCCAATCGCACGCTCCGATCTTGAATCCCGGGGCGGCCGCCTTAAGGTGCGCCACGCGCATTGCCATCCCTCCCGCGGCCAAGATACCGAGCATTTCCCGGCGTGTCATATTCTGGTTTCTCATTTCGCCTATCCCCCTCTAATTGGTCTGGTGGGTATGCGGTTTGTTGGCCGCCAACCCCGATGTTGAACCCCTCAACCGGCCGGCGCACATAGCCAAATCGCCAATTCCATTCTCCGGTCGAAAGCACCCTATCGAACTCCGGGTGTGCTGTCAACCACGAGCCCATCCCCTGTCCGGTGCGGCCAACCCGGAGCCTTGAGCGCCTCGCAATAGTGCCGGGTTAAAAACCCGGCGCTACGTTGCCGGCCTGAGCCACCTGCGTTTGCTGATGCTAAACAACTTATCCGGATATCCCTGCATTTTCGAGCCGATAGAATAACATCCTCGCGGGCGAAGCCCGCTTTGGAGTGCGGTAGCAGCAGCTACCGCTTTCCTTCCTCGTTTCATACTCTGCCGTGTAAACTGCGGGGA
>DATJVT010000275.1:0-6770 GCA_035501695.1 Terriglobia bacterium | reverse complement strand
AGATGAGCGCATCGAGTTGCCGGCGTGCCTTATCACAACTCTCCCGCGTCTGCCGCAGCTTCTCGTCCGCAACCACCGCCCTCTTCTCCGCGTCCATCCTTTGGCTTGTCAGGCTCTTCAGTCGCTCATTCAGCTGCTGGGCCTGCTCCTCGGCCGCAAACCGGGCCGTCTCATCATCCCTGATCTGGGTTTCCAGGTCCGCCGTTCGGCGCTCCAGCTCGCGAAAGTCGCGGCGCAAGGCCAAGGGGCCGGCGCTCGAGCCCTTGCCGCCGGAGACCATCCGGTGT
Organism: Terriglobia bacterium; assembly: GCA_035501695.1. Taxonomy (GTDB): domain Bacteria; phylum Acidobacteriota; class Terriglobia; order UBA7540; family UBA7540; genus Bog-366. The sequence goes on along the minus strand of DATJVT010000275.1, from coordinate 6,483 downwards.
TGGTAGTGCGCACCTTGGGCAGTCAGGAAGTGACAATCGGGATAAGCACCCGCCAGGCGTTCGGCGACAGTATCGTCCTCCACGAGGTAGGCATTGGCGAGGGCCGGCAGAACCAGATCCCCATTCAGGCCCAGCTTGGATTCAAAGCGCACCAGCTCCCGGATTGCCGCCACTACACCGGATTCGTGGCGGGCCGGCGAGTCGCCATTGCCGTGTGGGTGCCCACTTGGGGGTAAATGAGTAACGAAGAAGGTGGAGCGGCCCGACCCTTGACTCTGCAACAGGGCGATTCCCGAGCGTGCCTGAGTGTGTTGCTCCACGACCACGCATTCCAACTCCTGCTTCAGGAATTCCTCCACCACTTCCTCGTAACCCGGCGAGACTTCCACAAAATCCGCCAGCAGCCCTTGGGGATGGAAAGAGTGCCCGTTCATCGGAATCTCGCCGGCCAGCAGCCGCCGCACGCTTTCCGTGCTGTAGGAGTGGTGCGCCAGGGACTGTTCCAACGCTTCCTTGCGGGCCAAGCTTCCGGAATACTCGCGGCGAAGAGCCTCTACCTGAGACCGGAGTGAGATCTCCTGGTTTCGAGCTTCGTCCAGGTCGCGGGTGGTCTGCCCGACCGATGCCGCCAGCTCCGCCAGGGTGCTGGCGTCGCGCTGGTGCTCGGAGATGTATGCCTCCAATTCGGCAACCAGGCGGGAATTCTCAGCTTCCACGCGGGATTTCTCCGCTTCGGTGCGAGCCGCCTGACGGTCCACAGCCAGTCCCGCCTCTTCTGCCTGCACGAGTTGATTCCGCAGCTCTGACGCGTGGCTGACCACCGCCATGAGCGATTGGCGGCAGGACTCCACGTCTTCCTCGGCCGCGCCGAGTTGGAAGTTAAGATCCTCCTGGCGCGCGAGGACTTGAGCTAGAGTGTCTTTCGCCTGGGAAAGTTCCTGCTGTAAATTTTCCGCCTGCAGAGTACGCTCCGCAGACTGCTGCTCTATTCCGGCAAGCTGGGCTTGCGTCTCTGCGCTCTCGCGGGCGGCCTCTTCCGTGCGCGCCGTCAGATTTCCCGTCTGCTGGTTCATCTGCTCCAGGCGCGAGACCAGGCGCTCGCGTTCAAGGTCACCCTGTGATAATCGTTCGCGGCACTGGATAAGTTGATCTTCCAGGAATTCGTGCCGCTGTGTGGCGCCTTTCTGTTCCTGCTCCAGGGCCTCTAGTTCCTGCGCGGCTGACAGGCACGTTTCCTGCACCAGGGTAAGTTCCCCACGCAGCCGCTGGAACTCCACCTCGAGCGCTTTCAGCCGGGAGGTCAGAACCGTCTTCAGGCGGCCGCGCAGTTCGTCATGAAGTTCGCGGTAGCGCCGCGCCTTGGAGGCCTGCCGCTTGAGCGAGTTTACCTGTTTCGTGACCTCTTCCAGGATGTCGGCGATGCGCGAAAGATTTTGCCGGGACGATTCCAGCTTGGCCTCTGCCAAACGCTTGCGGGTTTTGAACTTGGAAACGCCGGCGGCTTCCTCCAGGATCAAGCGCCGGTCGGAAGGTTTTGAACTGAGAATTTGACCGATACGGCCCTGTTCGATAATGGCGTAGGACTCTGGGCCCAGTCCGGTGCCCATGAACAGGTCCTGAATGTCGCGCAACCGGCAGACGTCGCCATTGATCAGATACTCGCTCTCGCCGGACCGGAAGAGACGGCGCGTAACGGTGATCTCACCGGAACGATGTTGATATTTCCGCGCCCGTGCCCCCGTGCCCTTGCCATTTCCGTTCCCGTTTCCGTTGCCATTTCCAGCGGTCTCCGGCTCGAAACCTGCGATTGCAGTTTCGCCAGGTTCTTCTTCCACCGTGGATTCGGACTCCTCCGGTACTCCCGCCTCGTTGTATTCGGGGTTCACCAGGGTCATGCTGACTTCCGCCATTCCCGTGGCGGGTCGGGCGCCGGTGCCATTGAAGATGACATCCGCCATGCGCTCCCCGCGCAGCAAGCGGGCACTCTGTTCACCCAACACCCAGGTAATGGCGTCAGAGAGATTGGACTTCCCGCATCCGTTCGGCCCCACGACGGCGGCAATCCCATCGGCAAACTCCAGCCGCGACCGATCGGCGAAGGACTTGAACCCCAGCAGTTCGAGCTTTTTCAGCTTATACAAATCACACCTTCAGGTCTTTTGGACTTGGTATGAGCGATCAGGGCAGGAGAGGAGGTCCACCCAGAATGCCAGGACATAAGGTGCCCTCTTCCACACCCTGCCCTTGGCGCCCAAACCAGGCTGGCGCGAGATCCCCTGCCAGGTACGATGCATACTTACCATACCGAAGGTTGCTTGTAAAGAGAAAACCACAATCCTTCGGGGTTGATTTAGAGACTAACCACTATATATAGTAGGGTTAACTTTCCAAGGGTTTCTTTAAATAGGCGTCCATCCATTGCAGGATGAGCCGGCGCATCTCGGGAAGTTCCTGGTGCGGGCAATCGAAGAGTTCAATGCGGCAGTCTTCCGCTTTCCCGTATTTCGCATAAAGCGGCAAGAGGTAATCGCGCACCCGCTCCACGCCGGCGGGAGGGGTCAGGTCATCCAGCCGGCCGTTCACACTCAAATGGGGGCGAGGCACGATGAGTTCATTGATCTGCTCCGTCTGAAAATGCTTGAGCAAGGAGGGCACGAAATAGTAAACCCCGTGCCCGCTCAGGTTGTGAATTCGGATAAGTTCCTGGAAGTCGGTGAGGCAGCAGACATCCATGCAGGCCCGGACGCGAGGTTCGAGGGCCGCCAGCCACCACGCTTTGGTGGAACCCATGGACATTCCCAGTACTCCCAGACGGCCGGCATCGACCTCCGGGCGACTGGCCAGGTAATCGAGGGCGCGGAATTCGTCAAACATCATCATTCCCCAGAGCACCTGGTCGTTCCAGAGCATGTATTTGAACGCGTCCTGCTCGCCCCGGGACCCGTTCTCATCGTGCTTCCTCTCGCCAAAGCACCAACTATCAATTGCCAGGGTCACCAAACCCTTCTCCACGCAGACCGGCGCATAAGCAGGCTGGGCATCGACCCCCTTCAGGAGTTGTTCTTTGCCCAGGTCGTACATCCCGCCATGCCAGTGGATATAGAGCAGGCCGGGAGCGCGGGCGGCGCGCTGGTCAGGAATGAGCAAAAGCGCCGGGACGGGCTCGATCCCGTTAAGGTCGAGCACCAGGCGCTCCAACGTGTAGCCGTCGCGCTTTTCGGTGGCCAGGAGCGCGGCCGGGCCGGGTTGGTGGCCCCAAGGCAAATCTCCCAGCACGCCCCAAAGTTCTCTTCGCCGTTGGGTCTGAAATGTGGAAAACTCTGCCGGAGTTTTCTCGAGCAATGGCTGGCTGAACATGGGCTGTGCCCCTCCCCAGGCTAAGAGTGCGACGGTTTGTTTAAGAAAATCGCGACGACCGGATTCAGGCATCGTTGGCCTCATTCGAAGCAAGGTTTCTAATTCGGTGCCCCTTCATTATCAGGTCCTCAGCCATTACAATTCTGAACGAACTGACGCTCAGGGTTCCGTAGAATCAGCGAGAATTATACCGCACGCAAGGGGGGAGCAGGCGCAGTCAAGTTGTTCCGTGAGGCCTGAGCTTCCGTTGGCCGCGTGCACGCGGGGCCAAACCCTGCGAATAACTCGGTCCGTAGGGTGGGACCCCCAGAACCCGTCCGCATCACGCGGCTTTGTGGAATTGCCCACCACCGAGGCGTATACTCGCGGCAGGGGGTTCCCGGAGGCAAATCGAATTCTGTAGAAGCCCGTGCCAGATTCCGCCTGGGGGGAAGTGGGCGCGATGGTCGATGAAGTCTGAATCTGCCCGGCCGATCAAAAGCCACGGTGAAAAGGAGGAGAAGATGCTCTCCGCAATTCTTTCCCTTCCCAAGGGTAGCCAAATCATTATTGCGGCAGGCGCTTTGGCTTGTCTGATTGCGTGCCCCCCGTACACGTGGGCGGCGAACGCCGCTTGGGTGCGAGTCAATCAGGCGGGTTACGAGGCCAGCGGTTCCCACCGGGCGTATCTCATGTCGACTGCAGCGGAAATCGGAGCGACGTTCGAAGTGGTCAGCGCTCAGGGAGCCATCGCGTTCGCCGGGAAGATCGGTGGGTTCCTCGGGATCTGGAGCCACAACAGTACGCTCACGTACAAAGTCTACGCGCTGGATTTTACCGTGCCTGCGAGAGGGACTTACAAAATCAAGGTCCTGGGCCCGGTGCCGGCGACCTCGCCGAACTTCGCGGTCGATGATCCCCAGGCGCTCTATGCGGGCCTGTTGTTGAACACTCTGTTTTTCTACGAAACCGAGCGCGACGGTAAAAACTATCTGCCCAACGCGCTGCGCACAGCGCCCGGACACCTAAAAGACGCGCGCGCGAGCGTCTACACAACGCCGCCGCTGGACGCGAACGACTTCGTGGAAAACGTGCCGCCTACGCCACCTCTTGTGTCCGCGCAACTGCCGGCCCTTGACGCCTCGGGCGGTTGGTGGGATGCGGGCGACTACATGAAGTATGTCGAAACCACCAGCTACGCTGTGGCTCTCATGGAAATCGGTATTCGCGATTTCCCTAATCAGATGGGAGCAGGCGCCGCCCCAAATCCACCGGCTCCCCCCGTCACGGTCTCTTATGCCGGCCAAAGCGGGCCGGGAGCACCAGCCTCGTCCGATTTCACAGCCGAGGCGAAGTTTGGCATTAACTGGTTGATGAAAATGTGGGATGACAACACCAAAACCTTGTACTATCAGGTGGATAACTCTCAGGACTGGGACTACTACGGGGAGGGCGGCCCCAGTTCCGAGAGCGGGAACTGCGGCGGAACATATCCCAGTCCCTACTGCTTGATTACGGAATATGACATCTGGACACTGCCGCAGGCGGCCGACAGTTATCAACAAGCGGGAGACCCGGAGCCGTGTGACCCGCTCACGACTTTCTACATCTGCCGTCGCCCCGTATTCGTCGCGGGCCCCGCGGGGTCAGAAATCAGCCCCAATCTTGCCGGCCGCTTGGCGGCAGACTTTGCCCTCTGCTATCAGATCAATCGCGTGGTGAACCCCGCCTTGGCCACTCAATGTTTGAGGAGCGCGGAAAACGTTTTCTCGCTCGCCCAGACTTCCTTCCCGGATCCCGCTCCCACGGTTGCATCGGGCTCGTGCAGCAATTGTTTGCTGACAATCGCCCCCTTTGACGGTTATCCCGAAAACGTGTGGGACGATGACATGGAGCTGGGTGCGACTGAACTTTATTTCGCCCTCCAATCGGCGGCAGAAAGCCAGAACCTCCCGCCGGGGCTAGCGCACACCGATCCCCGGTACTACCTGCAAGAGGCCGCAATGTTTGCCGAGAACTACATCACCCAAATCTATCAGCAGGGCTTCTCGGACACGCTCAATCTTTATGACGTAAGCGGCCTGGCGCACTTCGAGCTCCACCGCGCCCTGCAATTGGCGGGAGATCCTCAGGGCTTGCCGGTCTCGGAGGCGAGCATTTTGCGGCAGCTTCTTGACCAGGTCGGTGACGCGATTAATCAGGCGGGGGCTGATCCATGGGGCTTTGGCGATTCCTGGAACGCTGGCGACACCACGTCTCACGGCGCCGGTCTTTCGGTGATGGCGAGTGAAGCGTACTTTCTGACCAACAACGCTACTTATGATGCCTACGCCCAAAGATGGCTGGGTAACATACTGGGCGCCAATCCCTGGGGCTCGTCTTTTATCGTCGGCGACGGCATCACGTTTCCGAACTGCATTCAGCATCAGGTGGCGAACCTGGCGGGGGCACTCGATGGAACTTCCGGGGGAGTGCCCGTGCTGTGGGGCGCGGCTAGCGAAGGCCCGGCCGGCGCGGCAACCTCGGGCGTCGTGGACGGCATGATTTTGTGCCCGGCAAACGGCATCGATACGTTCCAAATCTTCAATGGCAACCCTGGGGCGTTTGACCCGTCGCAGTTGGCCGTCTACCGGGACAACATGCAGTCCTATAGCACCACCGAGCCGGCGATTGACCTTACCGCCACATCGTTCCTCATGTGGTCCTGGAGACTGGGGGGTCACCCGAGCTTCTGATCTGAGCGGGAGGGGACTTGCGACATCATTTGACAGGTGACACGGGCATTTCCGCCCAATTATCCTATCTACCGCATCTCAAGACCCGTTGGCCGGTGATCGCGGTTTCCAGCGCAAGATAGGTTTCCGTGCTGCGGCGACTTCGTCGAGGCGCGAGACGCGCGTGGTATAGGGCGCCTTGAGAACGAACTGGGGATCCTCCTCGACCTCTTGTGCGATCGCCTCCAACGCGTCGATGAAGGCGTCCAACTCCCTCTTGCTGGCGCTCTCCGTGGGTTCGATCATCAGCGCTCCAGGAACAATCAGGGGGAAGGCTGTGGTGTAAGGGTGGAAGCCATAGTCGATCAGGCGCTTGGCGATGTCCATTGTGCGGACACCCTTTTCCGCCTGGCGCCGGTCGGAGAAAACACAT
>DATJVT010000274.1:0-5132 GCA_035501695.1 Terriglobia bacterium | reverse complement strand
GACCAAGTCGGGGACGAACCAGATTCATGGCACCGCCGCCGACTATTTCCGCAACAGCGCCCTAGATGCCCGCAACTTCTTCAACCCTGCCCCGATCCCCAAGGCCGCTTTCCACAACAATCAGTTCGGCGGCTCGTTGGGCGGGCCGATTATCAAGGATAAGGCCTTCTTCTTCGGCGACTACGAAGGCCAGCGCGAGACGGGAGGCTTGAGCAGCACGGCTTGCGTCCCTTCCGCCAATAACATCGCCCAGGCGGAGAGCGAACTGGCAGCACAAGACATCAGCGTGAATCCAGTCATGACGGCCCTGCTGCAGCGGAATCCTTGGCCGGCGGCCAATTCCTCGACGCCCGACTCTTGCACAGCGGTCAATAACGTGGCGGCGACCACGAGGTTTTTCAACAGTGTGAACAGCGTCATCGGCAAGGCGGATTACAACATCAATCAGAAGAATATGGTCACGGGCCGCTACTATTACGCCACCAGTTTCCAGAGTTTCCCGCTGGGATTGGGCGGGACGGGCGACCTGCCGGGTTACAACACAATCACGCCGACCAACGTCAATCTCCTTTCCATTTCCTATCTCACGACGATTTCCCCGACCAAGGTCAACGAAGTGCGCTTCGGTTATAACCGCTTCTACGAAACGTTTCTCCCCGAGGACAACGATTTCGATCCCTCCTCAATCGGGTTGGTGACGGGTGCCGCCAAGCAGGACTTCGGCTTGCCCAAGATCAGCGTCTCGGGTTTCACCTCCATCGGGGCTACTAGTTCGGACCCTCGCGGCCGCACCGACGTGAATTGGCAGTTTATTGACGACTTCTCCTGGAAATTCAATAAGCACGCGGTGAAGATCGGTTACGAGTTTCGGCGCACCACGGTCGACCAATTCTTCGATTCCGGATTCCGGGGGAGCCTGTCGTTTTCGAGCTTGACGGATTTCCTGCAAGGCATTCCCAGCGGCGGAGGCAGCATTCTGCAAGGCGACACCAAACGCAACACCTTCCAGAACTCGCATGCCTTTTACGTGCAAGACAGCTTCCGCGCCAGCCGCCAACTGACTTTCAACGTTGGGTTGCGTTGGGACTACTTCGGGGTGATCACGGAAAAAGATAACCTCTTCTCCAACTTCGACCCGGCAACGGGAGTGCTTACGCAGGTCGGCTCAAACGGTCTCAGCAGCCTCTACCACCCCGATTACACCAACTTCTCGCCTCGGGCCAGCATCGCGTATGACTTGACCGGCAAGGGCACCACCGTGATCCGCTCCGGCTTCGGCTTGTTCTATGACGTGTTCTCCCAGGACTTCTTTCTCGGCCAGGTACCGTATAACGCCTCGACTCCCGGCCCTGCTTACAATGATATCGGACCCAAGCCGATTCTATCGAGCGGGAGTGTTACATCCCAGATCGTCTCCGGGCAGCCCGTTTACAGCGATTTCGGGGTCTCCTCAAACCTGTTTGCAACGGACCAGCACCTTCCCACACCGTACATGCTCAACTACAATTTGAATCTTCAGCAGCAGATCGGCAGCGGCGTGGTCTTCCAGATTGGCTATGTGGGTTCAGAAGGCCATCACCTGTTCCGCTTCCGCGACATCAACCAGCGCGTAACGCCGTTGGCTCCGTCTCTTCCCTATCCCGACTATGGCTACATCAACTACCTGGAGACCTCGGCCAACTCGGTTTACAATTCGCTCCAGGCACAACTTCGGATTCGCAATCTTCATGGCTTCGAATCCACGGTCAATTACAATTACTCTCATTCCATTGACAACGCGAGCGATGGCACAGACTTTGAGCCCAATGCCGCCCAGCCCAATAACAGCTATCGCGTGGACCTGGAGCGCAGCAACTCCAATTTCGACGTGCGCCACCGCTTCACCTGGATGGCCAATTACAAGTTCCCCACGCCCAAGGGTTCCGGAGCCTTCGCCCGGCTCGGCAAAGGGTGGGCTATCGATAGCGTCCTGACCTTGCAGACCGGCCAACCCTTCCAGGTGAACTTCAACTTCAGCGGTGACTACGACGGCACGGGCGAGTATTTTCCCCGTCCCGACGTCGTTGGCAACCCCTATGCCGGGACCAGCCTTCCCAACGCGGTGGTGAACCTCTCCGCCTTCCAGGTCCCTTGTACGTGGTCGGCCGGCGCCTGTGTCCCCGGGACGCAGCACACCGGCACCGAAGCGCGCGATTTCCTCTTTGGTCCCCCGTTCAAGCAGTGGGACCTGGCGCTTTACAAGGACACTGCAATCAGTGAACGCGTCAAGATGCAGATCCGGGCGGATTTCTTCAATTTCGTCAATCATCCCAACTTCACCAACCCGTTCCTGCCCACTTTCTTTGCCGCATGCGATAACACGGGCATCGACGCCAGCGGCAAGTGCATCGGTTACCTGCCCACGACGGCCACAGGCGACGTAGGAGAGGGTAATCCCTTTATTGGGGGTGGCGGCCCTCGGGGAATCCAGTTGGCGGTCAAGTTTTCGTTCTAGGTAATTTGCTTTTCAATTGATCTATGGCCTCAGAGGCCTCTGCCGCCGATATGGCCGCACCGGTCATGGTTGCGACCGGACCCGTTGGGATAACTGTGCGTGCCTCTCCTTCACAATTTGGAGAATGGGATCGAGGAAGCGTCCGTACTTGTTCAGGGCTGGCCAATTGTCAGACGCAAGGGCCGCCTCGACGGCGCGGGCCGTAGCAGGCGTTACGATTTCAAGCCGGCCTACAAAAACGCGAACGATTTGTTCCGGCTCAGGGTCAACGGAAAGGGGAAGGACGCTATCGATGTAACCGCGCGGCACAAGGTAGATCAGGCGGCTGCCTTCTTCGAACCACGAGTCCCGCCAAGTTGTCACCATGGCGCGCGCTTCGTCCGGATAAAGACCCCCAGCAACGAGGTCACCTTCCAGTTCCTGGCAGAGAGAATCCACAGTAAGGTGGAGATCAGGAGGGTCGAGGACGGTTTCACCCGTGAGCGCACCTTCGGCACGATAGCCGACGTTCTCACCCCGGCGCTCGAAGAGAAACAGTGCTGGAACATCCTCTTTCCCGAGATTCGTGACGATTAATTTGCCGTCGGGATTCAGTTCGGCCGACAAGGGCAAAGGGGCGGCCGAGACCCCGCGATAGAAAAGGAACTTCTCCTGTTGCTCGCCCTCGGAGGTCATGACGCGTACGGGTGAAGAACCGGTTTCGCGGGCAGCGTAGTAGCGATTCTCCTGACCTTCGCGAGGGAATCCACCCGCCGCGTGGGGGGAGACAGTGATGTCCTTCCAGGCAATGGTTCCATTCGTCTGCGTGTGGGTCAAATTGGTATTGCGAATCTCCCCGCGGGGCTCAACGCGCGACGCGTGAGGATACCATTCCGTGATCATTCCCCGGGCAAACGCCACCTTGACGGAGATGGTCACATCCTGCGGGGAGTAGAAATACATCACGGGAGTCTCCATACGAATCGTACCGCGCAGGCCGTTTTTGAAGTTGGCGTAGCCGAAATGCTCCACGAACGAGGGCAGCTCGGGGACCGGGGCCAAGGGTTGCCATTCCACCGCCTGACCATCCTCCCCCGCCACCGCCGTAAAGGTTCCCCACTCGTGAACGCTGAGGCCGGAAGAGCCGCCGCCCTGCGCCAGAATCCACCCGGCCATGCCCAGAGCCGAAAGTCCAAAAGCGACGGACACCAGGAATCGACGCCCCACTTGCGTCCTTGGCAAGAACTGATTGTTTCGCGTGTTCATTGGTTCGATCCCCCCAGTGCAGAGTTCGCTAGCAATTCGGGCCGGCTGAATCGGGAGGCGAGATTTTGAGCCAGCAGCGGATCGTTCTTTGCCCCCGCCATTGCATTCTGTAGATGCTCGCGGTGATCACTTTCCGGCCCGTTAAGTGTTATCAGTGCCGCCGCAAACTCCATCTCCGGATCTTTCCCGCGCAGGCGGATCGCTTTCTTTACCCAGCTATATCCGTCCAGATTGAGGGCGGGATTGGGTTCGCTTTTGCCGATCCATTGCTTATATGTCTCCGCGAGGTAACCGACGTCGAACCACGCATAAGCTTCAGGATGGCCGGCGGCGTCAGAACTGGCTGCACGCGCGAGGAGTCGCGTGAGCAACTCCTTCGCCGCCTGCGGGTCCTTGCGAGCGTAAATTGTGGCCCGCCGGAGAGTCTCCATGCGCACCAATACGGGAGGGTCGGCGTCGAGGATGGCCAGAGTGTCTCGAGTCAGGCTCTTCAGGTCATAACTTCCGTCCCCTCGCTGGTTCCAATCGATCCAGGGCAGCGACTTCGCTCGACCGATTTCAATGGAATGACAGATCAAAGGCGGCCCCCCTTGTGCGGAAGTCGTCAACCCCAGCAGGACTGCCATCGTGCTGATACTCAGGTACCGAGCGACAAGTGAATTCATGTTCCACCGCCTCCTTGTTTCGATGATTTAGCCCTAACGTTCAAAGAGACGCCACAAAAGGGCGGAGTGTTAACAAGCGGCAAGAAGAATTGGACGGGGGAAGGAGGAGAATTACGGGATCACGCGGTCACGGACTACTTTCCATTGGCTTGCGGCACTGCTGCGGACCACGAACGTTCCCAATGCCGCCATACCGAGATGTCGTCAAAACCCAGTTCATTCCACCACAAATCAAGCATGGGCTGGTCGAGATGCAAGATTCCCTGCCTCGTAGCGCCGGCGGGAGGAGGATCAAACTTTGCCAGCCGGTTGTAGACCACCTCTCGTTGTGACTCACCGGCGCGTGCCAACAAATGCCACAGGGAAAGCGCGTCCCGCGGACGTGACTGCGCCAGGATAGTCGTTAAATCCTCGCTCCGCTGCTGCCCTGTACTGTCCACAAAATCGAATCTCGTCAAAGCGGAGCGAAATTCCGGCGATGCGTCCTCGAAGTAAGGTGTGCCGGGGCCGACTTTCGGCCGGGTCGCGCAAGCGGCGCCCGCAGGGATAAAGGACTCGCGGCCCTCCCGCTTGAACCCGACCCACCCGAGCGAGGTGCGCACCAACCCGGCGCCTGCGTCGTCCACCTGCAAGGTGTAAGCGCACCCCAAATCCACCGCCCGGGCCGAGGGTGTATCGACTACGAATTGACCCGGAGGAGCCCAGATGTAGGCATGAATCGTTCCCCG
>DATJVT010000273.1:0-3667 GCA_035501695.1 Terriglobia bacterium | reverse complement strand
GCTGTTTCGACTACAACGCGATACCTCTCATCGCTGTAGCGGCGGGCAGCTTCCGCCCGTTCGTGTTCGCTCATCTCCTGTCTCAGCTCGAGGTTCGCCAGGGAAAGTTCCTGGGTCCGCTGCACAACTTTTTGATCGAGTTCCCTGGCCACGCGCTTCTGTTCGCTCCGGAGCCGTGCCTCTTGCAGCCCCACCACCGCCTGATTCGCGGCCACGCTCAGAATCAGTCTCTCGGTCTGTCCCGGGAAGCCTTCTTGCCCGGACCCGGCGACGATCATTCCAAATTCGCCATGTAGCCCCAGTCGAAGCGGCACAATGGAAATGTCGCCTTCGCCAAGAGGGTTCCGCACCCGCGCAGGCCAGGTCTGCGGGTCAACTCCAAGCCAGGGGTTGAATACCCCGCCGATGGCCTGCGCCTGCGGCATGGGTTCACGGGATTGAGCGAGCCGGACCATCTCGACGGGTGGCTCGTCCCCGAGGTTTTTCAGGCGCGCATAGACGAACTCCAGGGGGAGGATGTTTAGGAGCACTTCCAGCAAGGTTTGAACAATGTGGGAGGGCTCGCTGCCGCTCCAGATGGCAGGAAGCGTGAGGACGCTGACCAGATCATAGATGCAGCGCTGGAGCCGCTTGATCTCTTCGTCAGGATGTGCGGGTTCTACTTCCATCTTAAGCCTGCGTCGAGGGTGAGGTTGTTCGCCGGGCCCTCCTTGCGCGCACCTCGGGCAGAAACTTTTCCGGGGGCACAAAGAACGGGTTTTCCTGAAGAATGCCGCCGATGATGATGAGGGGGTGCGTCCGCATGATGTCAATCACGGTGTCTCCCCCGAATTGGGGGAGATGGTAGGTGCAGATCACCGCATCGTCGTGACGGCGCCACACTTCATTCACACGCGACTCAAATTCAACGACATTGTCGATGTGCGGTCCACCCTCGGCCGCCCAGTCCATGCGGCAGATAATGCGGCTGAGGGGAAATTCTCCTCTGTGGTTGTCGCTCACCGCCTGCTCAAATACCTGGATCATCCGATCCTGATCGAAACGGCCGTCCCGAAGATACGTTTCGGTGTTGGTGCGAACCTCTAATTGCCCCTTATGTTGGGCTGACGCCGGGTCGATGCCTGCCGCCGTCAATCGTTGCAAATGGTCGCGATGTTGATTCGGATTAACGACGTGGACCGCCTTGTCGCCGCGCTCGAACCCCTCTTTAATGAACGGAAGCAGCACGCGATATTCTTCGTCGTCGCTATTGAAGAATGCGCAGATATGGCGCACTTCGCTGAGTTGGCTGCCGGCGAAGGATATCGGTCTCTTCATCGTCAATTCCTCCCACGGTTTTGCCGCAAACCGGGTGTTGTTCTATTGATGATAAGCTGCCGCCCCTCAGTTTTTTGACGAAAATCAAACCACCGAAGTTACATTGTAGTACATAAAGATAATCAGACATAAGTGAGATGAATGGGGCCTCCGCCGATCTGGCTCCTCGGTCGCTCGGGCCGCTCCGTGGTACGTGGCGGGGCCGCGTCACCCCGTTTAGGGTGTGCCAAAGCATCAAATCGGCAATTCCCGTGTTGATTTGATTGGACTTTTCCGGATGCACCTTCATTTTCGCTCGGTTCGGCGGGTTGGGTGGAGGCGGGCGGTTGGGGCGGTTCCGGGCCCGTTTCCGAGGCGGCGGGCGGCTGGGAAGGGAAATCCTGCGGGTCCATGGGGGAGGTCTTCGAGACGATTTCCGGAGCCTCCACTGCCGTCGGCGGCGCCGGTGGAGCATCAAAATCCTGCGGGGGCATTTTCATCTTCTTTCGCTCCGGCGCTCCTCCCTTTAGTTTTATGAAGAGGTCGGTGATGCGCCAGACCTGGCGAAAGTTGGAGTCCTCGACGCGCTGCAGCAGCTTCATCTGGCTGTAGGCGGCGGCAAACTCGGCGGCGCGCTCAAATGGTGACGGACCGTTGAGGATCTCCTGCAAACAGGCCGTGCGCTGCTCCTCCAGCAAGTCCGCTTCCCGCAGGAGGATGTTTTGCAGGGACTCGCGCAGGCCCTGGCGCCCATCGTCCTGATCTTCGCCGTTTTCCTGCGAGATGGGGTTGGGCGCCTCGGACGCGGCGGGCAAGGGCGGCTGGTCGGCCGGCGAGGGCGGGTCGGCGGCGCCCGCCCCGGCTCCCGGCAAGGAGAAGGGTCCGCGATCTGCCTGGGGCTTCAGCACGATGAGCAGGTCCATGATGACGGTTCCCATGTCCTGCAACACGCCATCCTCTTGATAAGACTTCACCATCTCCAGATCGCTCGGAGCGCTCGCGTAGTCCGGCTGCCCCGCGGCGTTCGCGAGGGAGCGTAAACACCCGGCGTTGAGGGTCAGCTTGGTCATCCGGGCGTGCAGGTTGTCCTGGCGCCAGCGCTCGGCTTCCTGCGCCATTCGCAGCGCCAGGCCTTCCTGCATGCGGTCGGAACGCCGCGCGCGCCACACGGCACGAATCAACTGCGTGCCCAGTTGCTCTTCGTACGCGTCGGCGGGCCGCCATTTCTTCTCGACCGCCCGCGCCAGGTCCTGATATTCCCGGGGATCTTCCCCCAGCGCCACCAGAGCGGCGCCGCCATCCTGCGAATAGAATCCGTGAAAAATATTGGCGTCGCGCGAGCGCTTTTTCCCCACCTCCGTCACCGGACCGCGCGACTGCCGGGCATTGCGGCGATGCGCCTCCAGACTCTTTTCCGTCATGGTGCGTTTTTGGCGAATGGACATCGTGAAACCTCCGTTGGAAATGGGGGGCGTGGGACGGGAAGAACGGTAGCCCAGCCCGGCTTGTTGCTTCCGCGGCTTTGGGTTCCCAGGGGGGGAGAACCGCGGGCCGAACCGGTCGCTACCGCGCTCCGGGATCCTCATCCTATATTTCCCTGGCGTACGCTGACCCCTTGGATGGGGCCGCGCCCGCGCTCCCCGCCGGTCACTGGGCTCGCAGCATAGTATACATAAATCGAAGGCGGTTGTCAAGCAAAAAATGGAGGCTAGAATGTAAAACGACAAGGCTTGCCCCATAGATTGGAAAAAAATGTCCGGAAATCGCCGGCCCGCCATCTGCCCATGCGACCGCGCCCTCCGTCGCAGCCCCGGAGAATAGCCCGCGGCGTCAGAAGCGGGATAAAAGGGCGCCGCAATCATCCGTGTGGTGGGAACCAGGTTGGAGTGCCTCATCCGTGGGCACCGCAAGAAACTGCACAGCGGACGCTATAGTTTTCGCTCGCTCCGCATTAAACTCCAACCCGGCCGTCCCGAGATAACGCGACCAGCAAGAACTTACTTGGGGTGGTTCGCGTTAATCAGCGTCCAGCTCCCGACAAGGCGACTGTACAACCGGGTGGCAGGGTATCCGCAAACCCCGCGGCGTAACTGAGGGTCTATCTAAGTCGGCGACCATCTTGAGGCAGGCGACTTATCGGGACTTACCCCGAAGTTGTGATATAAGCAGCGCAATGGAAATGCGTGGCGTGTCGAGAAGAGCCCCATCGACAAGGTTGTTTCTAATCGCTAGGGTTTAGTAATCGTCGCGCGTCCCGCCGCGCCGGGCACTTTGACGGCCAACCCGCGGTTGTGTTGGGCCGGTAATCGTTGGTCGAGGCGGCGGAAGTGACCCCTCATCCGGCCCGCGACGGCGGGTGAGAACGCCTGTC
>DATJVT010000272.1:0-5009 GCA_035501695.1 Terriglobia bacterium | reverse complement strand
CTGGGCGCTATCGACTTCGGCATGATTGTCGACGGTTCAGTGGTGATGATCGAGAATTCGGTGCATCACCTGGAGAAGTCCAAGTCCTCGGGCAAGCGCCTGGTCGAATCGATACGGACGGCCTCTCATGAAGTAGCCCGCCCGATTCTGTTCGGTGTGGCGATCATCATTGCTGTATACCTACCAATCTTTACACTCCAGGGTCTGGAAGGGCGCATGTTCCGGCCGATGGCGATCACGGTTTGCTCAGCTCTTCTGGGTTCGCTTATTTTGGCGCTAACGGCGGTGCCGGCGCTGTCGACTTATTTTCTGAGGGAGAGAGAAGTCAACCGCAACGGGGCCAGCGAAATCTGGGACCGGCAACTGGGACGCCTGCGAGACGCCTACGCGCGCTCACTCGATCGCGCTAGCAAGCACCGGGCGATTTTCGTCGTGCTCGCGCTGGTCCTGGTTGCTGCAGCCATCACCTCACTGCGTTTCATCGGAACCGAATTCATGCCTAAGCTGGACGAGGGCTCCATTCTGATTACCTCTCGCAAGCTCCCTGGAATCGCCCTTACCGAGTCGATCGATATCAGCAAAGAGATCGGCGGCACAATCCGGAGCTTTCCGGAAGTCGTGGGAGTTGTAACGAAACTCGGAAGGCCCGATGTAGCGACCGAGGCCATGGGAATCTATGAATCCGATTCCTATCTTCAACTCGCTCCAAGGATTGAGTGGAAGTGCTGCCGCAACAAGCCAGAGTTGATCGAGAAGCTTTCAGAAGCTCTCGAAAAGATTCCGGGAGTCACCTACAACTTCACGCAACCGATGGAAATGCGGCTGGACGAAACCGTGACCGGAGTCCGCGGCGATGTCGCTATCAAGGTTTTCGGCGATGATCTTAAGACCTTAGAAGACATGGGCAAGAGAGTGCTGGCCCTAATTAGCTCCTTACCAGGCGCTGCCGAGCCACAGATGGAAGTGCTCTCTGGTGTGGCGGAACTGCAAGTAGATGTGAAGCGCCTCGCGCTCGCGCGATACGGACTGAATGTTTCCGATGTTGAGGAAGTTATCGAAACGCTGGTGGGCGGACAGCCTCTGTCGGAGATGATCGAGGGACAGGCACGGTTCCCTATCTCCGTTCGCCTTCCCGAAAAACTAAGAAATGATCCGGAGGCTTTAAAAGATGTCGTACTGCGCGCCCCAGCGAGCGAACTGGTCAAGTTGAATCAAGTGGCTCAAATAAGAACCGTTCTTGGTCCCGAAGTGATCTCGCGTGAGAACGCGCGCCGGCGCGTCGCCGTTCAGACCAATGTGCGTGGAACGGATCTGGGAAGCTTCGTCAGGCTGGCTCAAGAGAAGGTCAACCGTTCTATCAAACTGCCGCCGGGGTACGAAATCCAATGGGGTGGCCAGTTCGAGAATCAATCGCGCGCCAATCGCAGGCTGACTTTCGTTCTTCCAGTTTCAGTCGCAATCATCTTCGCGTTGCTGTTCGCGACATTTCATTCGCTGAAGCAAGCGAGCCTTATACTTCTAAATGTCCCGTTCGCATTGGTGGGCGGCGTTGGGGCTCTTTGGTTACGCGGGCTGAACCTCAACCTGTCCGCTTCGGTGGGCTTCATCGCTTTATTTGGCGTTGCGGTTCTGAACGGAATCGTGCTGGTGAGCTATATCAACTCGTTAAGAGTGCGCGGTATGGCGATGCAAGTGGCCATCCGTGAAGGCGCCGCTAATCGCTTAAGACCGGTCTCGATCACCGCGCTGGTGGCCAGCATCGGATTTCTTCCCATGGCGCTCTCAACTCAGACCGGTGCGGAGATTCAAAGGCCTCTCGCAACCGTTATCATCGGAGGCCTGATCACTTCCACCCTGCTGACCCTCTACATTCTTCCGCTCTTATACCCCTGGTTCACACCGAAAGCAATAGCCAGGTAGTCCGCGGACGAGCCCTTCGGCCGTTTATCAAAAATGGAACCCGATGGTTGCGGTTATCGTCCGCGGCGAAACATAGTGCGTTCCGCTGAATGTTGAGAGGAAGTTGTAGAGCGCATATTTGTTCGTCAGATTGACAACCGAAACGCGGGCGCTCCATTTGTATCGGTCACCGTGAAAGATGTTGTCGTGTCCGATGGCCAGGTCAAACAGATTCCGTGCAGCGACACGGGGCGGGTTGTGGTCGTCGTCCTCGGTGCCAGCGGCTGGGATTTTCATCAGGTGCGAACCGTACTGCGAAGCCGGGCAGAGGCCTGTCGGACTAATGGGCGTCGTGTAGGTCGCAAACGTGCTACCGCAAAACAGGCCAGCCTGGAACTGCTGATCCGGCGTCAATCCGGAAACGTCCACGGTGCTATCGTCCCCGTTTGGCCCGTTGGCGCAATTCCCGCCCGCACAGGGCACGGGACCGGCTACCAGTCCGCTGTCATAGCGCCAGTTGAAGCCCAACCATGGCCAGGATTGCTTGGGCTGGTATTGGATGTGGGTGGTCTGGCTGAAAACCTGATCATGGTCGATGCGAAACACTGCATTTCCGCCCTCTCCAGCCGGCGTGACGCCAATGCCGCTGATCTGCGGGTTAAAGAACCGTGCCGCAACGCCAGTCATCACCACAAACGCGGAGAAACCATGATAATTCGGAACGCTCGCACGGATCGCAAATCCTGGGATTTTGGAGCTGGCCCAAACGATCGGGAATGTTAGCGGTGTGTTGCCGAGGACGCTGAAGTCGTAGGCCCCGTGCGTGTACTTCCAGATATATTCAGCATCCACCACTAGGAACCGTCCAAAAGCCTGCTCGATACCGACGTGGAATTCATTGCGCCAACCGGGGTGAATCGGCTCGGTCAAGCAAGGATACCCCTGCGCGGTCGCCATCAGGTCGTTAATCACGGCGTCGTTGCATCCCAAGCTCGCCAAGACAAGATTTTCGTTAAACGGTGTTTCCAGAGTTCGGGCGTACGAGACTCGCAGTACAGTTCCCAAAGGTTTTATGTTATAAGCGATGCCGAGGCGGGGCTCCACTTGCTTTTGGTCGGTGATGCCATCGTAGTAATCGAACCGCAGTCCGAGATTGAAGGTCCAGTTGTTCTTCGTGATTGTGTCCTGAAGGTACATGGCCAGTTCTCTGACGTTGGCATGACCGAAAAAGTGATACAGGCTGCTGGTGGGAGTCGGGCAGCCATTCGAGGCAGGCAACTGGCCCGGTCTGGTGAGGTCGATGCAGCCCAGGAGAGGATCGTAGCTTGGATTCGGCTGCAGGTCTCCGGTGCAATTGTCGGGGTTGAGCGGAGATGGGTCGGTGTTGGGGCTTCCGTCGGCATTGAGACATACAGAATTGAAAGTCGGATCGACGATCCCGAAGGCATCCTTTTCGGTCAGGATCGTGTCCGAAAAACTAATTCCCGCCTTCAAGTTGTGTATGCCGCTGACATACGATAACTCCGCCCGCGCCCCGAGATTCGTCAGCCTCCGATCCTGCCCAACGGTCTGGAGCTGAAGGCCCGGCGTGAGATCCGCGAAGGGATTGTTGCTGGGATAGTAGTTGTATTGATCCTGCCGGGCAAATGCTCCAAGGGTAAATACGGTCTTGGGGTTGATCAGGTGGACCCAGCTAGGCGCGATGTTGAAGGTTCTGATCTTGGAGCGCTGGTCCTGCGAACCCACGGGCAAGCCGTTCGGACCGAGGCCTCCGTTGTCGGCCACGAGCCCAGACCATGCGTCCGCGGTTTGGGCGTCGAATGAGTTGGGCGTCTGGAACCACGAGCGAGTGAAACCAAAGTTCAGGCTGACCGTGTCTGAGTTTGAAAGCCTGAGATCAAACCGATCGAACAGATTCTGCTGATTGCCGTGATCATGATAGACCTGGAACTCGGGGCCATCCAGAAACCTGCCGGTGTTCAATCCGCTCAGCGAAATGAAGTTGCCCCACTTGTCTCCGCCGTATCCGAGATTGGCCCCACCGGTCACGGTGCCAAAGGTGCCATAAGAAGTCGTGATCTCGCCGTGCGGTTGCTTCATGCCCATGCCCGAGCGCGTAGTCACCACGATGACCAGGCTGGTTTTGTCTCCGTATTCGGCCGGTGGTGCTCCCTCGATCACTTCCATCGATTGGACCGAGTCAAGTGGAATCTGATTCGAGAAGACCTTGCTTTGCTGGTCGGTAATGGGCTGGCCATCTACCGAGAACGAATTTTGGGCGTGATCGCCGAGTCCGTGAAAGAGGCCGTTGGAGTCGGCGCTAACGCCAGGCGCCGCCAAGGTGACGAGCGAACTTAGCGAAGAGGATTGACTTTCCAGCGGCAGCTTGTCGAACAGATTGCGATCTACGTCGGTGTGGGTCGTCGGATCGTTTTCGACTAAGTCCTGTGAACTTTCGACGGTCACCGTCGTCGTCGCTTCGCCGATTTTCAGGGTAATCTTCAAATCCATCGGGATGGCGGATCTCAAGTCCAAATCCTGCGAGGTTACCTGGAATCCGGACGCCCCAGCCGTCAGATGATAGGGGTTATACGGGACATTGGGAAGATCGAAGCGTCCCTGGGGATCGGTTTTGGTGCTCTGGCTGTAATGTGACACCGGATTCTCGATCGTGACGGTGGCCCCGGCGATCACTGCTCCGGAAGGATCCAGAACCGAACCGCGAATGGTTCCACTGGATTGAGCGTAAGTAAGGGCACAGCAAGCGAACAGGAACGCCAGGAAAACGAGAAGACTTGAAGCGGATTTCCTCATCCTTCGATTGTGTGGGGCCCTGCTTAGGACTCCTAGTATAATCTGGCCAGCGGGCTTTATTTGGCGCGAAAGAACTATTTACACAAATGAGCGGGTTTGGTACCAGCCCCATATCGAGACAACGGCCGGCAACCTGTCCTCCCCCAAGCCCGCCGTGGAGCGATCCGGTCGTGGTCCACGTTAGGTCGTTCCCGGCGAAATAAGTCTGATCACAGGAATTTTGTCAGCAGCTTTCGATTTCCAGCCGATTCTATAGGCGGAGCTGCATGGCCAAGACGTTGTTGGCGGGCTGTGTT
>DATJVT010000271.1:0-7279 GCA_035501695.1 Terriglobia bacterium | reverse complement strand
CACTGCAGCGTGCCGCGCAGCTTGTTGACCACCAGGGTGGCCAGCGCTTCGCCTTCCACTTCCTCGGCGATGATCAGCAACGGCCGGCCGGCCTTGGCAATCTGCTCCAGCAAGGGAAGCAGGTCTTTCATGGAACTGATCTTCTTCTCGTGGATCAGGACCAGCGCGTTCTCCATCACGCATTCCATGCGCTCGGGGTCGGTGACGAAGTAAGCGGACAGGTACCCGCGGTCAAACTGCATGCCCTCGACCACTTCCAGGGCGGTTTCCAGGGTCTTTGATTCCTCCACCGTGATGACGCCGTCTTTACCGACTTTCTTCATGGCTTCGGCAATGATATTGCCGATGGTGGAATCGTTGTTGGCGGATACGGAGCCGACCTGGGCGATCATCGAACCCTCGACCGGCTTGGAGATCTTCTCCAGTTCGCCCTTTACGTGCTTCTTGGAGCCGTCCTTCAGCGTCTCGTCGTAGCCACAGACGGCGCGCACGGCCATCTCAACGCCACGCTTGATCGCCATGGGATTGGCGCCCGCCGCGACCGTCTTGCAACCCTCGCGGTAAATCGACTGCGCCAGGACCGTCGCCGTGGTGGTGCCGTCGCCGGCCACGTCAGAGGTCTTGGAAGCCACTTCACGCACCATCTGCGCGCCCATGTTCTCCAGGGGATCCTTCAGTTCGATCTCCTTGGCCACGGTTACGCCGTCCTTGGTGATCAGGGGCGAGCCGAATTTCTTGTCCAGTACCACGTTGCGGCCCTTGGGACCCAACGTTACCTTCACAGCGTTCGCCAGCTTGTTTACGCCACGCAGAATCGCCTGGCGGCTGTCTTCGCCGTGTATGATTTGCTTTGCGTTTGCCATCTTGCCTCCCTCCAGTTCCTTTCCTCCCCTCCCGATTTAGTGGATCGGGATGGCGGATATGTTCATGAATTCAAATTTGGTTCCACAGCGAGCCCGGCGCCTTGCGGGCCGGCCCACCGCATACATTGCCGGGCCGCATTTACTTCTTGCCCGCGGCAGCTTTGGCCTGCTCAATGACGCCCAGTACTTCATCCTCACGCAGGATCAGGTACTCGTTGTCGTCAACTTTGATTTCCGTGCCGGAGTATTTGCCGAACAGGATGCGATCCCCCGCCTTTACGTCGAGGGGAATAACCTTTCCGTCCTCGGTCTTCTTGCCGTTGCCAGCCGCGATCACCTCCCCCTCCTGCGGCTTCTCTTTTGCCGAGTCGGGGATGATGATCCCGCCCTTGATGGTTTCCTTTTCCTCTACCCGCTTCACTATCAGTCGATCATGAAGAGGTCTTACCGTCATAGTGGATTCTCCTTTCCTGCTCAATAGTGCTCGAGGCAGCATCTGCCGAGACTCGGAGAAATCCCCCGCCCGGAGGCCCCCTCGAGCGCTCTTAATTAGGTCTTGCTGGTCGTTCCGGTGCTGCCCTGACTTGTAGCTTCGAGGCTTAGCACTCGCTTACTGCGAGTGCTAATCTATTCGATGGCGACTCAATTGTCAAGAACTAAATGTAGCCCAAAATCAGCTGATTAGCACTCGGCAGGTGAGAGTGCCAAACCGATTTGCAAAATACTGCAGATCTCTAAGAATTATCCAACTCAATGAATTCATTCGCTATATGAGTCAATTTGCTGCCGTCCTGGGCCCTCCTGCATGTCGATTCGGGGGGAAACAGGTCACAATGCGAATTGTTCTAGACAACATTATACCCTATAATGTCACCTCTAAATGAGAAACCAACGGCAAAGGCGCAGACTGACCAGTTTTCGGTATTACGGTACATTTCGGAGATTGGCTTGGACACTCCCAATCTGCATATTGCTGTTCGTGGCCCGCGCCAGCGCCCAGGAGGAAGATCGCGATTTACCTCAAATTGAGACCGCCGCAAGCCGGACGGCAGCTGATGCGTCCCTGCCGAAAATCGCAACACTTCTGCAAGGGGTGACAACCCCGGACTTAACCGTCTTGGGCAAGGCCCTGCACACGGGCGAAGGCGAGCAGGCGCCCGCGCCCGGGGCTCCCAGCAACACGATTACACCGATTGGCGGCCTGAACCAGGAGAGCGTGCCGGATGTCTTATTGAAATGGGCGGCCCCTGACACTTCACACGGGTTGCAAGTGGCGGTCGCGCCTGATTCGCAACCACTATGGAATCTGTACCTACTTTGCTGGGATGGAGCCCACTGGAGACCGTCGCGCCTGCTCACCGGAGTTGAGGACTTCTTACCCGCGGCGATCGACCTTGGCCCCCCGGTGGGTCGCGGTTTGGCTTTGGTTGTCCGGGAAGGTAAGGCTCAAATTGCTTACCCGGTCATATTTCAAGTGAAGGATCACTCGGCGGCGCTTTTGTGGGATTCCCTGGCGGATGAGAGCCGATATCAACCCTTGCTGCAGGGCCAAGTGACTTTCCAATCGCGCGCAGGTACGCCGGCGGAGATGACCGTGGCCGGCCGAGCCAACCCGGGCCTGCTTCAGGTCTCCCCGTCAGGGAACCGCGGCTTCCAGGCACGCGCCGTCTATCGCTGGGACGGCAAGGCCTTTATTCCGGCCAAAACCGAATACTCCGCTAACCCGGACTACACGATCTATCGCTTCATTTCGGCGCTTCACCTGCACGACTACCGGTCGGCCTACGCCCTGGTCGTCCCGGCAGAATTCTTGAAGTCAGATTCGCCCATGGTGGATACATTCCGGCACTATATTCAGGATAATCTGCCGGAGTTTCTACGCAACGAGGTGTTTGAAGCGCCGGAGCTTCCCGCAGATTCCGCGGACGAACACATGTTCGTGCTGTCCACGCCGGAAAAGCGCTACGTTTATCACCCGGTTTTTTCCAATGATGGTAAATTCCTTCTGACCGGACTGACCCGCGCCCAAGCGGCGCTGCCGTCAGAACCCTTCTCACCATGATCGGGCGATCAGGTGAACAGATCCGGCTGGAATTTGATCACGGAATCCCGTGAGCAGAGAAACATTGTGGCTGGGTTGCCTTTTTTTGCTCACCCGATCACCGGATCACTCGATCACCCGATAGAATATGACTCTTCCTCATGCCGTCTTGCTCTTCTCTGCCGCGTTACTAGCCGGCGCCATGAATTCTGTCGCGGGGGGCGGGAGTTTCTTTTCGTTTCCGGCGCTCCTGTTTACCGGGGTTCTTCCCATTCCTGCCAATGCCACCAATACCGTCGCGGTCTGGCCCGGGTCAGTGGCAAGCGTGTTCTCCTATTGGCACCGCCTGCCGCGGTCGGCGCGCGTCATGGCGCCGATGATCACCATCAGTTTAATAGGTGGGACACTGGGCGCCATCGTACTCCTGCACACGCCGCAGGCCACTTTTATGCGCCTGGTGCCTTACCTGTTCGGATTTGCCACCTTGCTTTTCGCCTTTGGCAAGCGGTTGACCCGCGCCCTCGGCCATGTGGTCAAGCG
Source organism: Terriglobia bacterium (assembly GCA_035501695.1). Lineage (GTDB taxonomy): Bacteria > Acidobacteriota > Terriglobia > UBA7540 > UBA7540 > Bog-366. Next base: position 3,835 of record DATJVT010000271.1, on the reverse strand, counting down.
AGCGGGGCCGCCTTCCTGGCCCGTAATCATCGGTCTCGCCTGGGTGCAGCTCTTCATTGCCCTTTATGGAGGTTTTTTTGGGGGCGGCATGGGCATCCTGATGCTGGCGATGCTGGAGATGATCCATATCGAAGATATCCACGCCATGAATGGGCTAAAGGCGCTGCTGGGCACGGCCATTAACGGCGCGGCGGTGGTGACGTTCATCGTCGCCCGGCAAGTGGTGTGGCCGCAGGGAATTCTGATGGTGGTGGGCGCCATCGCCGGCGGTTATGGCGGCGCTCACTACGCGCAGAAGCTTGATCCCCGCTGGACCCGCGCCACGGTGATCTGCGTCGGAACAGGAATGACCGTCTACTTCTTGTGGCGGTATTGAGTCTCGGTCAGTGCGTTCCTGCTCCGAGGATTGAGGCCAGATGTCTCACCCTATCACCTCTTCTCCCCTCTTTCCTCTCCCCGGGGAGAGGGAAGAGGGGGGGAGGGGAGTCGGGGTGAGGGGGTGTTTTCATGCTTCGGGGAGTCGCGAAGCGACACGATCGAACTATTTGGAAGTGGCGCCGCCATCTGGCAAGATTAGGTTGCCGCTACGAACCCAGACTGCTCCACTGTCGATTCCCCTTGTGCCCTTCCGGAGCTTGTTGTATGGTCAATATATTATGAAGATCGCCTCGCGGTAATTCCCAAGTCGTCACTTTTTGAATCCGTGCGGTCCCGGTCCGGGCCGCGATCATTACCCATCGCTATAATCAGGAGTCCATGGAGACCGCCGTCACAACCCGCGAATCGACTTCTTCCTGGGCTTCAGTGCGGGAAGCCTTGCGAGGGTCGCATCAGGATTACACCGCCGGCAGCCTGACACGCGCGATTTTCCTGCTTGCCGTACCCATGGTTCTCGAGATGCTCATGGAGTCGCTGTTCGCCATCGTGGACGTCTTCTGGGTGGCACGCCTGGGGGCGGGGCCCATGGCCACGGTAGGGTTGGTGGAAGCGATGCTCACCATCGCCTACGCAGTGGGCATGGGCCTGAGCCTTTCCGCCACAGCCATGGTGGCTCGGCGGGTCGGCGAAAAGGATCCCGAGGGCGCGGCAGTGGCGGGGGTGCAGTCCATCTTCCTCGGCTTGACGGCCGGGCTGGTGCTCGGCACTCCCTGCCTCTATTTCGCCCCGCGCCTGCTGCGATTGATGGGCGCGTCTCCCGCCATTCTCACCGTGGGAACCGGCTACGCGCGGATTGCCCTGGGCGCATGCTCCGTGGTCCTGCTGCTGATGCTGAACAACGCCGTCTTTCGGGGTGCCGGGGACGCCGCCATTGCCATGCGCGTCCTTTGGGTGGCGAATTCCATCAACCTGGTTCTCGATCCCTGCCTGATCTTCGGCCTGGGACCCTTCCCTCGCCTGGGGGTGACGGGGGCGGCCGTGGCCACCTTAACCGGCCGCAGCATCGGAGTGGTGTATCAACTTTACCGCCTGTTCCGCGGCGGCGAGCACATCCGCATCCTGGCGCGGCAGGTTCGTATCCACGCCGAGGTCATGGCGCGGCTGTTGCGGGTGTCGCTCACCGGCATCGGGCAGATGCTGATTCCGCATATCGCTTGGATCAGCCTGATGCGGATCATCAGTTTATTTGGAGACGCCGCCCTGGCCGGGTATACGGTGGGCATCCGCATCATCATCTTCTTCATACTTCCTTCCTGGGGATTGAGCGGCGCCGCGGCCACCTTGGTGGGTCAGAATCTGGGCGCCCGCCAACCGGAACGCGCCGAGCAGTCGGTCTGGAAGACGGGCTCCTATAATGCCCTGGTGATGGGGACCGTGGGGGTGTTCTTCATCGCCTTCGCCGGCCCCGTAGTCCGCCTCTTTACCCATGACCCGGAAATTGTTTCCCTGGGCGCCGCCTGCCTGCGCATCGTGAGCATCGGCAACATCGGTTACGCCTACGAAATGGTAATGATGCAAGCCTTCAATGGGGCGGGAGACACGCTCACGCCCACCCTGGTGAATTTCTTTGGCTTCATCGTGCTGGAGATCCCGCTTGCCTACGCGCTCGCGGTTCTGCTCGGACTGCGTTCGAACGGCGTCTATTGGGCCATCACGATTTCCGAATCCGCCATCGCCGTGGCCATGGTGATCCTGTTCCGGCAAGGGCATTGGAAGGAGAAAAAGATCTAGACTCGCTTCTCCTTCCCCTTTCCTGCAGAATCGTAGATAATGTCGCCTTTGGCGCGAGCCTGCCCGGTCCGGCGCCCATCCCACATCAAGAGGTTCTTATGGGTAATGCTCCTCAGCCACAAACATTCACTCAGAAACGCGTTGCCTCCATCGACGCTTTGCGCGGATTCGACATGTTCTGGATCGCGGGAGGAGAACGCATCATCCACGCGCTCTACAAGGTGTGGCCGTGCGGAGCCACCCGAGTGTTGGACACGCAATTTGAACACGTCCAGTGGGAGGGCTTCCACGCCTACGACCTGATTTTTCCCCTTTTCGTTTTTGTGGTGGGCGCGGTACTTCCCTTCTCCATTACGCGCCGCATGGAGGAGGGCGCCAATCGCGGCCAGCTTTTCCGCCACATCGTGCAGCGTTTCCTGATCCTCTTTCTCTTTGGTCTGATTTATGGCGGCCTGCTCGACTTCAACCTCCAGCATCTGCGCATCCCGGGCGTGCTGCAGCGCATTGCCTTGGCCTACCTGTTTGCTGGACTGGTGATGATGCTCACCGGCGTCCGCGGCCAGGCCATCGTATGCGGCGGCATCCTGATTGTTTATTGGCTGGCGGTGTGGCTGATCCCCGTGCCGGGCTTTCCCCACAGCGCCTGGGCCAGCATGCAGGGCAGCCTGCCGGGCTACATCGACCGCCTGGTGATTCCTTTCCGCACCTGCTGTTACCCCTTCGGAGACAACGAAGGGGTAATCTCCACCCTGCCCGCCATCTCCACCTGCCTGATGGGTGTGCTGGCCGGGCACTGGCTGCGCTCCGGCAAGTACACCCCCAATCGCAAGGCGCTGGGACTGGTCCTGGCCGGCGTGGCGAGCCTGATCGTCGGTCGGCTCTGGAGCCTCCAGTTCCCCATCATCAAGAACATCTGGTCGAGCACCTTCGTTCTCTGGGCAGGCGGCTGGAGCCTGCTGCTGCTGGCGCTCTTCTACTGGATCATCGACGTGAAGGGTCATCAGCGCTGGGCGTTCTTCTTCAAGGTCATCGGCATGAATGCCATCACCATCTACCTGGTCGACCGGTTCTTTGATTTTGGCATCATCACCGATGTCTTTCTGCACGGCCTGCGCCCGCATATGGGCCAAATCGAACCGCTGATCTGGAGTTGCAGCGTCGTCTTCACCATGTGGCTGTTCCTGTATTTCCTCTACCGGCAAAAGATCTTCCTGCGGGTGTAGAATTGGCGCGGGGATGTGAAGGGGGCCCCCTCCACGCCCCTTACGGAAAGCTCCGTTTTCTTTGGGGTGCAGATTGAAACGCGGCACACCAAATTCCCCGGGACGCCGCTTGACGCCGAGCACTCGCGGGCCCCCGCACAAAACCCTGACCGACGAAACCAAGTCCCCGCCGACGCTCAAGGCATGACATCCCCTCGAAAATCTGGAAATATGGCCGTCGTCCCGGCGTCGAGCCCGAGTTTCCAGCCCCCTCGCGTTTGATAGTATAATGACGCATAATACCAACCTAGGAGGAGTTTTGAGGCGAATCCGCAACACTCAAAGCTGGTCATATGACTCCCTCATGCTGTTCCGTGAAGACCTAGAGGAACTGCTTAGAATCTTCAATCCAACCGGCGCCGCTGACGCCATCACAATTTTGGATGACGAGTGCGAATACTCGT
>DATJVT010000270.1:0-5563 GCA_035501695.1 Terriglobia bacterium | reverse complement strand
TCGCCTCCGAGGTGACATGGCCGGAAAGGGGGCTGCGCCTCGAACAGCAAACCAATTTCCCGGTGGAAGAGGGCACGGCGTTGGTGGTTCACGCCGAGCGGCCCATCGACATGGCGCTCAACATCAGAATCCCGTACTGGGCGACGAGCGGCGGCACGGCCAAATTGAACGGAACGCTCCTGCCGGGACTCGCCAGTCCGGGTAGCTACTTCCGCTTGACCCGTAGCTGGAAGGAAGGCGACCGGGTTGAAATCCGCCTTCCCATGAGCCTGCGCCTGGAAACTCTGCCGGGCGATGTGACTCAGCAAGCGGTGATGTATGGCCCGCTGGTGCTGGCCGGGCGGCTGGGCGCAGCGGGCCTCAGCCCGGGGATGTTCTACCCGGAATACGATACGGCGCCGGCGGGTGAACCCATTCCGGCTCCCGCCATCGCGGCCAGTTCCAAGGATCCACTGGGCTGGCTGAAGCCCGTTTCCGGTCAGGCACTGGCTTTTCAAACCGTGGGCCAGGAAAAACCCCTCAACCTGATTCCGCTCTACCAACTGTTCGGCGAGCGTTATGCGGTGTATTGGAAGATGGCTGCCACGACGATTTGAGATCATCATGCGCGAACCGCCTTGGAGTGCGGTAGCAGCAGCTACCGCCTTTCTTGCTCTCCCTCTGCGCATTTGCCGAATGAACCAAAGGCGGAAGGCGGTAGCTGCTGCTACCGCACTCCAAGGTGCCTTCGGCACAGATGCTTTCATGACATCGGCACGGCGAATCCTCAGGCTAAGGTCCAACGCACAGGGCGCAGTTTGTACAAGACGACTTAAAGAGCGTCGCTGCGTCCTGTGTGCTTACGTTTTGGTGCAAACTTCGATTTGAGGAAGGCATAATGAATTGCTTCCTATCCGTGCTGGTTGCAGTCTCCTGCTTGATGGCCGTCGTGGCTCAGGTTCCCGATGAAAAATCCGTGGAGGCCCGCCGGGCGGGCCTGAAGGCCGCACTTCAGGAAGAGTGGGAACATCACCTTCGCGCCAATCCCGAGGCCGCGACAGCCGTAGGCGACCACCGGTACAACGACCGCCTCAGCGACTGCTCGCCGGAGTTCTACGCGGGGGAGGTCCGGCATGCCCAGGAGGCCCTCCGGGTTTTCGAGGCGATTGACACCACCGGTTTCCCCGAACAGGAACGGTTGAGCCAGGTCCTGATGGTCCGCGAACTGCGAGAGCAGATCGAAGGGGCGAAGTTCAAGGATTGGGAAATGCCGATTGACCAGATGAATGGCTGGCACCTGGGATATGCCATGCTGCCCTTCGATACCACTTTCCGCACTGCCAAGGATTACCAGGACTACATCGCCCGCCTGCATCAACTGCCTCGAGTTTTTAGCCAGATGACGGAGAACATGCGCGCCGGCCTGCGCGATCATCTGGTGCAGCCTCGCTACCTGCTGGAGAAGACCGTCCTTCAGGCGCAGGACATCGCCGGGAAACCGGTGGAAGACAGCCCCTTTGCCCAACCGGCCCGAACCTTACCGGCGGGCATTTCCGAGAGGGAACAAAAGGCCCTGCGGGAGGCGATTTTTGCCGCGGTCAAGCAGGAAGTCTCCCCTGCCTACGCCCGGCTGGCTGAGTTCCTGCGCACGGAATATGTGCCCCAGGGCCGCGCCGAATATGGGGTGTGGTCGCTTCCCGACGGCGATGCCCGCTATCGCTTCGACATCAAGCAAATGACCACCACGGACCTGGGCCCGGAGGAGATTCACCAGATGGGCCTCAAGCAGGTGGCCGAGATCGAAGCGGAGATGCTGAAGCTTGCCCGCAGCCAGGGTTACGAGGATCTGCCCAGCTTCAATGCGCACATCCGCAAGGACCCGCGTCTTTACGGGACTTCAGGGAAGCAACTCCTCGACTTGTACACGCATTACACAGATCAGATGTATGCGCGGCTTCCGCAACTGTTCGACCATTTGCCCAAGAACCAATTGGTGGTGCTTCCCATGGAAGCATTCCGCGCGCCCAACGCTCCCCCCGCCGACTACTCGATCGGAGCCGGCGATGGCTCGCGCCCCGGGCGGATCAACGTGAATGAGTACGACCCCCAGCATCGCCTGCTGCTCAATGTGGAAGCCACCGCTTACCACGAGGGCATTCCCGGCCACCACCTGCAATTCTCGGTTGCCCAGGAGCAAACCAGCTTGCCCGCCTTTCGCCGCTTCGCTTACTACAACGCCTACTCGGAGGGCTGGGCATTTTACGCCGAGCGGTTGGGAAGGGAAGTCGGCTTCTACCAGGACCCTTATAGCGAATACGGGCGGCTGGAGAATGAAATGTGGCGCTCCGTCCGCCTGGTGGTCGATACCGGCGTGCACGCCCAGCACTGGTCGCGCGAGCAGATGGTGGATTTCTTCCGGCAACACACCGCCATGGACGAACCCAACATTGCGTCCGAAGTGGACCGCTACATCGCCTGGCCGGGACAGGCGCTAGCGTATAAACTGGGCCAAATGAAGATCATCGAATTACGCGAGCGCGCCCGGCAGCAACTGGGGAGCCGCTTCGATTTGCGCGCCTTCCACGACGCCCTCCTGGCCGATGGGCCGCTACCTCTGGACGTGCTGGAGCAGAACATGGATCGTTGGATCGCGGCGCAGGCGAGCGGGACCCCGCCCGGAAGGACGGAGAGGTAGGGCCGAACGGCATTCGGTCCCTTCCGAGCGCCGAACGGCCCTGCAGCTACCGCGCTACATCACGCCGCGCGGCGCGTTCTTCAAATCCACGACCAGCAACCGGCCATCCGTTTGCCATTTCCCGCCGGTGGCTGTCATGCCGGTGCTGAGCGGGTTGGGGGGGGAAATATACCCGGCGGCCTGGACGGCACCGCCCAGGAAGAGGTCGGCCCCCACTTGCGCGCGTTCATCATCCAGGTTGGGATCGGTGGCGTGGGAAACCACCCCGGGGTGAATATCAATGCCCACATCGTGCGTTGCCGCCGCCAACCATATGGGGCGGCCGTCGGGCGCGGTGAGGGTGGTCTGCCACACTCTAAGGTGATGGCGCTTGTTGAAGGTATTGAGCGTTTTCTCGAAGGCCATATCCTGTTTCCGTTCGAATAGATAGAGGTCGGAGACCGGCGCCTGGTTGTACCCGTCACTATTGATTACTGCCTCCGTAGTTTTCCAGATCGATTTCTCGTTCTTTTTCTTCGGCTCGGTCCAACCGGCTTTACCAAAGGCCTGCTCAATCTCTTGCGCCGTCCCCACGAAGACCAGGTTGATGGGATCTCCCGGCTTGCTATCCTTGCTCTCCGCGCGCTTGGGGGAACTGGCCAGCAGGTTCGCCACCGAGTCGCGCAGGCTGGCGGGAAGCGATGACGGGCCGGCCGAGGCGACGGATCGTTTCAGGGTCAGAGCAGCGGTGAGGGTGAATTGCAGATCGGTCCCCGCCGGCAGTTCGACGGCGGTATTGACCTGGCCGATCTTCTGCTTCTGGATTTGATCGTTGATGGTGGAATCCATCTGGCCTAACTTCTGCAGGGCTCCGCCCAGCAGCGATGCCGGGGCCTCTGACTCGAGAATCCCCACAATGGTGCCGTCGGCAAGCAGCGTCTCCCGCGCATTGCCGACTCCGCTCAATTGCCCTTTTACAACGAAGTCGCCCTGGCCCGGAATGGTTAGCTGTCCGAAGTTCAGGAGAAGTTCCGCGCGCTGATCGGAAGTGGCCGGCTGCGCGCACTTCGCAACGGTGCCTTTCAGGGTCGAACCATAAGGAATTGCGACCCCGCCCTGGACTTCCACTTCCCGCGCCAGGCTGGCGGAAACGGCCTGCCCTTGCTTGGCGGTCTTGGTGCTGACGGCGGTCTGGAGGTGCAGATATAGAGTTGTGCCCACGGGCAACGTGGGACCTCCGGCCGACTGCGCGCGTGGTGCGGAAAGCGTGATCAGGGTCAGAAAAATGAGTACCTTTATCGAAGTCAAACGTCTGACCGGGTCCATAACCCATCCCGTCTTGCCATTTGGATTCGCCATGCTCTTTCCTCCTGAGGTGCTCTCCCGACCGTCGATGCCGACCTTGATTCTCATTCTCAACCCCGGTTCTTCTTGCGTTGGATTTCGCCATCCCAGCAGCGGGTTGCATTGACCGAGACCCGGCCCGCCGCCACCTTACCCCATCATTTTACCGCTGGTGGGGATTTCGCGCTGTCATCACTGGTATCGGAAATACCGGCTATAGGGCAGACAGACTTTTGCTGATTTTAAACAACTTATCCGGATATCCCTGAATTCCTTTCTTTTGTGACCCCTACTCGTGTCCTCTCATATCATAACTGGCTGACTTTCGCGTGAAGGAAGTGCGAGAAGCCGCTGAATGACCTGCGTTTTTCGTTCAGTCAGGCACAAGATCACCCCGAAACCGCGCAATTATGCCGAAATGTCCGGCGTACATTCGGTCATTATGTCTTAATCCTGTTTGTTTTCATAGACATTCCGGCTTCACTCCGGAAATATTTTTTTGTCGAGCTTCTCTCCCTGACTTCTTATTCCACAAGGGTCGTTCTCCTGCCGACGTCGGCTGAATTCTTCCCTAACCGTGCCCGAATCTCGGGCGCCTGACATCCGCTGTCCGTCACCTGACGCCTCATACTGGACACCTGACCCTGACCCCTGCGCATCTCCTCCAAGCCTAGAGCAGAGCCCAGGTACCTTGTCAAGCAAATTCCGCCATTTTTTGCACCGGAAGGGGCAATATGTCCCAAATCCCGCGGCAAATTTCCTGCCGGTAGGAAAGCCATTTTTCAGGCCGCCGGTCAGGAGGACAAAAGGTCGGACGCTGCACGACGGCTATAACGCCCAACTTTCATTGCGAAGCATCGGATTGTCCGTCAGCCGACATACTGTGGATGAATATTTGCGGACCCGCGCCTGACTCAGTTTTTGCCAACGAGCCCATCATCTTCCCACTGATGCCCGCAGGCATCGCAGCGCCAGTGGTTTTTCTCATCGGGGGAGGGTTCTTCGGGTATTTCCTGAGTTTCGTCGTACCCTTCCAGGAGGACGTCGGGTGATTGGCAATGAGGACAGAGCACATCAATTTCCGGCTCCGGCGGCTGAGCGGCTTCCGCCAGCGGCACCAAGTACCGGCGCAGCCCGCTGATGACGAACGCGCGCTGAAATTTCATTACCTTGATCTCCACCCCGTCCTCAAAGTTTCCCTTGTACTCGTCCGCGGTCGCCACGTTGTCGGGACCCAAATATGCCTTGACGCCGACCTTTTCCAGGATTTCCATGACCTTCCGGGCCTCCTCCAAGCTGCCCACGATCCAGGCCCCCACCAGATCAAAGGCTGTGGGATCAACCCCGTGCGTCGCTGGGTCAAGCTCGGAGACGTCGGGCCAAACGTGCAAGGGACGACCCAAACCGGGAATGGCTCCGCCCTCGTAGGCGCACGCCGGTGGGGTGTTGATTCCATCCGTGACGGCCCACTGCGCCGTGCGTTTGGGCTCCGACGCGTGCTCCTCTGCCAACGGCTGAGGGCGGTCCAGACCGCGCCGCGCCACTTCCGACCGAAGCGCCTGTTGG
>DATJVT010000269.1:0-5777 GCA_035501695.1 Terriglobia bacterium | reverse complement strand
GTCCGCGGTGGCTGACCGATTACATCCATTCCAAGGGGCTGCGCGCGGGGGTCTGGCTGGTGCCCAACGCTTATGCCGGCGCCGTGCAGGATCATCCCGATTGGTACCTGCGCGACCGGCAGGGCCAGTTGGTACTCGATTATCAAACCCCGGCGCTCGACTCGACTCATCCCGGCGCCAAGGACTTCCTCCGCCAACTGTTTACAACGCTCGACGACTGGGGTTTTGACTATTACAAGTTTGACGGCGAGCACGCCCTGCCCAGGTACGCTCCGCCGGTCGACTCCTCGCGCCTCTATGATCGAACCATCGATCCATTGGTTGCATATCGCGAGCGGTTGAAGTTGATTCGCGAAACCCTTGGTCCCAGCCGCTTCATTGAGGGTTGCCCGTCCGGCGCACCGCTGAACGGCATCGGATTCTTCAACTCCTATTTCAACGGCGACGACCTTTACGGCAGTTGGCAGGGGATGTACGCGCTCTTCAGCTCCATCAACGCCAACGTGTTCTTTAATCATCTCCTGGCTTACGTCATGCCCGGGGAGGGCATGGAGCTTGGCCCGCCGATGAGCGTCGATGAGGCCCGGCAGAAGCGACCGGCGGAAGTGGTGAGCGTGGCGAAGTCGCGCGAGGACCCGCTCCGCGGGTTCGGCGTCACCACCGCGGAAGCGCGAACTCTGGTCTCCTGGGTGGCGCTCACGGGAGTGGCTTATCCCCTCGCCAGCGTGATGCCCGAACTTCCGCAGGAACGCGTCCGCCTGCTGCAACAAACCTTGCCCACTCTTCCCATTCTGCCGCTCGATCTCTACAGTCGCGGAAATGACATGCGCTGGAATATTTTCAAGAGCGTCACGCCCGATACTTACATCCACAACTACGCGGACGTTCTGGATCTGAAGGTGAATGCGGTGGCCGGAGCGTATGACGTGGTAGGCCTCACCAATTGGCATAGTGAACCGGAAACTCGTTCCATCACCTTCACCGCTCAATTGGGCCTTGCACCGGGGGTAAAATATACGGTGTTCGACTTCTGGGCTCAAAAGCTCCTGGGGACCTTTTCGCAGGGAATGGACCTTGAGGTAGCGCCGCACGACACACGGGTTTTGGCCATTCATCCCGAACTGGACCATCCTCAGCTCGTGGGAATATCGCGCCACATTTCGGGAGCTTATTCCATTCGCGAGTTGGGGTGGGACACGACAAGGAGGACTCTGCGCGGTACTTCAGATGCCGTGGCCGGGGATGATTACACCCTGTTTGTCGATGTGCCGGAAGGATTCGAAGTGGCTACCGCAACGGCCAACGAGGGCCCCAGTGCCCTCACCCCGAAACTCAAGCGCGAAGGCCGCTTGCTTCAACTCACGTTTAACGGCCAGGGCCAGCCAGTGAGCTGGTCCATATCCTTTGCAGTGACAGCCGCAGGATCTGCCCGGCGATAAGGCCAAGGGAGTCCATTGGAAAGGGACACACGATTTGATGGCAGTGCAAAGAGGATTGACTTATGACTCGCCCAAGACACAAGTGTTGGGTTCTCCCCCTGGGGACGTGCTTGTTGGTTTACGGCATAGGCCTCACGCCATTGCTGGCAGCCGACGACAGCCTTCTCCGCTGGATGGACAACATTGCGCAGCAACAGTTATCTGACCGTGATGCTGCGGTGGCCAGAATCCGCACCACGGCTGAGGCGCAAGCTCGTCAGGTGATAGTGCGCGCCAGGATACTGGAGTTACTTGGCGGACTTCCCAACTATTCCGGGCCGCTGAATGCGCGCGTAACGGGGCGGGTCGAACGTCCTCGCTACACCATCGAAAAGGTCATCTTTGAGAGCTTGCCGCAATTCTATGTTACGGCCAATCTCTATCTGCCCAGGGAGGCGGGCCGGCATCCGGGGGTGCTGCGGCCGATGGGCCACTGGGAAGAGGGAAAAGTCAGAGAACAACAGATGGACGCGAACCTGGCCATGAAGGGGTTTGTGGTTTTGACCTATGACCCGGTGGGCCAGGGTGAGCGCCAGCAGGCGTACGACCCGCGCGTGGAAGCTTCATTGATTGGCCGTGGAACGGACCAACACGACCAGGTCGGCACTCAGAGCGTTCTAGTGGGAGAGGAATTTGCCCGCTACCGCATCTGGGATGCCAAGCGCGCCCTTGACTACCTTGCGAGCCGGCAGGAAGTGGATGCGGACAAGATTGGCGTCACCGGCTGCTCAGGGGGCGGAACTTTGACCACTTACATTTCAGCGCTCGACCCGCGGGTGAAGGTTGCAGCGCCCGCCTGCTACATCAACACCTGGCACGATCTCTTCGGCGGTCCCACGGGCGATTCGGAGCAGAGTTTTCCATTCTTTGTTTCCTCCGGCCTCGACGTCGCCGATTACATCGAACTCTTCGCGCCCAAACCCTGGCTGGTGATCTCCACCGTCGGCGATTTCTTTCCCCTTGACGGAGCCCGCCATGCCTACCAGGAAGCTTTGGATTGGTATCGGATTTTCAACGCCGAGAACAGAATTGCCTGGGCCGTCGGCCCAGGCCCGCACGGTACGCCCCGCGAGGTTCGCGAGGATATCTACGAGTGGATGATCCGGTGGCTCAAGGAGGGCAAAGGTGACTTTCGGGAGGAGCCCTTTGAGGCGGTACCGGATTTCGATCTGTTCGCGTCCGAGAGCGGGCAGGTGGGCGGCCGCCAACTCTACCAGGTCATTGCGGAGGGCGCCCGGCAGAGGATGAGCCAGGGCAGCCCGGAACAGTTGCAGGCCGAGCTTCGCAAGTGGGCGGGTGGCCCCGCTGGTCGCGCCCCTGCCGTGCGAGTGGTCAAGGACACTCCCGGGGACGTGTTCCGTACCCAGCAACTGGCTCTGCAGGTCGAGCCGGCCTTGGAAATCGCGGCGACCCTATACGCCCCCAACACCCCGGGGCGGAAGCCCGCCATCCTCCTGGTTGACATGCCCAACAGGGTGGCAGAGGGATTGGCCGGGCGGAACTATGTGGTCTTGAATCTGGAGCCGCGCGGTACGCCGCTTCCTGAATCCAGGATGGACCAGTCGGGCACGACACAGAACACTCGCGCCTGGGTGATCGGGAAGAGTCTGGCGGGTCTACGCGCTGCCGATATTATGCGCGGCGTGGATCTGCTGGCTGAGCGGCCGGACGTGGACCCCGGCCGGATTCGCGCCGCGGCGCGCCAGGTCCCGGGAGTGTGGCTGCTGATGGCGGGCGCCCTCGACCCCCGCATCGGGAAGATCTGGCTCGATCGGACTCCGCACAGCTTGCGGGCGGCTCTGGATGTTCCCGTTACGCACGATTTGCACGAGGCCGTGATCCCCGGGTTCGCGCTCCATTGGGACTTGGGCGATTTGCTGAAAGCCATGGCGCCGCGGACCGCGTTGTGGACCGACCCTACCGATTGGCTGGAAATCGTGACCCCGCACCTGGAAGGTTTCCGCTACCGGGCCCACGGCGATTCGGAAGACCCACTGTGGGTTGAACTGATGAAATGAGGCCCCCGCCAGGGGCTGACCTGAGTATAATGCTGGCCCCTCATAGGGTCCGGAAGAGACCCCTCATCCGGTCTCGTGCCTCGACCACCTTCTCCCCAAGGGAGAAGGAAAACCATTTCTTGGGGCCCGGCCGCGCCCCCCACACGAGTTGTTTTCCCTCTACGAGGGGAGAGGGTGGCCCGCGACGCGCGCTTTCACCAGCGGGCGCGGGACGGGCGAGAGGTCAATTCGGACCTCCCCCGTCCCTAACCCATGGACTTTTGTTCCTGTCGAACCCTTACTGCCTCCCTGCCAGAGGCGGGGGATCCCCCCTCGGATCAGAACGGACAACGGCCTTTTCCTCACCATGTTCCCAAACCGGCCGCCCCAGTGTAAACTTCTAGGTTCCCAGGAAGCGTGAGTCGAAGAGTCTGGGTGAAAACTAATCTTAAATAGAGGAGCAATCATGGCAGCCAAACGCATTGGGATTCTCACCGGCGGCGGCGATGTCCCCGGCCTGAATTCCGTTATCAAGACCCTGGTTTATCGAGCCAGCGACGCGGGCAGTGAAGTCATCGGCATCCGGCGCGGGTGGGAAGGGCTGACGCACGTGGATCTTAACGACGCGGCCAGCCGCGAGCGCTACATCCTTCCCCTCGACCGCGAGAATACCCGGACCGTCGACCGTACCGGCGGGACGTTCCTGCACACGTCGCGCACCAATCCGCAAAAGATGAAGAAACTTCCCCCCGTATGCGCGGCAGGCGACTTCCCCAAGATTGAGAGCACGAAGAAGGGCGTAACCACGCAGGTTTACGACATTACCGCGCAGGTGTTGAAGAACGTCGGTACGCTGGGACTTGATTACCTGGTGGCGATTGGCGGCGACGACACGCTGAGCTACGCGGCCCGTCTCGACAAGGAAGGCGTGAAGGTAATCGCGGTTCCCAAGACCATGGACAACGATGTGCGCAACACCGAATACTGCATCGGATTTTCCACCGCCATCACGCGCGCCATGGACGCCATTGACCGGCAGCGAACCACGGTGGGCTCGCACGAGCGCATCGGCGTGTTTCGCGTCTTCGGGCGCGACGCCGGTTACACCTCGCTTTACACCGCGTACGTTTCCGGCATTCGCTGCGCCATTCCGGAGTACAAGTTCGACCTGAAGAACATGATTGAACTGCTCCTTAAGGATAAGAAGGAGAATCCCAGCAATTATTCCATCGTCGTGCTTTCGGAGGGCGCCGAATGGGAAGGGTATTCGACGCGGGAGTACGGCGAGGCGGACGCCTTCGGCCATCGCAAGAAGGCCAATGTCGCGGAAGACTTGAGCGACGAGATCAAGAAGGCGAGCGGGCAGGAAACGGTGGTGAGCGATCTTACTTACGAACTGCGCAGCGGCAGCCCCGATTTCGTCGATAAGCTGGTGGCCACCACCTTCGGCAGCATGGCCATGGACTGCATCGCCAAGGGCGAGCACGGCTTGATGACGGCGATCAACCACGGGTGCTTCGCCATGGAGCCCATTCCCGATCCCAAGCTGGGCCCGCGGCACGTGGACGTGGAGAATATGTACGACACCCAGCGCTACCTGCCCAAGTACGAGGGTAAGCTGGGGCTGCCCATTTTCCTTACCCGGCCGTAGTGTTGCGGCGGAAAGCAGTAAGCAGTTGGCAGGTGATCTAGAACGTCTCGCGCTTCTCGAGGTTCGCTTCAATGTCCCTTTTCTCCCGCCAGACGGGGTGGAGCGCTTTCTGCTCCATAAGCGGAAGCTGATCCTCGAGGTGGGGTGAACCGGGCTGGGTGGAGTTCCCGTAACCGAGGGCGCAACGCGCCCGCTGCGTCGCGGCGAATTCAATCGCGCAAACGAAAGTGTCGCCGGATGCCGCGTAGTATTTTTCGCCCATCTTGTTAGTGAACGAGATGGTGCGGAACACCCCCGACGTTCCCGGCCCGCCATTGCCCGGAAGGTCGGCATTTGCCACCGCAAACCGGAAAACATCGCCCCACTTCACGTCGAGTGCGCCGTAGAGGCGTTGGCAGTCCTCGGCCGCCGCGGCCAGGGCCGCGAGCGCGCCTTGCGGGTCCGCGAGGCCATAGGCCGAGTCGAGAGGATGGTTGAAGTCGAACTTCACGCGCAGCTTGCTCTCCATCCCTCCCGGCCCCGAGAAGTACCGATCCGCGAACATCTGGAAGAGGACCGCCCCGCGGCTGTCGGCCTCCGTGAGGTGGTCCCACCTCGCCAGCACTCGCTCTGCTTCGGTTGAGCCCCTCGCGGCCTTGAGCAGATCGGGCA
>DATJVT010000268.1:0-2917 GCA_035501695.1 Terriglobia bacterium | reverse complement strand
TTTTGGTCCGCGACGATGGCTCGACCGTCGGGACAGTGGGCGGCGGCTGCGTGGAAGCGGAAGTGTGGAGTGTGGCGCAGGACGTGATGCGCGAGGAGAAGCCCCGGCGCCTGCACTTCAATCTAAATGCCAACCCCGAATATGACAACGGGCTGATCTGCGGCGGCTCGCTCGATATCTTCGTCGAACCCATCCTGGCCACGCCGACAGTTTTCATCCTCGGCGGCGGGCACGTGGGGTTGCATGTGGCGAAAGTGGCCAAACTGGCAGGATTTGACGTCATCGTGGCCGACGACCGGGAAGCGTTTTCGAACCCCGAGCGATTTCCCGAGGCATCGGCAACCCTCGCGGGGCCGTGGGAAGAGCTGTTGCCGAAGATCGACGTGAATGACCACTCCTACCTGGTGCTGGTGACGCGCGGCCATAAAGGCGACCTGGATTGCCTGCGCTGGGCGGTGAATACCCCGGCGCGCTACCTGGGAATGATCGGAAGTAAGCGCAAGTTCATTGAAATCTGCAAGATACTTGAGCACGAGGGCGTCCCGGCGGAGCGCCTGGACCGCGTCCATTCCCCTATTGGCCTCGATATCGGCGCGCTCACGCCGGAGGAAATTGCCGTGGCAATCGTCGCGGAAATGATCGCGGTGCGCCGCAACACCACGCCGGGGGTGCCCTCCCTGGCACATCGACAGAAAGTCCAACAAACCACATGATCGCCGGCCTGATCCTCGCCGCCGGCGAATCCCGCCGTATGGGGCGCGACAAGGCCCTGCTGACGTACCACGGTCGTACCTTCTTGGAGAGCACCATCGAGAGCCTCCGCGCCGCGGGAGTCGAAAAAATAACGGTAGTTTTGGGTCATCACGCCGAAACCATTCGGGTTGCGACGAACTTGGCCGAAGTCGGGGTCGTCGTCAACGCGGATTACCAGCGCGGCCAAACATCGTCCCTGCAATGCGGCCTGGCCGCGGCCGCCGCAGATTCACCCCAGGCAATAGTCCTGTGCCTCGTCGATCACCCGGCCACCTCGGCCGGCACCATGGCGAAACTCCTCGACTGCTTTGAGACCACTCATGCGCCGGTCGTAATTCCAACCTACAAGGGCCAGCGGGGTCACCCCGTCATCATCAGTCAAAAGCTGTTCCCCGACTTGCTGGCGCTCTCACCAGACACCCCCGCCAACTCCGTCATCCGTAAGTACCGCGAGGGAGCACAATGGGTGGAAGTGGCCGACCCCGGGATTCTTCTGGATGTGGATGACCCCGATACCTACGAACGGTTGGAGGAAGGCGGGAAGCAGTAGGCAGTGAGGAGTAAGCAGAAGGCAGGGGGCTGTGGGTGCCCACCGCCTTATGCCCTCTGCTTTCCGCCTTCTGCTTTCCGCCTTCTGCTATCCGCCTTCAGCCTTCTGCCTTCTGCTCCCTCCACGCTGCCTGCCTGCAAATAGCCCTCGCGGTCATGCGTCTTTTTGCAATAGTTATTCGTATTGCGACTAGAATGGAAAACAGCGTTTGCCTTTTTGTGAATTCGATGGAGCAGGAAGCCCGAGAAATCGCGCGGGGGTTGCGGCGGCATGATCCCGACCTCTTGGACGAGCTGATTTCCCGCTACCAATACCGGCTACCCCGATACCTCTGGACCCTCACCGGCAACCGTGAGGCGGCGGAGGACCTTTTTCAGGAGACCTGGGTCCGGGTGTTGGAGAAGGGCCACCAGTACGACCCCCGCTGGCGGTTTGAAGCCTGGCTGTTTTCCATTGCGCGCAACCTCGCCATCGACCTGTTGCGGCGGCGCCATCCCGAGAGCCTGGAGGCGCTGCTGCAACCCCACGAGGAAGGTGCGGCGCGGGGGTGGCCGGACTCTAAATCCGCTACCCCGTTTGACTCGGTATCCGAAGGCGAAGAGGCGGAACGCGTGAGGAGCGTTCTAAAGCGCCTTCCGCCCGACGCACGCGAAGTTCTGGTTTTGCGCTTTCAAGAGGACATGGACCTCAACGAGGTCGCGGAAGTTGTCAGGGCGCCCCTGTCGACGGTGAAATCACGACTGTATCGCGGCCTCGCGACCTTGCGTCATCTGTTGGAGGAAAAAGCAGCATGAACCCCGATGTTCACGAGCGCGCCCGCCGTCTGATCGACGTCTCGCAGGTGGAAGGAATTTCAACCGCGGATCGCGAGTGGCTGGATGAACACCTTGCGGGTTGCGCGACTTGCCAGGCCAGGGCACGCGCCAACGAGCACGCCCTTCAGGCGTTGCGGTCGAATACGGTGATGATTGAACCCGCGCTGGTCAGTGTGACTCGGGCGCGGGTCCGGTGGCGGGCTCGCGAACTGCAAGAGAACCAGGCGCGTTTGCGGGCCTTGTGGATTTCGTGCGGGTTCTCCTGGCTTCTGGGCGCCGTCACTGCGCCGATTCTCTGGCAAGGTATGGCGTGGCTGGGCCGCCACTTCGAGCTTTCACCCGCCATCTGGGTCACAGGCTTTGCCATGCTTTGGTTGGCCCCGGCCACAGTGGTGGGAGCAGCTGTCGGGTGGAGACAATCACGAGTTTCCGCGGCGACGAATCACAATGCTGCCTGGGAGAGGTGAGTATGAATGGCACATCAGGTAAGAAATTCGATATCCGCGAAGAGTTCAGGGTTGTCCCCAAGGCGATGGTGGCGGTGGCTGTCCTGCTCTTTCTGGCGATGCAGGTAGTCCTTTTGGCGGTCCTGTTTCGCCGCGACGCGCATCCCCCGCCGGTGGTCCTGCAAGTCCCAATTGCCTTCTTGGGGGGATCTGTTCTGGCCTTCTTCGCACTATTGATCGGGTATATCAACCGCGATGCCAAGCGGCGCGGGATGAATCCCGCTTTGTGGACGCTGCTCGCCATCTTTCTACCCTACGGCATCGGGATCATTATCTATTTCCTGATGCGCGAG
>DATJVT010000267.1:0-2973 GCA_035501695.1 Terriglobia bacterium | reverse complement strand
GCCGCCCAGGGCGGCGGTACGGCAGAGTGCGATGGCGCTCATCACGCGCCGCTGCCCGCGTGAGAGGGAGCCCGCCTGTTGCTGTCGGTACGCCGGACCATAGCGGCGGAAAATATCCGCCACCTCGAGCCGGGGACGCTCCACCGGTCTGTAGACTCAGACGGATTTTCCCCCTTCACTTTATAGCGTGAGTTCGAGTAAGTAGCGACGAATCCGGCACTTATCTGGTTATTGGCGGTCCCTTTGCGTAAGCATGTATGTAAATATTATATATTGACAATTTAGGTTTACTGCGCTTACTATGTAAGCATGTACATCGCCTCCGTCCCCAACCGTTCCTCCCCGCCCGCCTTCCTCCTCCGCGAGTCCTATCGCCTGAACGGTCAGGTCAAAACCCGCACCCTCGCCAACCTCACCTCCTGGCCCCCGGCGCGTCGTGAAGCCCTCCGTCAGCTCCTGCGCGGGGCCTTCGATCAAACCACCTTTTCCGAGCCCGCCCTGGGCCCCATCTTTGGCGTCCTCTTCGTGCTCAAACAGATCGCCGAGGCCCTCGGGCTCACCGCCGCTTTGGGCCACACTCGCCTGGCCAAGCTGGCGCTGTTTCTAGTTCTGGCCCGGGTGGCCCATCAAGGCTCGCGCCTCTCGGCGGTACGCTGGGCCCAGGATCATGCCGTGACGGAAGTCCTCGGCCTCGGCACCTTCGATGAGGACGATCTCTATGCCGCCCTGGACGATCTCTGTGCCCGCCAGGAGAAGATCGAACCGGCCCTTTTCCAAAGCTACTTGCGCCGGAAAGCGGCACCCCCGCGGCTATTTCTCTACGATGTGACCAGCAGTTATCTGGAAGGGGAGCAAAACGCGCTGGGGGAGTTCGGCTACAACCGCGATGGCAAGAAGGGGAAATTACAAATCGTCATCGGGCTGCTGACCGACCGGGAAGGCGAGCCCTTGGCGGTGCGCGTGTTTGCCGGCAACACGGCGGATCCGACGACGGTGGTGGACCAAATCAAGATCCTGCAGGAGAAATTCCAGGTGCGGGAATTTGTCTTCGTGGGCGATCGGGGGATGGTGAAGAGCAAGGGCATCCAGGCGCTGGAGGATGCCAAGCTACGCTACATCACGGCGCTCACCGACCCGCAGATCCGCGGTTTGCTGAGCCGGAAGGTTCTGCAGTTGGAGTTGTTCGGCGAACAGATCTGCGAGGTCGAGGGCGACGGGGTGCGTTACGTTTTGCGGAAGAACCCGCAGGAGGCGGGGCGGGAGCGGCACCGGCTGGAGGATAAGCTGGCGAAGCTGGAGGGGAAGATCGCGGCGCGCAACGAAGTGGTGAAAGCGAAACCGCGCTGCCCGCCGGAAGCGGGGCAACGACAACTGCAAGCGTGGGCGGAACGGCACAAGCTGCGGGGCTTGGTGGAGGTGAAGCTGGAGGGACGCACGCTGGGATTAGCGAGGAAAGAGGACAAGATCGCAAAGGCCCTGGAGCTGGCGGGCTGCTACGTGGTGACCACGGATGTTTTGCAACAGGACATGAGTGCCGAAGAGGTGCACGCGAGTTACTTGAGCCTGCAGAAAGTGGAACGGGATTTTCGGGCCCTGAAGACAGGATTGTTGGAAGTGCGGCCGGTGTTTGTGCGCAAGGAGAGTCGGACCCGCGGGCACGTCTTCAGCTGCCTGCTGGCGTTGAAACTGAGTCGGGAGCTGGAGCGGCGGCTGCAGGCGAAATTTGGCACCACCGAGAACAACCCCCACGCGCTGACGCTGCCGGACGCGCTGAGGGCGCTCGGCAGTCTGTGTTTGTTGGAGTACCAGATCGACGAGAAGACGAGGCTGACGAAACTCCCCCAGCCCCGGGAGAATCTGCAGGAGATTCTGGCGGCCTTGGGAGTATCGCTTCCCGCCCCCAAGTAGGCAGGAGCCCCGCACCGGTCGGCAACCACAAAGACTGCCACACCAAAAGGTTAGTCGGAAAATAGCGACTTACGCCGGAGGGAAAATCCGTCAGAAATACTGAGGCGCGGCGGGTTTTGATTCGGCGGCCACCGGCTGCGGAAGCAGATCGAACGGACTGGTGGTCGAGCAGACTTTGTTGGTGGCGATGCGAAGATAATGGGCCGTCGTGGCCAGGCTGCGATGGCCGAGCAGTAATTGGATGGTTCGCACGTCGGTGCCACGCTCCAGCAAGTGGACCGCAAAGGCATGCCTTAGGGAGTGCGGGGTAATGGGTTTGGAGATGCGAGAGACTCGGTGAGCCTCCTGGCAAGCACGCTCGACCGCTCCTCGTGTGATGGGATGGCCAGGGATGTCACTCGGGAACAGCCACAGCTTGGGCTTTTCCAGGCGCCACCAGTCGCGCAGAATTTCTAGCAGCTTGGGGGAGAGCATGACGTAGCGGTCCTTCTGCCCCTTGCCTTGCTCGACGCGGATGACCATGCGCTGACTGTCAATCTCGGCGGGTTTCGGGCGCACAGCCTCGGAGATGCGCAGCCCGGCGGCGTAACAAGTCGTCAGGATGGTGCGGTGTTTGGGGCTAGATGCCCTCCGTAGCGTAAGCCCGTCGGAGACTGGCGGAAGACGGCTCTATCGAGTCAGACAGAATTAGAACCCGGCCTACTCAGGGAGTTGCGAAAACAGCCATTGCTGGAACAGGACCGCGAGTGATGGCAGTGACATCCGCCATCACGTCGAACACCTTGGCGCTCAAGTCGTACAAGGCAGGATTGCCCTTGACCTGAGCGACCAGCGGGCCGGAGAGAAAATCATTCACGGCCTGGTCGCTCTCGAAGAGGTAGATGCCTCCCGCCTCCTTTTCTTGGTCGTTCAAGAGCCAAATCTTCCAGCGCAGGCCCGGAAGTGCGGCAAAGGCTTCGGCAACCGATTGGCAGAGATTCTGGTAATCCGCCGTACTGGCGCGGAATTTGAAACTGATCTGAAGGATTTTAGCGGACATGGGTTTTCCTCCTATAGTGATGTGGA
>DATJVT010000266.1:0-21758 GCA_035501695.1 Terriglobia bacterium | reverse complement strand
CGGAGGGAGATGGATTCGGAGCTTCCTCCTCTTCTGTTTGCGCACCCTTTGACTGCATCGCGGCGGGGAGCTGAGCTCGCCTCTCAGGCATTAGAACCACCACCCATCCTTAACTGACCACCCATTTGGCTAATTAGTAATAATACTAAAAGCTTCCCCGATGGTTGTCAAGGGCGTCCAAAAAAAGAGTCAACAAAATGCGAACTAATGGAAATATTTTGCAACCACGGCATTGCCCCGGACCTTACGTGGATTCTCCATTAACGCGCGCTGGCGTTATATCCCGCAATAATTCAGCAACATAGAGGAAACACAAAAACTGGTAAACGGACGCCGCTTTGGCCTTGAATGTGCACATAACTTCATAAGGGCAAATAGCTTATGCCCGGAGAGGCAGGTGGCTTGTGCCTCAGCGGAGGTGTGTGATTGGCACAGAGCGTAGGCGCGACCAAAGGATTCCCCTGCCGATCCCTCTATTTGTTCGGGGGCAAGACAAGTCCGGCAAGCATTTTCTAGACTTGACCCTTGTACTCAACCTCAGTGCGGGAGGTGCGCTCGTAGCCACGCGGGAGCCACTTCCTCCGTCGTCGCAGATCATGCTGGAGTTACCCAGCGCCCCCCTGCCCTCATTTATCCATTCACTGCAACGAAATCATGGCCTTAAAGGCCGCGTAATCAGGAGTACGAGTAGGGATTCGTACTATGTGTGCGCGGTCCGCTTTGCCCGGCCATTGATTTAGCCCACCGCTCTCTTCTATAATGTGGACTTTCATAAGGCCACAAAAATGGATCCATCCAACCGTAAGGTCATTGCCCGCCTGCGCGACGGAAACTTGGTCAAGGGGTATCTGCACTGTCCCAGTAATTCCACCTTCGAGGATTACCTCCAGGCGGAAGGATCCTCGCCTCCCGAGTTAATCGGAATACGACCCCTAAACTCCGGGGAAGACGTGTCAATCCCCCTCGAAGGGCTCAAGGCGTTGTTTTTCGTCAGGACTTTTGATGGAAATAAGGACTACCCTGAACTCAAATTCTTCGACAAATCACCGCCGAACCGGGGTCTGTGGGTACGCGTGCAGTTTTACGACAAGGAAGCCATCGAGGGTACGATTGAGAACTCGCTCCGTTACGTGGTGGAACGCGGGTTCTTCATGAAGCCACCCGACCCCCGCAGCAACAACGAGATCCTCTACGTCATCAAGAGTTCTCTAGCCAGCTTTCGCGTCTTGGGCGTCAGGACCGACTATTAGGATTCTCACGGCGGTCTAATTCACGGTCAATCCCACTGTAAGGGTATGCTGCAACGTGCCACTGGCCGTGGAACTGCCGGTGACCGCAATCCCATACGTGCCTGCCAGAGTCCCGGTGATCTTCGGCGCACTAACGCTGCACGCAGCCCAGAGAAGGCTCAAACCCATTATACCCACCAGGAACCATGCCCTTCGCTGCGACCGCGCGGCACTCAATGTGGTCAGGATTCCCAAAAGGAGGAAAATCCCGACCATGACCCTTCCGAAGGGAAATGCGGGCGGCCCCCCGGGTCGCTTAATTCCCGGGGAAAAAGAGGAACGGGTCGTCGTGGATACGGTCAGCGCCACGGTCGCTGGGTCGGTCCCGTCAAGCGTAACCGTGGCGGGGTTGAAGGCACATGCAGTGGCCTGCGGTAAGGTGCCGCAGCTTAAGTTGAGAGTCTGTTTGAACCCATAGACGGGAGTCACGGTGAGTGTATAGGTGGCGGTTTGGCCGGCGCTGACCGTGGCGCTGCCCGGGGAAGCCGACATCTGGAAATCCGTCCCACCCCCCGAAAGATTCACCACGTGTGGACTCCCTGGAGCATTATCTGTAACGGTGAAAGTACCCGCGGCGGGGCCGGGGGACGTTGGGGTAAAGGTAATCTGCGCGGCGCAACTTGCTCCCGCTGCCAACGAAGAGGAACAGGTGTTGGTCCCCAAGGTGAAACTCCCTGCCAGCATGCTGCTGGTAATCTGTAAGGCAGCATTCCCGGTGTTCGTGAGGGTCAGAGTTTGGGCGGCGCTGGTGGTGCCGTCGGGTTGCAGCCCGAACGAAATTGACGCCGGGGAGAAGTAAGCCACCGGGGAGGATCCTGTCACCGCTTGTCCGGACAGAACGATGGTGTGAGGATTGCCGGGAGCGTTATCCAGGATCGTCAGGGCTCCGGAGTCAATTCCCGCCACGCCCGTGGGGCTAAAGGTAACGCTTATGGCGCAGTTCGCTCCTGCCGCCAGACTGGCTCCGCAGGTATTGGTCTGGGCAAAAGCGCCGGTGATCTGAACTCCGGCAAGGGTCATGGTGGCGGCGCCATCGTTGGTCAAAGTTTCAACTTGAGCGCCGCTCGTCGTTCCGAGGGGCTGACTGCCAAAGATCAAAGCAGAAGCGGAAAGGCTCGCGTCCGGCCCCACACCGGTGCCGGTCAGGGCGACTGTATGGGGATTCCCTGCCGCGTTGTCCACAACTGAAAGCGTCCCGTTTCTGGTCCCATTCAGGGTAGGAGTGAAAGCGATCGTAATCGTGCAATTTGCACCCGCGGCCAAACTGGTGCCGCAGGTATTGGTCTGAGTGTAATCCCCGCTGACGGCGATCGAAGTAATTGTGGAGGCGTCCACTCCCGAGTTGCTCATGGACACGGTCTGGGTTGGAGCCGTTGTGTTCAGTGGTTCGCTGGGGAAGGTCAGCGTATTGGGAGAGAGGTTGATAACCGGGGAGACGCCCGTTCCATTCAGGTTGAGGGTTTGAGGGCTCCCGGGCGCGTTGTCGGCAAATACAATGGTGCCCGTTCTTGCGCCCCTCGAGGTGGGCGAGAACGTCACGTTCACCACACAGGCCGCGGCGCCGCTTACCACGCCGCCGCAGTTGTTCGTCTCTCCAAAGTCCCCCGTCGTTGTAATGCTGCTGGTGTTTAACACTCCGCTTCCCAAGTTCCTGACCACAAACGGCAGAGACTTGCTGGTTGTGCCCAGCCCTTGGGCGGAGAAGGTCAACTGGGTAGGAAGCACCGTAAACCCGGCCTGATTAGCAGTCCCCACCTTGGAAACAAAAACATTACTGACCTTTCCGAAGGCGGACTGGAAGCTCCCAACTGTCACCGGGAAGTCGATGGAGCCGGTTGTCCCGATGATGTAGAGGTTTCCCGTGCTGTCCACCGCCAGGGCGCTCGCAGTATCGTTACCACTCCCCCCGAGAAAGGAGGAGAAGGTGAAGGCTGCCCCGCCCGCCGCAACTTCTGCGACAAAGGCATCGTCGGGGGAAGTGAAACCCTCCATCGGATTAATGCTGGGGAAATCGGTCGAGGACGTGGCCCCCACTACATAGGCATTCCCAGACGCATCCACGGCAATGCCATTCCCGCTGTCAGTACCGCTGCCCCCCAGGTAGGTTGAATAAACGAGCGTCGATCCACTCGCCGCGAGCTTGCTGACAAAGGCGTTGGCAGCGCCGGCCAAGGTGCCCTGCACCGGACCGACTGTGGGAAAATTGGCCGAGGCGGTCGATCCCGTCAGGTAAACATTCCCAGAAGCGTCCAGCGCCAGGCTAGTGCCCTGGTCAGTCCCCGATCCCCCCAGATAAGTCGAAAATACCAACGCCGTCCCGCCGGCGTTGAATTTGGACACAAAGACGTCCGCACCGCCGCCGCCGAATGTCGCTTGCAGCGGGGTGACGGTTGGGAAGTCGGTCGACGATGTCGTTCCCACAACGAAGGCTTCCCCCGCTGCATCAACTGCCACGCTCGCAGCAGATTCCCCCGCCCCACCCCCCAGGTAACTTGAATAGACCAGGCTGCTGGCGTTAGGGCTGAGCTTGGCAATGAACGCATCAGCATTCCCGCCGCCGTAGGCGGTCTGAAATGAATTGCTCACCGTGGGAAAATCTATTGAAGTCGTGGCGCCGGTAACGTAAGCATTTCCGGAAGCGTCCACGGCGATGGCGTTGCCGTTCTCGTCCCCGCTGCCTCCCAGATAAGTGGAGTAGATCAGCGCGGTTCCAGTGGGATTGAGCTTGGTTACGAAGGCATCGCTGGAACCATTCAGGGTAGTTTGCCCGACCCCGGTGGTCGGGAAGTTGGTGGAAGTCGTCGTGCCCGTAACGTATACATTACCGGATGCATCGAGGGCGATGCCTGCCCCGCTGTCACTTCCCGACCCGCCAAGGTACGTGGAGAACACCGGGGTTCCCGAGGAGTTGAGCTTCGTTAC
Source organism: Terriglobia bacterium (assembly GCA_035501695.1). Classification (GTDB taxonomy): domain Bacteria; phylum Acidobacteriota; class Terriglobia; order UBA7540; family UBA7540; genus Bog-366. The sequence goes on along the minus strand of DATJVT010000266.1, from coordinate 17,547 downwards.
AAAAACGTTGGATGCCCCCGCCAAGGTGGATTGTACAACCCCTGACGTTACCGGAAAATTTGTGGAGGACGTGGTCCCCACCAGGTACATATTGCCGGATGCATCCACCGCGACTGCGGTCCCGGAGTCGCCTCCCGTTCCGCCCAGGAAGGTCGAATAACTCAGGACGGGATCAATGGTCAGGGGCCGGCGATGATCGTAGGAACCAATTTCTACCCCTACAAGGTCCGATCCGAGGAGGGCGTAATGGGCACCCACCAACTCTCTTCCGCCCGGCCCCGTTTGGTATGCCAAGGGCTTTCGCAGGCAAAACTCGCTCCCCTGGACTTCCATGATGAGGTCGCCAGCGGTACCAAGACGAAGGGAACGCATGCCGCGCAGGCGCAAGCGGACCAATCCCGGGTCGGCACCCGCAGAAACCAGATAGTCATACTCCAGTCGTTCGTGATTGCCATAATAGACCAGATCAATGCCCGGATATACCCGTTCGTAGCGAACCTTGGCACAGTTGGGAACATGAGTAATCCAGTTCGTCGCATGGTTGCCCAAAAAGTAATTGGACTCGCCAGGTAGGGGTTCAGCGCAAACAGAGCGCCCGTTGGGATTGGCGTTGGCAAGCTCCATTCGCAGGGCAGGCCGAGTCGAGGCCCTGGCGGCGAACACATCCTTCATGGGGAGGCGGGGGTCGCGATTCGGTTTTGCTTCGGCACGGTCATGGGGGGAAGGCACCAGTATGGCAGCGGTTCTGGTAAGCAGGAGCGTCGATCCATGGGCACGGGCCAGGTATTGGACACCCTTGGAGGTTTGGCCCCGGTTCTCCTCAAAGCGCAAAGGCATGGCCACGTAATGCTCGCCCATCATCCTCGGTGTCGACGGTTTCGTGGCGGTCGAACCCGCGCGCAGGAATGCAGACATTTCATGGGGCCGAAGCTGATGGGAGAGAGAACTTATGCCCGGCCATCCTAAACCTGACCTGAGCCTGCCTGCAAACATCGCCGCAGCGATGGCCGGAAGCACAATAAGAGCGACAACAACAATACGCTCCCACATCTTAATACGTGGAGGCAGGAGTGCCTGCTTCGCATTCCGCATGGGTTATGAATCCCTTTCGTGCTGAGTCAACGACTTGAAGGTCAACTTAAGCATTTTGCGCGCTTTGTGTCAAATGGCGGAGCGCCGTCAGCAAACCACAAATCATACCTCAAGTGGGCTAAGGGGGGGGGTGAAAGAGCAGCCCACGCGGCGCTTCCCCCCCTTTTGCGGCAGGGAGTAAACACGGTGCAAGGTTAATTCCCCCTCCGGCACAAAGGGAACTTGCAGGCTGGCTGGAAAACTCGGGGGCAATTCGGTTTGGTCCACCAACAGACAAACCCCGCCTCGACTCATATCCAATACCCTCACGGTGCTGGTTTTCGCCCCTATGCGGACTACTCCGAGCGCATGGGAACCTTCCAGTCTGATCCGTTCGTGTTTTCTTCCGCTGGGTCCGAGAGAGAAAGAGACCGGTGATGTCGCGTCGGGACCTGGGCTTTCCTCCCCAGAGTCCGTTCCGGCCGCATTGTCTGAAGCAGATGGTGCAGGCGCAGGAGGCTTCTTATCCGGCAGGCCCGGGGGAGTCACCCCTCTCGCATGTGCCCGGTTCTTGCTGGCATAGAGGGCTTTGTCAGCCGACGCCAGCAAGGTGGTCGCATCGTGCCCATCCTCCGGAAAAATGGCAATACCATAATCAATGGCCACAGATGTGTTGGGCGCAATGGGATCGGCATATTCCTTGAATTTCCGGGCGATTCGATCGGCGAGTACCTGGGCGCTGCCCCGCTCCGCTTGGGGGAGTAGAATGGTGAACTCGTCCCCGCCTGTCCGGCAGGAAATGTCTGATCCGCGGATAGCTTCCAAAATAGCCCGGGCAACACTACGCAGGATTTCGTCACCCGCGCTGTGTCCATACGTGTCGTTAACACTCTTGAATTCGTGGAGGTCAAAGGCCAGGAGCGCAAACGAGGATCCGTATCGGCTCGCTCGGTTAATTTCCCGGTGCAGGTATTCTTCAAAAATGCGCCGATTATTCAGGCCGGTGAGGGGGTCACTTGCGGCATTGTGCCGCAATTTCCTCAGTTCCTCATACTCCATAAGGATGGGATTTCGCAGGAGGCGAAGTCCCCCGAAGTAATCCACCGCGGCGGTTCGCAACCCAACCTGCCGCCCCAGTTTCTCAGACATCTGACGTTGGTGATTTATAACTCCATCCCACAGAGTGATACTTTCTCCCTCTGAGGCTTCCAGGCCCACCAAGCGGAGGAGAAACTCCTGAAGGAATGCCCCTTGGACACCCTCATCAAGCTGTTTTAATGTGTCAACTACAAAATCAAGCCACTCTTCTGAAGTTTTTTCTTTCCCCATGGTCGTGCTGCCTTCCGGTTTCTGGTCTTGGGTACGAGTTCACAATGTCTGCACTGACTAGGCATCGCTGACTTTCCAGGGGGCGCACACAAACTCCCCCCATCCCCTTGCCCGATAGCTCGCAGGGAAACGATCATTGGCAGCCTACATCGATAATGACAAGGTACGGCGAGGGCAATCTATTGACTAACGAATCAAATATGAACGTTCCGGCAGAGGCACGGAGACGGCCGGCACAATTCTCGGTTTTGCATCACGGTCTGCTTCCGCCGGATGAACAACTTCGACGATCCCCACGTCCACTTCCACAGCGGCAGATTTTGAGAGCATCTCTACAGAGAGGACCAATCGGTACCCGCGCGTCTTGCGGACCAGGATCCCCTCGATTCCTTCCAGGGGTCCGGATTTGATTCGAACCCGGTCTCCGCACTTAAGAAAAGGATGCGGTTCAACCTGGAGGTGGCTCTCGATCAGGCGCCTCACCCCATCAATTTCTTCGGGGGGTATATTCGCGGGACGACCGCCCCAACTCACCAAAGAATGGACTCCGGGAGTTGTTACAATGTTCAACATCCGGTCGAGTCCACCCCGGATGAACACATAGCTGGGGAACAAGGGCAGCAGGAGTTTCTTCTGGCGGTCCTTCCACCTGTGAACCGCTCGATATTGCGGAAGGAACACTTCGAAACCCTTGCCCAGGAGGTTTTGAGCAACGACACCCTCATGCTGGTGGCGGGTGTAAATCGCGTGCCAGTGGCCGCTCTCAGTGCTTCCGGAAATGCCCTTCATTTCCTCGCTGTTAAGCATCTATTCCTGCCTTCCCGCCGCTGGCGCCGGCCTCTCAAGCTGAGCCCGGTTCGGGGATAATCCCCAGGCAGCGTTCATGCATGCCCGGCCGGGCTCCCATTGAAGGATTCCTGGGCGACAATTCGATAGTCCTCAATCGCCACGCCAAGCGCCACGGGGGTCTCGGGAGAAATAATTTGTTCCCACCTGACCACGGTGCCCTTGCATCGGATCTCCGTAGACGGTGTGCCAGCAGTGGCCCCTGCAACCGGCAGCCTCATTTCGACAGCCGTTTCCGGGGCCAAGGACGCCGAAGAGAGAAACAACACACCCGTATAGCTGATATTCTCGGTCACCCCTTCCAGCCACGTTGGACTGTCCACTTCCCGATAGTAGACGGGTAGATGGATTGGAAACCGCTTGGCCCGTTTGCCGGGCTGCTCTTCTATCTTAGAGGTCATAGGCCCGCCTATCGATTAGGACAGATCACTGCAATTAAACAGACCCACCACCCTGCCCGCCATGGGTGCGAGCCGCCAAGGTTCGGTGACGTGGCAGACCCTCACTCACGATACTAGCACAACGCGAAGTCAAAATATTGCGGAGCAGTTCGTCAAGGTCCGGGTAACGCCCAATAAGCGAATTGTCGGAGATGCTCAATCTATCTAAAGCTCCGCCCTCTGGCTTACAGATTTGTTCACATCCCATAAGCCTGCTCGATATGGTTGCTACTCCTTCAGACCCGTATGAACCTATGACGGGCGATACCGGTGGCGATGACCGCCTCGAACACACCACCACGACCCCACTCTGCACGCGTGATCGAACGCCGGCACTGAACTTTGCCGGCCCTTCCTCTCACCGATCCTCTTGGAAGCCACAAGTCTAACTCAAAGCCAGCGCGGCGCCCGGCCCAATCCCCGCTCTTGATTGGAGGTGGCAGATACACTCTCATCTGTGGTGTAGTTTACCTGCGCCGACGAGCCGGACAATCGCCCGAAGGTCCCATGCGTATAGCACCAAGGTACTCTTTGGTGCTAAATGTCAGCCGGATTGGATCTGAAACCTTGGGAAGGGGGAATATGTGCCGATGAGAATCTATTCCGGATTGATGAGCCCATGGTCGATCGCGTACAGAACGAGTTCCAATCGATTGGAGACTCCCAATTTGTCGAATATGTTCGTCAAGTGGTGTTTTACGGTGTGCTCGCTGATGCCAAGTTCTTGCGCCAGATCTTTGTTGGTATAGCCTGCGCCAATAAGCGCGATGACCTGCTTCTCCCGCGAAGTGAGGCCGAAGTCCGGGCTGGCGGCGGACGCCCCCGTGGGAGGCGTCATGTGGCGCAAAGCATTGATGAGATCCGAAACACTCTCCTGACCCACCCAGTACTGTCCTTCTCTCACACAACGAACGCTCTTCAGGAGCAGATCCAGCGATGAATGTTTCAAGACGATCCCGTGCGCGCCCGATTGCAGGGCTTCGATAATCTGACTGCTTTCGATGTCCGCAGTGAGCATGATGACGCGGGCCCGGACTCCCGCCTTACTCAACTCCCTCAAAACCTCGAGCCCCGTCATTTTCGGGAGGGAAAGATCCAGGAGGAGGATATGGGGGTTGAGCTGGCGAACCACCCTGACCGTTTCTTCGCCATCTCTTGCTTCCCCGACCACACACATGCCTTGCTGCCCCTCTAACAGCTTGCGAACACCCTCGCGAAAGATGGCGTGGTCGTCTGAAATGACTATTTCAATTTTTGCCGGGGTCTGTTCCATTAGCGGTCACAGGCAGCAGTATTTCCAATCGTACACCGGACCCTCGGGTTGATTCTACCACGAGTTCGCCGCCGATGGCGCGCACGCGTTCAGTGACCACTAATGGGTAGATCGAGGATGCTTCAAACTCTGTCGATGAAAGGGGTTCAACGGGTGAGAAGCCCCGCCCATCATCTTCGACGCACAATCTATAACGTCCGTTCTCGCGGTTGAAACGAACCAATACCTTGCGTGCTCCACTGTGCTTGCGTACATTGGCCAGCGCTTCCTGCACGATGCGTACCAACTCAGTGCAGACACGCGGCGGTAGGGCTATTTCCTGGGGTTTCGCGATGAAACTCGCGGAGATGCTCTGTTCGCGCCGGAATTTATCCACCATGCCCGCAATATATTCGAGGAGGCGGCCGGGCTCTACCTCCAGGGGCTTTATCCGCTGCATCTCCTCTCGCACCCCGGCGATCTCATTGTGGAGGAGCATTTGCAGGCGGTTAAGTTCCTCGAGGAGCCGCCCCGGGTCACTGGAGACAGCCGGGTTGTGCCGTAGAACGTCAATCTGCATCTCCAACCCGATCAGCGATTGGATGATTCCGTCATGCAATTCCTGTGCCAGGCGTCCCCGCTCCCTGGTCTGGGCCAGGGAACGGATGCGGGCTACAAGGTACTTGTTGTATACAGCAGGGCCAACCTCCCGCACCAGGGTCTCGAGGAATCGCAGGCCAGCCCTGGAGTTCCATCCGCGGCGTGGGCTGTAGACCGTAAGCCGCCCCAGCCACTTGCCTTCCAAAGAGAATGAGGTGGCCAGCATCGACCACGCGCTGACAAGAGGGGAGTGCTGTTCGCTGACCACGCGAAGATTCCCGAACCCGCCGTCCGCCGGTTGGGAAGACGATTCCTGACGAAACCCTGAAAAAAACCGGCGATAGATCCTTCTGGTCAGCTTCACATCGACTTGCGTTGCAGGCTTGCCCTTGGGCGCTGCGGCCCCCAGACCCAGCCCGCGGCGCACCGGTTCAGGCGGCATGGCCAAGCTCCCGTGCCGCAACGACTCGGTCAGTCTCCAGGATCGAACGTCGTTCTCGTTCGAGCCTGCGAGGCGGGTCACCTCCCAGGCAACCGCTTGTTCACCATCAATTTGTTGTATGGCCAGCCTGACCTGGTCGGCATCAAAATACTCTCGCACCGAGATGAGGGTGTGTCCCAGGGCCGACCTGAAGCTCGGTTCGGGGGCGATTCTTCGTAGCAACTGGGTAACAAGTAATGCATTGATAAATCGTTTCTTTTCCCTTTCCAAAAGGAATCCCAAAACGCCCGCCGCCAGAACCAGATTCATGGACACAGCGGCGGCGGCGAGATGGTTTCCATCCCCGCGAATCTCCGAAGCGTGTTCCAACCAAAGGCGAGGGTGGCTGACGCCCAGAAGCAACAAGAATACGCACCCGCTGGAGCTTATGATGGCGCCCTTGAAACCCCACTTGGAGGCAGCAGCCAAGAGTGCGAGGAGGAAGAGCCCGAGGAATGGACTTTGGCTTCCGCCTGTATGCAATACGATGAGGCAGATTAAGACTACTTCCACGGTGTGCAGGCTCAACCACCCGATCCAGCCGGTGACCCATTGGAACCGCACCGATGCGAGGTCGAATAAAGCATAACCAAGGTAAGCAAAAAACAGCGTTCGAATTGCGAAGTCATCCTGGCCGAAGCCGCCGGGAACAAGGTAAACGGCAGCAATGCACACTAGCGCTGGGATGAGGCGAGCTTGGGCGGGGAATTCATCCCCATACCCAATCCCCATTCCTGAGGCGGTTAGCTTGCGTTGAGAATCTTTGCCCGGGGTATCCATGGTAAAATCCGAGGCATTACTCGCAACAGAAGCTATCCAAAGTCTTTATAACCGTCAAGGGCGTGTTTTGATAATGCCTGTCAAAAATGCTGCTGCCTGCGCAAAGCGGCGGTCACGTGACCCAACTACGGGGGGCATTCCGTTCGTGACCTGACTCGACGCTTCTCCTCGAGGGGGGTAAACCTCGCTAATCTTGCTTCTGCAGTCGTTCCGGGTCGGGAAGTCCCCCCGCCTTTTGCGAGCCCGATTGCAGGATCGCAAAGATCTCCGCGATCCTGTTGCGGAAAACGTTGGCCGCATCGCTGACCACTTCCTGTTCCTTTTCCTTGAGCCGCTCGGTAATGAGATTCAGCGACTGCTCCGTTTGTTTGCGCATCTGAGCGGCCGACACTTCCAGGAGATTATCGGAAGCCTTTTGCAACTCCGAGAGCACTTCATCCGCCGTTGTACTCTGGAAGGAGCGCACGGATTGCTGGAGGCGAAAGACCACTTCATCCAGGAGAACGCCCGTGTCCTTGCGGAATTTGTCCAGGGAGGCGTTGCTCGCCTGTTCCATTTCTCGCTGATATTCCCAGAGGGAATTCTTGGCTTCCAACTCGATCTTCTGGCACTGATTCTCGAGGGCGACGCGCGCCTGGTCCCCGAACTCCGTGACCGCCCGGGTGCTCTTACCTGCCTGCCGCTCCAGCCCCTCCGTGGCCTTGGCGACAATCTGCTCACTGAGCGTTTTGATCTGGAGCCCAGCCAGCTCGCGGCTCTGTTCCGCCTGCTGCTGGATTAAGACCGCAATGCTCGCGCGGTGCTTTTCAAGCGCCTCCCGGAACGTGGCTTCCAGCTCGCGGAGGCTCTCCTCGTGCGATTCTTGCGTCAACTTGCGCAGCCGGGTTCGAAATTCTCCCAGCCCCCCCACAGCTTCCTTGTTCAGCGTCTCGACGGTTGACTGCGCCATGGTCAAGAGCTGCTTCTTCGCCTGCTCCCCTACCGAAGCCTGGTACGCCCTGAGTTCGGTCTGCAGCCTGGCGGAAAGCTGCTGAACTTCCTTCTCCAGTGTTTCGGATGTCGACTTCAGGAGCGCGCCCGAGACCTTTTGGAGTTCCACCTGAGACTGTTTCTCGAGGGTCAGCCCAGCCTCCTCCGTCAGCTTGTTGAGGTACTCGCTGAGTTTCTGGGAAGCGGTTTGAATTACCCCCTCCAGTTGGGCTAGCGCCTGCCCCTGCAGGCGGCTTTGAAGTTCCTGGCCCGACCGGGCATAAAATTCATCCGCCCCGGCCGCCAGGCGTTTTTCCAGCTCCTTGGTGAGGGATTCGGTCACGGCCCCCGTCCCGTCCTGAATGAGGTGGTGCACCTTATCCGCGGAGGCCTCCGCCATTTCGTCCGCAGTCGTCTGAAGTTTTTGCGAGAACTGAAGAACCGCACCATCCTGTAAATCTCTGGCCTGGTCCTGGAGATTCTTTTGGAAGCTCTCGAGGGCCAGGGCAGAGCGCGCGGTGAGTTGCTGCTGAAAGTCTTCGACGCCCGCCCTGATACTCCTCACCGATTCCACTTGCGCCGCCCGTAGTTTGGAACTTCCCTGCTCCACCGCGGTCTGTACCGCGTCCATAGCCAATTCCGACCGCTCGGCGACGTTATCGCTGAATGCCTTGGCGGTCTTGCCGATCTGTTCCTCGGAGGCTTGCCGGATCTTGCCGCTTTCGTCTTGCATCCGCTCCTGCAGGGCCTGGACGGCTTGCTGCAGCGAAACCAAAGTATCCTGGGTCAGTAACTGGGCTTGTTCCTGCAGGGACTGGACGGTGCCCGTCACCACCTGCGCGGCGGACTCGTGCAGAGATTTCTCCATCCCTTCCCGGAGAGTGGGGACCAACTCTCCCGCCATCGCTTCGAATCTGGAGGCTATATTTGTAGTTCCAGACAGGGCAAGGTGGTTGATTTGTTCCTTGATCCCGTCGATCAATTGATCCTGTTGCTTCTTCAACTCCGCGTAAGACTTGAAAATCCGGTCCTTCATAAGGGCGGAGAGCCGGTCGTCGGCTTTGGCCAGGGTAGCGTTAACGGTCGCTGAAACCGCCCCCAGCACCTGCTCCTGACACTCTGCCTGCAAGGTGGCGGATGTACTCGCAATTCCCTGGCGAAGGCTCGCGTTTAGATCCTGAAGCGCCGACTCCAATGCGGTGTGGCTGGCTTCGCGGACGGCATGTTCCGTATCTTCCACCAGGGTCTTCGAGCTTTGCTGAACGGCTTCGAAACGGGCCAGCAGGTTCTCCAGGACCGTGCGGGAACCCTGAACACGGTCGGCAAGGGTCCCGAGTTTTTGCTGAATCAAGACCACCATCTGGTCCTCGGTCCGATTGGCCGCATCCTGGAAATTGGATTGCACCCGCAGGGCAAACTGGTTGGTGAAACGGATGATCTTTTCGGTGTAGGCTTTCAGACGGGTGTCGACAGCCTCATCGAGGCTCCTCGTGAGTTTTGCCAGTACTGCCGCTGCAATCGTGTCAATTCTCTCTCGCGAGGGGCCCAAAGGCGCGCCCGGTGGCGGCGCTGGCGAGGTAATTGTCGCAGAGGTTGTGGTCCTGGCTGCCGGTGGCTCAGGGGAAGTGAATATCGGGGTTTCAGGGCCGCTCCGTGGGATGCGATTGGACTGGGCAGGAAGGTTCGCCGAGGCCGAAGAGGTTTCCGTACCCCCGGGCATGACGGGCCCACGGGACGTCGCCCCCAGTTCTTCCCCCTCCCTTCCCATGGGAGGCCCCGGCTCCCAGTCTTCCGGGGGAAAAATGATGCCCCAGACGTTTCCAGCCTCGCTTAGCTGGAGACCCACCTCAATGGGTTCGTCCGGAAAACGCCGCTTGCCAAGACTTACCACGGTCGCCTTTGCCGAAATACCCAGGCTGCGATTTTCTATCGTGACCACACTACCCATAACCAGGTCATGTGAAGTGGTGACCCTCGTGCCATGTTTGTTCACCACGACCGTCCGCGTGGATTCATGGAACTCATGCCCGGAACTGTCCATCCCACTTAATGAGATCGGAACGGCGAGGCTGACGCGTTTGCTGCGCCGCAGCGACTGGTCCTCCGGTTTCGACCTTCCGGGTCCGGAGTGCTTACTGGGGGGCGCGCCGGCCTTCTCCGCAGGGGGCGGAGCGGGAACTGCGAGGGGCGTGGCGCCGGAAGGGTTCTGAGACTTGGCCAGCGCCGCTCTTTCTTCTTCGGCTTTTCGGAGGGCATCGATAATAAGGCTCATGGTTGTCCCGTCATGATCTATAAGAACAGGCGAATTGTTGAACTACTGAGGCGCGGAGGTCCAGCGGTGTTTGGCTGCCCTGGAGTAGCAGGCGCTCCCTCCACGCCTGTCCCAAGCGGCACTAGACCAGCTTCGCCGTATATAGCATAAACTGCAAATCAATTCAACAAAAAAAAGAGACCCTCCAAAAGGCTGATCCTGCATAGAGTTGACAAGCCCCGGCGGAAGGCCCTATAAAAGGCTAGGGTGATGATGCCGAAGGCGCAGGTTTCCTGTGTACAACAACTTTTTCGGGCTCGCCAAAGACCCCTTTATAGTTAATCCCGACCCGCAGTTTATTTTCAGCACCGCTGAGACGGACAAGACCTACACCTCCTTGCTGGAGGGAGTCCACTCGCGCCACGGATTGATCCTTCTGATAGGGGAAGTGGGGACAGGGAAGACCCTGCTGCTCCACAAGCTGATCGGCCAACTGCGCGACGAGAACACCTCAATTGCGTACGTTTTCAACCCGCGCATGAAAGCGGCCGAGTTTCTTGATTATGTGCTGGGGGATTTTGGAATTGAGCACAAGCCCGGAGAACGGGACCGGACATTGCAGACCCTTCAGGACTGGCTTCTCCAGGGTCACGCAGCGGGCAATAAACACCTGCTGATCATCGACGAGGCGCAAGCCCTGTCGAGGCCGGTATTCGATCTTGTGCATGTCTTCTCCAGCCTCGAGGTCAACTCGGAGAAACTCCTGCCGGTCGTAGTCGCCGGACAACCGGAACTCATTGAAATCCTGAGGCAGCCCGAGCTACAACCCTTTTGCCAGAGAATTGCCTTGCGGCTGAGGACGGGTCCCCTGAGCGACGCAGAAACCCTGCAGTATATCGCTCATCGCCTTTCGGTCGCGGGTGGTGCCGTCCAGACGGTCTTCACCCCGGGGGCGACAAAGGCTGTGTCAATGATCTCGGCAGGAATCCCCCGGCTCATCAACTTACTTTGCGAGCAAGCGATGATTAGGGGGTATACGGACCGCCGGAGGCCGGTTGGCGCCCGGACGGTTGTGGAGATAGCCCAGGAGTTTTCCTTGGGGGATGGGGCCTCGGTGGAGAAGATCGTGGCGGAAGAGGCGGGGGGAGCAAGGGCTCCAATGCCGGGAGGGGACCGGGCTACAACCCGCATTGCTGAACCCCTGCCGGCGGCGCCCATTGCATCCGTAACCGTTTCGCCGGGACGCTCCCCGGCAACTGGCGCCGGGGCCCTGACAGGGTCGTTGCCGCAAACTCCGCTGGCGGCTAATGGCGCCGGGGGCGACCGGATGAGCGTCCGGCCAGTTGCCCCCGCACGGGGAATGCCGCCTCCGGCTCCCGCGGTCGCCGTTGGAGGATCGATTCCGACAGCTGGAACTACCGGCCCCGGAGGGCTTGCCGCCCGTTATCCCGGAGAAACGCAGGGGTCCGCTAAAGGCATGGAAGTGGAGATCGCTCCCGGGACGGAGTCCCCGACTCTTACGAAGCCGGTGGCCGGCAATGAGGCGAGACCCTTCCTGAACGCATCCTCCGGACCCGTCCCTAAACAGCGCCGAATTCCGCTGTGGGTCTCATTTGTCCTCACGGCCGCGGCGTTCTTTTCGGCCGGTTACTTTCTGCCCCGGTCGGGCGCATGGATGAGAACCTTCCGCAGCCGCCTGGCCGCCTGGACAACCCCTTCCAGGCCAGCGGAAAAACCCGCTGAAAGCCCAGAACTTGCTCCCGCCCCCGCGATTGCGTCGGGTGCGCCCGTGCAAGTCCCGTTCAATCCGGGGTCTCCAGATGCCGGCCCTACGCCGGCTCAGGAACCCATCATGGGTAAGTCCACCTCTCCGCCGGCTCCCGGTCAGTCGATTGCTACCGGCTCTTCCCCGGCCGGGCGACAGGCCGCGCCTCCCGATGCCGGCTCCGTGGGCAAACCAGCCGAAGTTCCGCCTGTTCCTCCGAGAGGCGCCCAGAACTTCTCTTCCGGGCCCGTAAAACCTCAGCCCCTCCCGTCAGCGGCGGCTCCTCCTCCTCCCGGCCTCCGCGCGACTCCCACGCCTCAACCCGCCGCCACCATTCCCCATTTGGCAACCGGCCGGCTAACGGTAACCTCAAATGTACCCGGAGCCATAGTTACCGTGGACGGGCAGAAACATCCTGACTGGATTACACCGCACTCGTTTAACGGCCTTTCACCTGGCCCGCACACCATCCAGGTCGCAAAAGAAGGCTATAACACGGCGCAACAGAGCGTGACGATAGCGGCGGGAAGTGAGAGTTCCATGAACGCCACTCTCACTCTCCCTCGAGGAGAAATCGCCCTCTCGACCAACCCACCGGGAGCTGAAGTTTTGATTGACGGAAAATCTTATGGCCTGGCGCCGGTCCGTGCGCAGGTCGATGCCGGTCAGCACACCTTCCTTGTCAGGCAAACCGGAAGGGAACCTGTGGAGGGTAAGTTTGAAGTCCGCGATCAGGCACTCGTCGAGCGAACCATCGAACTGCCACCCGCGCCTCCGGCTCCACCGGAGCTGAATGTTTCCCTCACGACCCAGCCTGCCGGGGCCACGATTTATGTGGATGGCGCGCCCCGGAGCGAAAAAACCCCTGCTTCGTTCAATTTGCCGGCGGGACACCACACCCTCATTCTGTTCGCACCGGGTTATCGGCCCGTCCGGCGGGAAATCGACGTCCCGGTCGCGGGAACATTGGCGGTCAGTGTAGCGCTTCGCGGGCAGTAGAGTGCCGTCTCTTGCAATTTGTGATCTTAAGGCGATGAGGGGCTCACGGGCTGACTGCCCCCACCACCGTGTCCCCCCGCCAGGGCCGCGGCCGCCGCCGCACCCGCGCCACCGGCAACTCCCAGGATGATCAACCCCGTGTGCCCCTGCGGCTTGTTGGCGCTGGCAGACTGCGGGTTGCTGGGCGCCGCACTGGAGGTAGCGGCGGAGGGATTGGCCGGCTGCAATGTCTGTAATCCGGCAATCCCCGTGGTGCCCGCAGGAACCAGTACGCTCTGTCCGGAAGGCAAGAGGTAGGCCTGATTTGTCTGGAGATCGTCGATTCTGACATCGCCGGACTGCGACTCGATGTAGGTGCTACCGTCCGTCTGAACCCCAACGTATATCTTGGAAGGCGCCGGCGCAATTGGCTGGATCAGAAAATTTGGCGTCGCAATGAGAATGGCGCCCTCGCCGTTGCCTTCACCCACCACGGTTCCCTCCTCCATCCTGAACCGCACCCGGCCCGCCTGGACCGTGAATCGTCCGATGGTATTGGCATTGAGGGTGACTTGGTTCCCGGCCGAGGTTTGCACCACCGCGGTCCCCGACACCCCCGTGGAAAGCAGGTCGTTATCGTGAATCGATTCACCCGCGTGAAGTTCGGATCCGCTTCGTATCGCTTCGGTCGCGCCAACTGCCTTGCCGATAGCGACGGCTGTCCCCTCATTCTGGCCCGGAATTCCTGCTCCGGCGGCAGGGACTTCCGCCAGCAAGCCTTCCGTAAGGGTGTAGCTCTCACCCGACCGCTTCTCGGTGATTGCCAGTTCTCCCTGTTGCGTCTCGACCACGGTCCTCTGACCGGCGAGAAGCTCGACCCGGAATTCCGTCCTTCCCTCGCTGCGTGGCTGGAAGCGGTGCGTGGAGGTGGTTACGATGAAAGCGTCTTTCCCCTCGACATCGACAGACAGGGCTCCGGCAAGGAATTGGGCCTCCGTTTTCCCTTTTGCTCCGCTGAAACGCGCGCTGGTGCCTGGGCCCAGGGCCGCCCTGGCGGAAGCCGAGAAACTCAGAAATACCGACCCTCCTTCGCCAACCTTGATGGAGTCCCCGGAAAGGATGGCGCCGTTGGCCAATAAGGGGCTGCCTTCCACCGTCGCGTTGGACGAACTCACCACCCGGCCGATGACATCGGGGGTCCGACTCATCGCCAGAGGGAGGGGGGATAACCCCATCGAGATCAAGAGTCCGAAAAACGCGCTTCTCAGGCGTCGTGTTCGCATAATTCCCTCCTTACAATCTCAGCGTTCAAGTACCCGGTCCAGAATGGAGTCCGCCGGAACACTACCGCGTTCACATTCGAGTGTGCCCGGAGACCTGCAGGGAAAATAGAGCAGGACTAAGGTCAGCATCAGGAGTTTCAAGTCCAGGAGGAACGACATGTTTAGCAGGTACTCGCAATCAAGCGAGCGCTTCTGCGGCAGGAGGCCGCGGTGGGCAGCCTGCGGATCGGAGTAACGGGCACAGTAGTCGGCTTCCATGTGGTGATGAGCCGTGGCATATGAAGTCACTCCCGGCCGCACTCCCTGCAGGATGCGGTCCAGGGGATTGGTCGCGTCGACTTCCGTTGGCACGCGGGGCCGCGGCCCCACCAAACTCATATCACCGCGCAGGACGTTAACGAACTGCGGCAATTCATCCAGCTTGGTGCGGCGCAGGAAGAAACCCACCGGGGTCAGGCGGGGATCACAGGGAAGAACCAGGGATGAACCCAGGGCTTCGGATCCCTCCAGCAGGGTTCGAAATTTCAAGATTGTAAATGGGCGCCCATAACGGCCTACCCGAGTCTGGCGGAAGAGAACCGGACCCCGCGAGGTCAGGCGCACCAGCAGCGCGCACAGGAGCATGAGGGGGCTGGTGATAATCAGAGCCACCAGTGCCCCGGACGTATCGAAAAGGCGTTTGCCCTTGCGCAAATAGAAAGATGTGCAATCCGCAACGGAAACCGCCCCCGCGGAGATGAGCTTATCGAGCCCGGTTGTGAGGGTAGCCATGGTAACGGGTGAAACTCCGGCATTCCATTAAATCAAGGCTGAAAAGCCACTGCGTGCTGGCGTACAATGTCAAAGGGGAGAGGTCTGCTGTTGAATGTTCCCTCGCCAATTGAGAACGCAAGGGAAGAGTGGTTGAAGGGCTGAACAACCGTGAAAGCCATAAACATCGGATTGCCGGAAAAGATCGCCGAAGAACTTTCGCGGCTGGTGGAAATCGGATGGTTCCACGATGAGGCGGAGGCTGTACGAGCCGCGCTGGTGGAATTCATCGGCCACCGCGCTGCCGAACTCCAAGAACGCTTCCAGCGCGAAGACATTGAATGGGCGCTTCGGGAGAAGCAGAACGTCCGACGATGAAGCGCATCGTTTGCGATACGGGCCCACTTTTGCATCTCGAAGAGGCCGGAGTTCGGCACCTCCTGGCGTCCGCAGGCGTTGTCTATATTCCTAACGCTGTCGATCAGGAAATGGTCAGGCGCGAACGGGGCTGGCATGTTCACAAACCCGCTTGGTTGCGGTTGACCGAACTCGACTCTGGTCCAGCCCTCGATGCCCGCTCCTGGCAACAAGCAGGGTTATTGCACTACGGCGAAGCCACGGCCATCGCATTGGCGCGTCAACTGAGTGCTGATTGGCTACTGACTGACGATGCCGCTGCGCGCCTATTTGCACAGTCATTGGGATTGGAGGTTCACGGGTCCCTGGGACTTGTCCTGTGGGCCGCTGCCCTGCGCCACTTGACCCACTCCCAAGCCAACTCTGCTTTGGACCTTTTGGCGCAGTCTTCCCTTTGGGTATCCCCATCGGTCCTCCGTACTGCCAAAGCGGCTTTGCAACAATTGACCTGACGCCCCCGTCGGGGCCGCCATCCCAGTCCACCTGTTTTCCAGGGCCACTCCTCTTTGTGGAGCGGGCCGGAGGAAGGACTGCGAATCAGTTGGCCAGAACGCCGGCCACTGCCATACAAGGGTCCGGCGGCTGTGCTGTCACGTGTTTTGTCTCGGATCGAGAAGTGATCCTTTCCGCCAGCACCCGCACGATGCGGGCGGAGGCATGGCCGTCCCAAAGCTTGGGTATATGACCCTTCTTGCCTTCGCCCCGCAGGATCCTTCGCGCTTCCTCCACCAGGCGGCGGCCATTCAACCCCACCAACAAGTTCGTCCCTTCGTTGAGCGTAATGGGCCTCTCGGTGTTCTCCCGGACGGTCAGGCAGGGAATTCCCAACGCCGTGCTTTCCTCCTGGACACCTCCAGAGTCCGTGATGATCAGCCGGGCTTCGCTCTGGAGCCTGAGAAACTGAAGGTAGCTCATCGGAGGGACCACGTGAATGCCGCACGAAGCCTCTTGCCACGAGACGCCCAGCCCGCCTTCCACCAAACGCTGTTGCGTCCGCGGATGGACCGGAAAGATCAACGGTACATCCTGCGCAATTACTTCCAGGGCGGCCCAAATCGTACGAAGCGTAGCCAGATGATCCACCGTTGCCGGCCGATGGAGGGTCACCAGTCCATACGCGCCGGCTCGCTTGTCGTGGGACCCGGAAAAGGGTTGTAAGTGGCACGGAAAAGGATGAGATTTCGCGCGCGGGAGGAATTTGCGCAGGGCGTCAATCATGACATTGCCGACCAGGTGGATACACTCGCTCGGCCGGCCCTCACGACGCAGGTTCTCCACGCCGCTGGGCTCTGAGACGAAGAGATGATCCGCCAAATCGTCCGTCAGAATACGGTTGAGCTCTTCCGGCATGGTGCGGTCAAAGCTACGCAATCCAGCCTCCACGTGCGCGAGAGGCAAGCCGATTTTCGCTGCGGCCAGCGCCCCGGACAGAGTGGAGTTCACATCTCCCACCACAATCACGGCGTCCGGCTGTACCGCCTCCATTACTGGCTCCAGCCGCAGCATGATCTCGGCCGTCTGAGTTACTCCTGTGCCGGAGCCCACTTCCAGGTTTACATGGGGAGGGGGGATTTCCAGATCGTCGAAAAAGGCCTTGGACATCTCGTAATCATAGTGTTGTCCGGTATGGATCAGGATGCTTTCCATCCCGGGGAAACGCCCCATCTCATCGAGCAGAGGCGCTATTTTGACGAAATTGGGCCGCGCTCCAACTACGGTCAGGATCCGCATTGAGGTTGTCCTGTATTCGCTTAGGCGTTGAGTGATTGACTGCCCTTGCCGGGATTCGAGATTGCTTTCATTTCTTGGTGGGGAACACGACGGAGCGAGACCCGCCTCCCAGCAGCGATTCGCATATGCGAAACGTCGCCAGGGTGGTCGCCCAGAGGCTGTCGAAGCCTATGGGGGGCGGCGCCTTTCCTTCCATGGCGTCAACAAAGCACTTCAGTTCGTCGCCATGCCCCTTGTCCTGCTGCCAGAGAGATTGGGATCGGGGGTGGTTCGAAGAGTAGAACACATGCTTGCGGAAATCATCGCAGATCGCCGTCCGGCCCCGGCCGAAGACTTCCAGCCTTTCTTTGGGTACGCTCGTGTCCCCGCAAGCGAAGTAGAAGATTTCTCCCTTGGACCCGTCCGCCAGTGATACCTGGATGTGGATATTGTTCTCATCGCTGCTCTCACCCAGGGGCCAGGCTTCCACCCGGATGGGTAGCGCGTCGCTGAGAAACGTGAACAAATCCACAAAGTGGCAGACTTCGCCGATGATGCGCCCGTGGCCCTGCTCCGGATCCAGTACCCAGTGGCCTTCCGGTAGGCGCCCCGCATTGATCCGATA